>CAUZHA010000048.1:0-30660 GCA_963579555.1 Planctomycetes bacterium UBA1146
CTTCTTGTTGTCGCTGGCGAGCCGGGGGGGCTGGTTCCTGGTACACGCAAGCGTATTGCTGAGCTGTGGGGGGCCGAGGTGAGGGACCATCACGGAATGACGGAAATAGGGTGCGTCACCTACGAATCCCAGGAAAGCCCAGGGGCGCTTTGCCCCCTGGAGGAGGACTTCATCGTCGAGGTTGTCAATCCGGGCTCCAGTGAAGAGGTTGAGCCTGGAGAGCATGGGGAGCTGGTGCTTACCAATCTTGGGCGAACCGGCAGCCCCCTCCTGCGCTACAGGACGGGTGATATGGTGAGGTTGAAGCTCCAGGATGGACAAGGAGGAACAGGCCTGGGCGCCGACCTTAAACTCTTCGATGGAGGGATTCTCGGCCGGGCGGACGACATGTTTTTTGTCAGAGGAAACAATGTCTATCCCACTGCGATCGAAACCGTTATACGGGAATTTCGCGAGGTTGCGGAATATCGCCTGCGGGTGGTAGAGTCTGGGGACTTGAATTCCCTTGAAGTGGACATTGAGCCCGCCAGCCATGCTGGCGAAGACGACTCCGCTGCCATGGACGGACTTTCAGGGCGCATTGCCAAGGCCCTGCATGACGCCCTGCTGTTTAGAGTCAGGGTCTGCCTTGTGGATCGGGGGAGCTTACCTCGACATGAATTGAAAGCCAGGAGATTGGTCAGAGAGAAGGATAACCAGTGATGGACTTGCGCGAAAAACCGGTTTCATTTCAGACCTCGGCCCTCATTGCCGCCGTTGTGATCACAGGGGTAGGGCTGTTGTTGCAGGGCAGCGCCGCGGCTGATGAGTGGCCCGCATGGCGCGGAACTGGGCAGAGGGGCTTCTCTCCTGAGAAAAAGCTGCCCGCCGAATGGTCAAAGGATGGTGAGAATCTGCTCTGGACAATGCCTGTTGGCGCTCGTTCGGCCCCCGTGGTCTGGGATGGGCGGGTCTACGTCCTCCACCTTGCCGGCCAGGGTGAAACCTGGCAGGAGGAGGTCGTATGCATGGATGCTGAATCCGGCAAGATCCTCTGGCGCTACGCCTTTAATATTTTCCTTACCGATATACCCTCAGCCCGGGTCGGCTGGTCCAATCCATGTGTCGATCCTGAGACAGGCAATGTAATCGTCCATGGAGTCCAGGGGGTTTTCGCCTGCATCGACAAGGAAGGAAAGCTGGTCTGGCGCCACTCGCTCACCGAGGAGTTTGGCCGGATCTCCGGCTATGGAGGCCGGACCCATACACCCATGGTGGATGAGGGTCGGGTCGTCATCAGCTTCCTCAATTCATCCTGGGGCAAGCAGGGAAGGGGGTCGCACAGGTACCTCGCTCTCGACAAGTTCACCGGCGAGGCCATCTGGTGGTCGACTCCGGGCGGCGCGCCGCTTGACACCACCTATTCGATGCCTTCCGTCGCGGTTGTCGATGGCATCCGGCTCCTGGTGGTCGGTTGCGCGGATGGCAACATCTATGGGTTGAAATCATCGACAGGCGAGAAGGTCTGGACCTTCAGGTTGTCAAAGCGCGGGCTCAATGCTTCGGTTATTGTGCACAACGGCCTTGTCTACGCCTGCCATAGTGAAGAAAGCCAGTTCAGCACTGATTCCAGGCAGCCGGTGATGGGCCGAGTCGTATGCTTCAAGGCATCAGGCGCAGGTGACATCACGAAGACGAACGAGGTCTGGAGGGTGGATGGCCTGACAGCGGGATACTCCTCGCCGGCCGCCGATGACAAGTACCTCTATGTCGGATCGAACTCGGCAAACATTCACTGCTTTGATCTGAAGACGGGCAAGGAGGCCTGGGTTCACAATGTCGGCACAGTCCTCAAGGCCTCTCCTGTTGTCGGAGATGGCAAGCTCTACGTGGGCGAGGTCAGCGGCCACTTCTCGATATTGAAGCTTGGCGACAAGAAGGCCGTGACCTTGAGCAAGGAGAAGTTCGCGCTGAAAGATGGGCGTCCTGTAGAAATTAACGGGTCTGCATGCATCGCCAGGGGGAAGGTGTATTTCTGCACTTCAAAAAACATTTACTGCATTGGCAAGGCTTCCGCCGGCGCAGGAGCGGCAGGAATTCCATGGCCAGCCAGCGCCGGAAAGGCTGAAGCTGGAGCCCGGCCCTCGCATATCCAGGTGCTGCCTGCCGAGGTGGGCACCCGTCCAGGAAAGACTCTCGCATTCAAGGCGCTGTTGTTTGATTCGAGGGGGAGGCTTATTGGCGAATGCACCCCAGAGTGGTCCGTATCCGGCCTGAGCGGCAACGTGGATGCCAAGGGGGCGCTGTCCACGGCCCCGAACGGCTCCTTCCAGGGGGGAACTCTGACTGCGGCCCATGCGGGCCTTAAGGGCTCCGCCCGGGTCAGGGTCGTGCCTTCACTTCCTTTGAAGATTGACTTTGAAGATCGCAAGCCAGGCCTCGCCCCCTCAGGCTGGATCAGCGCGAGCCCGGTCAAGTTCAAGGTCGTCGACCTGGATGGCAACAAGGTGCTCAAGAAGCTCTCCGACAAGCCGAAGTTCATTCTTGCAAGGATGTACTTCGGCTTTCATTCCCAGAAAGGTTACACCTTTCAACTGGACATGATGGGGACAGAGCAGAAATTTCAGCTCCCAGACATGGGCTTCTTTGTCAGCAGGTATCGTTTCGACCTGCTTGGGAACCGCCAGGGTGCCAGGGTCGTCTCCTGGTCTCCCATGCCGAGGCTTGAAAAGAAGATAAGGTTCAAGTGGGATCCAGAGGTCTGGTATACCGCCAAGATGAAGGTGGACCGTTCCGGCGGCAAGGCTACCATACGAGCCAAGGTCTGGAAGCGAGGGACGGAAGAGCCGGTGGCCTGGACCCTTGAGGTGGAAGATTCGACCCCCAATCTAAGCGGAGCCCCGGGGCTCTACGCCTACTCTGCCGGAAGTACAGACAAGAAAATCGGCGGCGAGATTTTCTACGACAACCTTATTATCACTGAAAACAAATAAACAGCCCGCTCCTTTCAGGCCCCAGCTTCTTGCCGGCCTGCGCTGCGGCATTAATGAAAGAAGATTCGATGCATCTTGAAAATACTTACAGGCCAAATTGCCGCTTGCCGGCGATGCTGCTGTTTGCCGTGATCTCGGTGGCAATTGCCGGTGGCTGCGAGGTCCTCCTGGATAATGAGGAAAAGTCGAAAGAGGCACCGGCCGCGGACGGGAAGGAGACGAAGGCTCCTGCCAGGGCCGCTCCCGTAAAAAAAACCGATTCAAAGAAAGATGCCGGGGCTGCCCAGAGTTGGCCCATGTGGGGTGGCCAGACGTCCAGGAACATGGCCAACAGCTTTGCTGCGGGCGTTCCTTCTTCGTGGGATGTCGCGAGCGGGAAAAACATCAAGTGGCGCGCCCCTCTCGGCTCTCAAAGCTATGGCAATCCAAGCATTGCCGATGGAAGGGTTTTCGTCGGTACGAACAACGAGGCCAAGAAGAATCCCGAGATCACCGGCGACAAGGGAAATATCATGTGCTTTTCTGTGACAGATGGGAAGCTTCTCTGGCAGGCGGTTCATGACAAGCTCAGCCAGGGTCGTGTGAATGACTGGCCGGAGCAGGGGATCTGCTCGTCTCCGGTCATTGAAGGCGGGTTCATTTACTACATCAGCAATCGCTGCGAGCTGGTTTGCGCTGATGTCGAGGGGTTCCTCGATGGCGAAAATGATGGACCCTATAAGGACGAAAAATACACCAGCAAGCTGGATGGGGACTTCATCTGGGTCCTTGACATGCTCAACGAGTTCGGTGTTTTCCCCCACAACCTGGCAACCTGCTCGCCCCTTGTCGTTGGCGACCTGGTCTTCCTGATCACATCGAATGGGGTTGAGCGTGACCATATCGCAATTCCTAATCCCAGGGCGCCCAGCTTCCTCGCTGTAAATAAGAAGACCGGCAAGGTGGCCTGGGGCAGCAACGCGCCCGGCGATGGAATCCTACACGGGCAGTGGTCCTGCGCAACCTACGGCGTGGCCAATGGAGTTCCCCAGGTACTCTTCCCGGGAGGGGATGGCTGGCTCTACAGCTTCAAGCCGAACGATGGAACTCTCCTGTGGAAATTTGACCTCAATCCGAAGGACTCTAAATGGGAGTTGGGAGGTCTCGGGACACGCAATAATATTATTTCCACCGCTGTTATGCTTGGCGATCTCGTCTATCTTGCCGTCGGCCAGGACCCTGAGCACGGGGAGGGCATCGGGCATCTCTATGCCATTGATGCAAATGGAGCGGCCGGAGATATCACCGGGAAGGCCAAGCTCTGGCATTACGGCGGCGAGGAATTCAAGCGAACGATCTCCACTGTCGCCATTGCGGACGGCCTCCTGTACATCTCTGACCTGAGCGGCTTCCTGCATTGCCTCGACGAGAAGACCGGCAAGCCCTATTGGGTTTATGACATGCTGGCTGCCGTCTGGGGCTCGCCCACTGTCATTGATGGCAAGGTCTTCCTTGGCGATGAGGATGGAGATGTCGTGGTGCTCGAGCACGGCAAGAAGATGAAAGTCATCAGTGAAACCAACATGGACAACTCGGTCTACACCACCCCTGTTGCGGTTGACGGAGTCCTCTATATAGCCAACAGGACCACCCTGTTTGCCATCGCAGAGAAAAAGAACTGAAAAGAAAACAGGCTCGCACTTGACCGAAACAACTGAAAGTTTAGAAGCGACCGCTGAGCAGGTTCAGCATGCGGCCGGGGAGCTTGACTCCTGGGTTTGCGAGGTTGTCGATTGGCACTTCAGCCCTGAAACGGGCTGCCCCTTCTGGCTCGATTACGCCGAGAACCTTTCCTGGGACCCCCGCGAAGAGGTTCGGAGCTTCGACGACCTGTCCCGCTTTGATGCGTTTGAGGACGAATGGCTGCGGGGCGGTCCGGTTGAGCGGTGGGTTCCGAAGGGCCTTGCCGGAAAGCCCATCTACATCTTCGAGACAGGCGGGAGCACGGGCCTTCCCAAGAGCCGTATTTCCAGTGAAGATTTCAGGATCGATTATGAGCTGTTCAGCAAGACGCTCTCTGATGAGAGCTTCCCTCCCGGCTCGGACTGGATTTCTCTTGGGCCTACAGGTCCAAGACGGCTCCGCCTGGCCGTCGAGCACCTTGCCCAGCATCGGGGAGGCATCTCCTTCTGCCTCGACATGGATCCCAGGTGGGTTGTCAAATGCCTCAAGCGAGGCTGGATTGAGGGCGCCCAGGCCTACAAGGATCACGTGGTAGATCAGGCCCTGACCATTCTCAGGGCTCATCCGAATGTAAAATGCATGTTCACCACCCCGAAGCTCCTCGAGGCTCTCTGCGAAAAGGTCGACATCGGACGGCTTGGAATAACCGGTATTTTCTGCGGCGGGACTGAAATGGATGAGGCCTTTCATAAGAAGGCCAGGGAAGAGCTCGTTCCCGGGGTCGACTTTGTCCCCACCTATGGAAATACGCTCATGGGGCTTGCCTGCAATCGCCCCTATGTGCCTGGCGGAGGGTACGCCATCACCTATTTTGCTCCTCAGCCCAGGGCTGTTCTCCAGGTGGTTCAACCTGACTCTCCTGCTGAGGTTGTAGGCTACGGAGGGCTCGGCAGGGTCAAGCTCACGACCCTTACCAAGGAGTTTTTCGTCCCCGGCTTCCTTGAGAGAGATGAGGCCTGTCGGTCCGAGCCGATTTCCACCTACCCCTGGGACGGGGTTCGCGATGTCAGGCCTTTCGGCAGCCTGGAGCAGAATGTCGTCGTCGGAGTTTACTGACCCTGGCGCCTGAATTTTCTCCAGTCCTTATCTATAGCTTAATTGTCAGGGCGTCTCCAAGACCCGGTTAATGCCGTCTGAAATACATGTCGAAGGACCTTCTAGATAAATATTCGCCCACACGAATTGTTGCCGGCCCCGGCAGCCTTGCGCAGTTAGGAAGGCTGTCAAAGGAGCTTGGCGCCGCCAGGGTATTGGTCGTTTCAGATCGAGGGGTGGCATCGGCTGGGCATACCCAGCTCGGGCTGGATTCCCTTGAATCAGCCGGCATGGCGGTCGATCTATACGATGGAGTGGAAGAAAACCCTACCACGATCCACGTTGGTGAGGGGCTTGAGCGAGCAGAGGCCTTCAGGCCGGACCTGCTGGTCGGCCTTGGCGGCGGCAGCGCCATGGACTGCGCCAAGGGCATCAATTTCGTTTACAGCTGCGGCGGTCCGATGGCCGACTACCATGGTGTCGGGAAGGCCACCTCTGAACTCTTGCCCATGGTCGGGGTCCCCACGACCTCCGGGACAGGGAGTGAGACCCAGTCATTCGCGTTGATCTCCGATGCTGAGACCCATCAGAAGATGGCCTGCGGCGACAAGCGCGCCACGTTCAAGGCGGCCATACTTGACCCGCTCACCACGGTCACCCAGCCGGTCCAGGTCACGGCCGCCACAGGAATCGATGCGATCTCCCATGCGGTTGAATCCTATGTCACCCGGCAAAGAAACGATGTATCCAAAAAACTTTCAGTAGAGGCCTGGAACCTGCTGAGCGGAAATTTTCAAAAAGTGATCGAGTTTCCGGAGGATGTGGAGGCGCGGGCCGCCATGCAGCTCGGGGCGTGCCTCGCAGGGCTCGCTATTGAGCATTCGATGCTAGGGGCGGCTCATTCGGCAGCTAACCCGCTCACCGCGCGTTATGGGGTCATCCACGGCGTCGCTGTCGGGCTCCTGCTACCCGTTGTCGTCAGGTTCAACTCCGTTGTCTGCGAGGATGATTACCGGGAACTTTGCGGGTCTTCATCCGCAGGGGCCGATTCGCTTGCGTCCAGGCTCGAAGAATTTAGATCGCTTAGCGGCTTGCCAGGGCGGCTGTCTGATTGCAAAGTAAACAAGGAAGACCTTCCCCTGATGTCGATCGAGGCCGCTGGCCAGTGGACGGCCCAGTTCAACCCCAGGGAGGTCACTCCGGTAGGATTCAGTGAAATATATCGCGCGGCGTATTGAGACGAGAATTCCAGCCCCTCATCCAGGGCGTTTCGAAAGGTTTCAAAAACAACATGAGCAACTTCTATACGAATAAAGGGGAATCCCTGTTTGCCGGGCTCCCGTTTTTCGCCCTCGCGCTTTTTCTGTTCCTCTCGCCGATGCCGGGCCAGGAGAAGATCCCCGGCAAGGGCGATCCATCTGGACCGCAGTCGGCCGAGCCCGAATCCGGCAGCTGGCCGGTCTTCAGGGGAGGGATGCTCCAGGCCGGGGTGAGGAAGGCGACCCCTGCTGACAAGCCCGGCCTGGCCTGGGCTTTTGACATGGGGGACGCAGTTGAGGCCACCGTGGCGATTTCCGGGGGCAGGGTTTATGCCGCCGGCGTGGATGGCAGAGTTGTCGCACTCGAGCTGATGACTGGCGACCGGAAAGGAAAGAAGGTATGGGAGCGCAGGATCAAGGCCGGCATACGGTCCTCTCCGGGTATCCGGGATGGAAAGTTATTCTTCGGTGACGATTTTGGATTTGTGCACGCAGTCGATGCAGCCACCGGGAAACCTCTCTGGACCTATGAAACCGAGGGCGGCGCGGAGATTCTCTCCAGTGTTAATTTTTCAGGGTCATCGCTGTTGGTCGGATCCTACGATGGGCTCCTGTACTGTCTTGATTGCAAGACGGGGAAATTGCTATGGAAGGTGGAGACCGGGGCTCCTGTCCATTGCAGCCCGGCTATCAGCGAGGGCAAGACTTTTGTGGCAGGCTGCGATGGGCTGCTGCGCGTTATCGATGTCAAGACAGGGAAAGAGGTGAGCCAGCTTGAGCTTGGGGAGAATACGGCGGCCTCTCCGGCTGTTGATGGAAATCAGCTTTATGTCGGAACCTACGGCAGCCAGATCAAGGGAGTTGACTGGAAGGCGGGAAAAATCCTCTGGTCTTACCAGCACCCCGTACGACGGTTTCCCTATTACGCCTCAGTCGCCCTTGGCAAACAGCTGGTTGTTGCCGGAGGGCGAGACAAGCTGATTCATGGAATTGACCGTGCCACGGGAAAATCCGCCTGGACCTTCCCGACCAGGTCCCGGGTGGAGAGCTCTCCAGTGATCGCAGGAAGCCGCGTCCTCTGCGGCTCGTCGGATAAAAACATCTACATGCTCGAGCTTGTTACCGGCAAGAAGGTCTGGACCTTTGAAGGCGACGGATCCTTTGTCGCCTCACCGGCTCTTGCCGATGGCCGAATGGTGATTGGGTGCGATAGCGGCCTGGTCTATTGCTTTGACCTGAACCCAGCCAAGAAATGAAACAGGACGTCAAGTCGTGAAAATCGCCTACATTACCGCCGGCGCGGCTGGAATGTATTGCGGCAATTGCCTTCGTGACCATGCCCTGGCAGTGGCGCTCCGCGGCCTTGGAGAGGAGATCACGCTGGTTCCCATCTACACCCCGCTCCAGACTGACCTGGAGCCTGGGCCGGAGGTGAGGCGAGGCCCTGTATTTTTTAATGGAATCCGGGCCTATCTTGAACAACACATATCTTACCTGCGTGAGCCCAGGCCTGTGATTGACCGCCTGCTCGGCTCTCGACCGGTAGATACGCTGCTTTCTATGCTCCCGGTGGGAACCGATGCCTCCAGGCTCGGCGCCATGACCCATTCCATGCTGCTCGGCGAGGATGGATTTCAGAAGAAAGAGGTTGAACAGGTTCTGGCCTGGCTCAAAAAGGATCTCCAGCCGGATATTGTTCATATTTCCAATCTCCTTCTTGTCGGCATGGCGAGGAGGATCAAGGCGGAGCTTGGCATTCCCATCGTTTGCACTTTGCAGTCAGAAGAACATTTTATCGATGAGCTGCCGGAACCGTTTCGATCAAAATGCATCGAAGAGATTCGGGCGAGAGCGGGAGAGCTGGATGGACTGGCTGCCGTCAGCTCCACCTATCGCTCGACTGTATGCGGCAAATATGGACTCGATGAAGGCAAGGTTTGCGTCATCCTGCCTGGGATCCCGCTCGAGGGGCATCGCCAGAAGATCAAAAAAAACAGCCCGGAACCTCTTCAGCTTGGCTATTTCGCCAGGATCAGCCCGGAGAAGGGGCTGGATAAGCTCTGCCAGGCATTTTGCGCTCTCTCCCTTGATGGAAACGATCAGCTGGTCCTGCGGGCCGGCGGCTACCTGCCCCGGTCTTCGGCTGAATGGATCGAGGGAGTTTCCAGCTCCCTTGACCGTGCAGGCGTGTCGGATCGAACCGAGCTTCTTGGAACCCTTGACAGGACGGAGAAACTTCAGTTTCTCTCCGAGTTGGACCTCTTCTCCGTTCCAGCTCAACGCCCGGAATCGAAGGGTCTTTACGCATTGGAGGCTATGGCCAGCGGAGTTCCAGTTGTTCTTCCCGATGAGGGCGTTTTCCCGGAGCTTATCGGGCAGGGGGGTGGCGGCTTTCTTTACGACCCGACAGACCGGGATGGGCTGAAGTCTGCTCTTGGAGTATTAATCGCCGACCCTGGCCTTCGGGAGCGGCTCGGCCGGGAGGGAATGGAGTCTGCAAGGCTGCATTTCAGTTCGGAGCGTATGGCGAAGGACACCATCGCCTTTTACAACCGGCTCGCGTAGGCGCCAAATATCCGCTCCCTCTCGCAAAGCTTCCGTGAATGCTGTAATTTAAATTTATGCCATCAGACTACCGTAAAGAGCGCCGGGTGGAGTTTTCAGAAACCGACCTGGCGGGAATCATTCATTACTCCTCCTATTTTCAATTCATGGAGGAGACCGAACACGAATTCCTCCGGTCACTCGGGCTCAGCGTCCAGCTTCGCGAGGACGATATCACGTACGGCTTCCCAAGACTTTCAACCCGGTGCGAGTATTCCCGTCCCCTTCAATTCGAAGACGTTGTGGAAGTTCACCTCAGGGTGTTCAAGGTCGGCCGGAGCTCCATCACCTACCAATTCCTCTTCACCAGCAAGGGGGAGGAGGTCGCGCGCGGAGAGGTGAGTGTCGCCTGTGTTGTGCGCGACACGGAAGGAGTGATGAGGTCCAGTCCAATCCCGGGCTCCCTCGCCTCACAGCTGACGACGCATGCTGGCGAGCCGTTGACCTTCGGCCCCCCCTCGAACAAGGAAAGATAGACCCAGGAACGTGTGTCGCATTGAAAATCGCAATTTCAAATCTGTCCAAAACTTATCCCGCGCCCTCTGAGCCCCTGGTTATCCTTGACGGGCTCAGCCTGGAGCTCGAGTCGGGTGAGTCTCTTGCAATCCAGGGGACCTCCGGTTGCGGGAAAAGCACGCTTCTGCATATTCTTGGAACCCTGGAGGAGCCCAGCTCCGGCTCGGTGCTCCTTGGCGGCGCAGATCCTTTCCAGCTCGATGAGAAGGCCCTTGCCTCCTTCAGGAATACCGAGATCGGGTTCGTTTTCCAGGACCACTATCTCCTCCCGCAATGCACGGTCCTTGAAAACGTGCTTCTCCCGACGCTTGTCGGTGACGTGCCGGGAGAAGAGCCTGAGTCCGTCGCGCTCGAGCTCCTGGAGAGAGTCGGCCTTTCAGCTCGAACCGGGCATCTTCCATCTGAGCTGTCCGGGGGTGAGCGTCAGCGAGCCGCTATCGCCAGGGCCCTGGTTCGCAGCCCCGGGCTTGTTCTTTGCGATGAGCCGACAGGCAACCTGGACTCCGATACGGCCGAGATGGTGGCGGATCTTTTTGTCGAGCTGCACTCGACGCTGGCCTCGACCCTCGTGGTCGTTACCCATTCCGCGAGGCTCGCCTCGCGTTTTCAACGGAAGGCCTCCCTCTCGGGGAGATCCCTCCAGGAGGCCGGGAAATAAACCATGACCGGCTGGGGCTTAGCAATGAAGGGGCTCGTCTGGCATGGCCGATCTTATCTTGCCGTTGGCGCGAGCATTGCCACCACCTGCGCGGTGATCTGCGGCGCCCTGCTTGTTGGTGATTCCGTTCGGGAGAGCCTTCACCTTCAAGCTATTGAGCGCCTGGGAAGAACCCGGCACGCCCTTGTGTCGCCAGCGTTTTTCCGCGAGGAGCTGGCTTCCGAACTCGATCTCGGCCGCGACTCAATCCCGCTGATCCTGCTGCGTGGAAGCGTCATCCACCCGGATACTCGCCTGCGGTCTTCCGAGGTAAATATCATCGGTGTCGATGCCAGGTTCTCAGCCGCATCGCCGCATGGCCGCTCCTGGTTGATTGGAAGCAGGGATGCGAGGGTGAACTCCGCCCTGGCGTCAGAGGTCGGGGCGAAGCAGGGAGACGATCTCCTGGTCAGCTTTGAGCTCCACAGCGACATCCCGAGAGAGCATGCTCTTGGAAAGAGAGAGGACACCATCCAACGGCTGCGTCTCTCCCTCGCGGGGATCGAGGAAGATTCAGGGACGGCTATTTTCGACCTCAAGCTCCAGCAGGAGACGCCGCGGAATATTTTTGTTTCCCTGGAAAGGCTGCAGGCGGCCCTGGGGAGGGAAGCCCAGGTCAATACGATCATTGTCTGTCGGGATACGCAAGGGGCCGGGGCCGGGGCTTCACAGGACCGACTCCGGGCCGCCTGGAAGCTGGATGACATCGGAGCTGTTTTGCGTGCGGACTCCAGGCGGAATTACGTCTCCCTCGAGAGCCGTAACTTTCTCCTGGATTCACGCCTGGTCGAGGCCGCAAGGGCGGCGGCCTCTGAGTCCCCGTACCAACGGCAGGAGGTGCTCACCTACCTTGCAAATGCCATTGTCGTTGGTAAAAACGAGATCCCCTATTCTCTCGTCACCTCCGTCAGCCCATGGCGTCTTCCCTCTGGAGCGAAGGCTGAGCCTCCTCTCGGCCCATTTGGCACGGGGGATGGTTTCCTTGACGAAGCTGGAATCGTTCTTAATTCGTGGGCCGCGGCTGACCTTGAGGCTGTCGCGGGAAACAAGGTCACAGTGGAATTTTACGCGATTGGAGCGGAGCACGAGCTGGTTGAAAGGTCTGCCGAGTTCCATCTGCAAGGCATTGTCCAGCTGTCAGGGCCGGCCCTGGACCCTGGCTGGACACCTGAATATCCAGGAGTCTCCGATGCCGAAACTTTTTCCGATTGGGATCCTCCTTTCCCGCTGGACCATTCGAAAATTCGAGAGCCCGGTCCGGATGGGGATTATTGGAAAGAGTTCCGAACCACGCCGAAGGGATTCATCCACTCCTCGGTCGGGGAGAGGCTCTGGGCCGGTAAATATGGCCAGCTGACATCTTTCAGGATCAAGGCTGCGGGGCAGGCCAATGTAGATTCCATGAAAGCTGATTTTTCCGACAGGCTTCGCCGGGCAATTCTTCCTGAAGAATTCGGATTGAATTTCCGGGACATCCGCAAGGAGGCGGAGATCGCCGCGAGGTCAGGCACTGATTTCGGAATGTTGTTTATCAGCATGAGCTTTTTTATCATCGTCGCGGGCCTGATGCTCACCTCGATGACCCTGCGGCTTTCTCTCGAAAAACGATCAAAAACCCTTGGGATGCTCGGCGCGGTCGGGTTTGACGGAGCCAGGATTCGGGGGGTCCTGGCGATGGAGGGGGCGATCGTGATTTTTGCCGGATCCCTGGCCGGCCTTCTTGGCGGGGTGGGCTACGCGGCCTTGCTCATCCGGGGTCTCAAGTCCTGGTGGCAGGATGCTGTCAACGCACCTTTTCTTTCCCTCCATGTCCTAAACCAGAGCCTCTTCATCAGCCTTGGCGTCACCATAGCTCTCTCCGCGACCACTGGATATTTTGTCCTTAAAAAGCTGACCAGCCTGCCGCCGAGAAGGCTGCTCAGCGGGATGACCTGCAGCGAGGGCGGCCGCTCCGACTCCTCTATGGGGAGTCGCCGAAGGCTCTATGCGGGCCTGGGGCTTCTCGCCCTCTCCATGGTCTTTATCATTCTTGCCTGGATCGAGGCCCTGTCGGCAGTCCCGTCTTTTCTTGGCATGGGGACAGCTCTGCTTGCCGCCGGAATGGTGCTGTTTTCCTGGGCCCTGCGAGCCTCCCCTAGAGGGCAGCTGAAGGGGGCGGGAGCGATGGCTATGGTCCGCCTTGGCCTGAGGAACGGGCGGCGAGCCGGGGGGCGGAGCCTCCTCACTGCAGGTCTTATATCGATTGCAACCTTCGTGGTGGTTACCGTTGCCGCCTACCAGAGAGATCCTGCCGGTGGTGAGCCGGAATTTTCATCGGGCGACGGCGGGTTCTCCCTCGTCGGACGCTCAGCCGCGCCTGTTTATGCGCGCCTGGAGACCCGTAAAGGCCGGGAAGAACTCGGCCTCGACGATGAGCTGTCTGTCTCAATGGGGAACGATGATTTCAATATATTCTCTCTGCGGGAGAGACCCGGCGATGAAACGAGCTGTCTCAATCTGTACCGGCCAACGGAACCCCGGATCCTCGGAGCTCCACGGGAATTTATCGAGCGTGGTGGTTTTTCCTGGGGAGGGACCCTGGCTGACAGTACAGAGGAACATAAAAATCCGTGGATTCTCCTGGAGCGGCCCCGGCAGAGCTGGCCCGCGGGTACGGTCCCGGCCATTGGTGACCTCAATACCGTTCAATGGATCCTGCACAGCGGACTCGGAAAGGACATAACCATAAGGGATGGCCGGGGCAGAGACCTGTCCCTTCGTATCGTCGGCCTGCTCACCAACAGCCTGTTCCAGGGCTCCCTTGTGGTTTCCAATCAGAATTTTGAAGAGATGTTCCCCGGGCGAAGAGGCTGGTCCACCTTTTTCATCGAGAGCGGGCCAGGAGGGACCGAGTCTCTTCGTGGGGGCCTCGAAGACCAGCTCGGCAACTTCGGCCTTGACCTGCAGTCATCAGGCCAGGTTCTTTCACGATTTAACCGGGTCCAGAACACCTACCTTTCGACCTTCATGGTTCTTGGGGGGCTGGGGCTGCTCCTGGGGACCATTGGACTTGGGGCCGTTCTCATGAGGAACGTAAACGATCGCAGGGGAGAGCTCGCGCTGATGAAGGCCCTCGGCTATTCAGGGAGAGCGCTTTCGCTCATGGTTCTGGCGGAGACCTTGTTTCTGATCATTTTCGGAGAAATCCAGGGCGCTGTTTCTGCGTTAATTGCGGCGGCTCCACTGATCGCCTCCTCTCATTCGCAGATTTCCTGGGGGCCCCTCGTTCTTATTCTCGCGGTTGTTCTTGCCGGAGGGGCGGGCTCGTGCCTCTTCGCCCTGCGGGCCGCACTGCGCACCCCGGTGCTTGGCGCCCTTCGCTCGGATTAGCTCGGGCCGGAAATCGGTTTTCTACTCAATATTGATTACGTATCATGTTCCTTCTGCACAGCAGGCGGGGCGCAGGCCCAGGAACCTTTTTTCCCTCGGAGTGGACCAGACTGTATGAGCTCGACAACTCCTGATGACACCACTGAGGTCGGCAGTTATTTCATCTCGAATTACCCGCCCTTTTCATTCTGGAATAAAGACCATCTCCCTGCGGCGCTGGACGCGCTCCAGACCGCCCCGCAAGAGAAGTCGGCGATAGGGCTCTATCTCCACATTCCCTTCTGTCGTAAACGGTGCAAGTTCTGTTACTTCAGGGTCTACACCGATAAGAACAGCAAGGAGATCGAGCGGTATGTGAGCGCGCTTGGGCGTGAAGCCGAGCTGTACCAGGAGCTGCCGGGAGTCCGCGGCAGGCCTTTCAAGTTCGTATATTTCGGAGGAGGGACGCCTTCCTACCTGAGCGCGAAACAGCTTCGAGGCCTGGTCGACAGGCTTCGAAACTCCATCGGCTGGGATGATGCCGAGGAGGTTACGTTCGAATGCGAGCCCGGGACGCTCAACCAGGGCAAGCTCGAGGCCATTCGGGAGATCGGGGTCACTCGATTGAGCCTCGGCGTAGAAAACTTCAACGACGAAATTCTCGAAGAAAACGGCAGAGCCCATCGTTCTCCAGAGTGCCTGGAGGCCTACGGTTGGGCTCGGGAGCTCGCCTTTGATCAAATCAACATCGACCTCATCTCGGGCATGGTCGGGGAGACCGAGGAGAACTGGAAGGACACGGTGAGGCGGGCCCTCGAGCTCCAGCCTGAGTGCCTGACCATTTACCAGATGGAGCTCCCCTTCAATACGATCTACACCCAGGAGGGCGTTGGCGGCACAGGCGCTGTCGCGAATTGGGAGACCAAGAGACGCTGGGTTGACTACGCTTTTGGTGAGTTCAAATCTGCCGGATATTCACAATCGAGCGCCTATACAGTCGTTCGTGACGAGGATACGAAATTCGTCTACCGCGACGCTCTCTGGGAAGGCTCCGACATGCTGGGGACAGGGGTTGCCTCCTTCGGGCACTTCCAGGGCTGTCATATGCAAAACGTGGATGGCATCGAAGACTACAATCTCCTCCTTGAAAAAGGCCAGCTCCCACTTGGGCGGGCCCTGCCTGTCACTTCACGGCAGCTGATGATTCGAGAGTTCATACTTCAGCTGAAGCGAGGGTGGGTGGAGGTGTCTTATTTTCTCGAAAAATTCGGCCTCGATGTAAGGAATGAGTTTCGGGCCCAGCTTCAGGTCCACCAGGATTCCGGGTGCCTGCAGGTAGAAGACGATGGGACTATCCGGCTCACTCCCCGAGGGTTTCTTGTTGCCGATACACTTCTCGAGCCTTTCTTTGAAGAGCAGCACCGGGATGCCCGATACACCTAGGCCGGTGATACCCGCCCATGAATGAGCCGCGTCTCACACTTGCTACAGCCAACGCCTGGCTTGAGGAGGTCCTCGGGCAATTCCCCGACGAGCGAATCTCGATCGACAAGCTGGATGTCCTCCGAGGAGATTCGCTTCCCGGAATTTACAACGAGCTGCTGGTTCACTCCCATCACATGACGGTAACGCTTGAGAAGCACTACGGCTGCCCCGTCTGCCTGGAGGTGGTCAAGGTCAGGCACGAGGGGAATGATTATGCCAGGAAGCTTGTTTTGCGAGCTGGAGAGGGCGGGCCGGTTATCCTGGCGGGGATTATGAGATTCCGGCTGGAATTTGTCCGTGAAGAAATCCGACAAACGATAGTGGATGCATCCACGCCACTTGGAAGGGTCCTGATTGAGAACGAGGTCCTGCGGCGGATAGAAACAGTCGCATTCCTCCGAGTTCCCCTGCAGAATTCTTTTGGCGAGCTGCTGGGGTCCGATGCCGAAGGCGATTTCACCTACGGCAGGATCGCGATCATTTTTTGCGACGGCGCACCCGCGGTTGAGCTGCTCGAGTTGCTTCCGTCCGGAATTCAACCTTACGATAATTAAAGGGCTTGCAGGCAGTGGACATAGACACCAGGCAGAGAGATGTCGTCGTGATAGGAGGCGGGCCGGCGGGGGGGGCCGCAGCGGCTCTCCTTGCTGAAAAAGGGTTGGATGTCCTCCTCCTCGAGAAGGAGACCTTCCCCCGCTTCCATATCGGTGAGTCGCTCATGACGGAGACTTGGTGGGTTCTCGAAAAGCTGGGGCTTGTTGAATGGCTGAAATCGACAGCCTTCCCCCGCAAGCACAGCGTCCAGTTCATCTCCGAGGATGGGAAACCATCCAAGCCGTTCTATTTCCGCGACACCAATGACCATGAGAGCGCCGTCACCTGGCAGGTGGAGAGATCCGTATTCGATGCCAAGCTTCTCGATGTGGCCGGCTCCAACGGCGCTGAGATTCGCGATGGGGTTGCTGTCGAAAAAGTTCTCTTTGACCCGGGCGGCAGAGCCGAAGGCGTGCGGGCGGCGGCGCATGGGCTCACCTGCGAAATACCGGCCAGGGTCATTGTTGATGCAAGCGGGCTCGGGGCTGTAATCGGGCGCCAATTAAAACTACTGGAGCAGGACCCCCTGCTGATGAAGGCGGCCATTTTCGCTCATTACAGGGGAGCGCACAGGGACGAGGGGGTAGATGAAGGAGCTACACTCATCATTCACTCTGAAGGTAACAGGGGTTGGTTCTGGTCTATCCCGCTCTCCGATGACCGGGTCAGCGTCGGGGTGGTAGGCGAGCCGGGAGAGCTCCTCAAGGGCAGGGGGAGCCCCGCGGAAATCCTTGCAGAGGAGGTGCAGAAATCTCCCTGTCTGAAAAGCCGGCTTGAGAACGCGGAGATCTGCTCGGATGTGAGCGTGGTTTCGGACTTCTCCTACCGCTCCCGCAGATGCGCCGGGGATGGCTGGGTCCTCATCGGCGATGCCTTTGGTTTCATTGACCCGGTCTATTCTACAGGGGTCTTCCTGGCTCTTAAGTCAGGCGAGATGGCTGCGGAGGCCGTAGCCGAAGCGATAACTGCGGGTGACCTTGGCGGGGACCGCCTCGGCGCTTTTGCCCCTGAATTGGTCGAAGGCATCGAGGCTATGCGCAAGCTGGTCTACGCCTTCTATACACCCGGCTTCAGCTTTGCTGATTTTGTAAAAAGCCACCCCGAGCACCGGGAGCGGCTTGTCGACCTCCTGACCGGCAATGTCTTCAAGGAAGGCGTCGCGGATATATTCGAGGACATGAAGGACTTTTGCATGCTGCCTGAAGAAATTCCGCTGGAGACAGGGTAGCTCGATCAGCCATCAGGTGGAAATCTTTCCATCCTGCATTCGTATGTGCTGGTCCGCGCCCCGGCAGAGCTCCTCGTTGTGGGTGACCAGGATGAGGGTGGCGCCGACGCGCTCGCGCTGCTCATGCAGCAGATCCATCACTTCGCTCCCGGTCCTTGAATCAAGGTTGCCGGTCGGCTCATCCGCCAGCAGGAGCGGGGGAGCGTTCGCGAGGGCCCTGGCGATGGCCACCCTCTGGCGCTCTCCGCCGGAGAGCCCCTGCACGCTTGATTCGGCGCGCTTCTTGAGCTTGACCTCATCCAGCAATTGAAGGGCTCTTGTCTTTCGCTCCTTCGATGTGAGCGGGCGGGGAAGCATCGGGATCTCGACATTCTGGCGCGCGGTAAGCGCCGGGATCAGGTTGTGCATCTGGAAGACAAAGCCGATCTTTCTGGCCCGGATGGAGTCGAGCTCTCTGCCGGAAGCGGCGAGCTCGCCATCGATGAATACTTCTCCGGAATCGGGCACATCCATCGCCCCCACAATATTGAGAAGAGTTGTTTTTCCGGACCCCGATGGGCCGGTTATTGCGACAAAAGACCCGGCTTCGATCTCCAGGCTGACCTCGTCGAGTGCGATAACCAGCCCTCCCTCGAAGGTCTTTTTGGCCTTGTTGACTCTCACTATGGGCTCATTCATAACGCAGGGCCTCCGCGGGCTGAAGAGCTGAAGCCCTCATCGCAGGATAGAGCGAGCCCAGCAGTCCAACGAGCAGGGCGAGAAGAAAGCCATGCAGGAACGTTTCGGGCAGATAGGAGGCGATCAGGTATCCACGCGAGAAGAAGGCCAGGAGAAGCTCTGTTCCAAGAAAGCCGAAGCCCATTCCGAGCAGCCCTCCCGCTATAGAAATGAAGGTTCCCTCGATCACGATGACCCCGAGAACTCTCCTGCCTGTCCAGCCCAGCGCTCGCAGGGTGCCAAGCTCCCGTGTTCTTTCCGACACGCTCATCATCATGGTGTTGAGGACGCCAAGGACACCGACAATTCCCGCGATCATCGAAAGCAGGAATATAAATTCATCGATATAGGCAAGCTGCTCGTTGAATCGATCAGTGAATTCACTGGCACGCCTCGCGATCAGTCTTGGAATTTTACTTTCAACCTCGTCGCGAACCCGGGCGGTGTCCTCTGGGGCCGTGTAGACAAAGATCAGGGCGAAGTCGGGACCGGTCTTCTGCTGAACAACCTCGGCGTGAGCTACCACCCCGAGGTTCTCCCAGCTGAGATCGGTTTCAAATATTCCTGCGACTTCGTATTGCGAGATTCCCAGCAGCTCCTCTCGGAAAAAAGGAAATCGATCACCGACCTTGACCTTCAGCTTCCTGGCGGCCAGGTCGCCGAGGAGGAGCTCGTCTCGCCTGGATGGGAGACGTCCGGCTATCAGCTTACTCTCGTATTTCCTGATCATTCTTTCGGAATAGAATCGACCGAAAACAGGAATGATTCCAAGGCCTGCGCCTGCCGGGCTCTTGTCGCCGAGGCGGGGCCCCATGATCATTGTGAAGTTGGCCCGGGAGACCTCTTCGACACCTGGAATATTTCGGACCTTGTCGACCTCTTCGGCTGTCACCTTGCTGAATGCGAGATCGGCCGCGGACCTGTCAAAAACAACAAGGCTCGCGCCGCTCTCCTTCATGTAGCTGTTGAGGCTGTTGCGCATTCCGTGGGAGATGGAAAGTATGGAAACGATCATGGCGACGCTGACGGCCACGCCGAGAAGACACATCAGGGTCCTTCCCCTCCGGACCATGAACTGACTCAATACGTAGGTAAGCACCGTTTAATCTTTCTTCAACAGATAGCAGGCGGCCTCGGCCGCGTTTCTTACCAGCAGGTAGGGGGCGGGCAGCGAAGGATGGTTCCAGGTCTTTCCATCCAGCAGCTTGTGCCTGGAGAGCTCTGTATGGCCGGCTGTCGAGGCCTGGACAACCACGGCATCGCCGGTCTCGGCGAGCACAAGGATCTTGTCTCCGCCAAGGAGAAGCTGCCCATGCCCGTACCGTCCGCCTTTCCAATGCCTCTTCCCATCAGCGAGGTCGATGCAGGCCATGATCCCATCATCGAGCCCATAGGCCGCTCCCTGGTAAACGACGATGTTGGAGAATTTTGACTTCAGGTTTCGATTTTTCCAGATGGACTGAGGCTCGAGACTCCCGCCAGGGCCTTCAGTGATCGCCAATAGTTCAGCCCCAACCCCGTATCCGCTCGAGAGGAGGACCCGGTCCCCCTCAACAGGCACCGGCTGGGTTACCTTGGGCTGGGTTCCTCCCCAGGGATGTGACCACAAGGTCCTTCCCGTGGCCGGGTCGTGGGAGGTGACAGATCCCAGGTTGAGGATGAGGATCTGTGGACGGCCTGCGAGCTGGGCCACAGAGGGCGAGCTGTAGCCTGGAGCTGAAGGGTCGGATCTCCACGCCTCTTCACCCGACTGCTCCCGGTAGGCCACCATTCCCGGGCAAACCAGCGGCGAGCTGCTTTCTCCCCAGCTATCGTTGCCGCCGGCGGCAACGATAACAAGGCCATCATAAACGAGTGGAGAGCTGCTTTTCCCCCAGCTCTGGTTCGGGCAGCCGGTCTCCTCGAGGACATCTACTGACCAGACAGGTGAGCCGCTGGAGAGCGAAAGGCAATTCAGTATCCCTGTCGCTCCCAGAGTGAAGACCCTGTCGCCGGCGATGGTCGGGGTCGCGCGCGGCCCGATGCCCCCCAGCACCTCCTGGAAGCGCGCAGGGTCGGTGTGCGACCAGGCGACCTCACCCGAGGAGAGCCAGTAACACACCACCACCTCGTTCGGCCCGCGTTGCTCCTGGGTTACAGCACGTTTCCCTGAAACAGAAAAAGCTGACCAGCCGGCGCCGACAGGCCTTCTCCACAGCTCGACCGGGGGTGTTCTGATCCAATCCCAATTGATCCCATCGCCATCGATCGTACCATTTCGATTGGGCCCGAGAAATTGGCCGTAATCCTCAGCCCTGGCGGGGCCGCCGATGGCGGCCCGAGCCGGATGGGTCCTGTGCCCGGGGGAGGGGAGGCCGGAGGGGACAAGGAGAGGGAGGGTCTCGTCCGCCTTTCCCTGCCAGCGAAAAACCAGCACCGGAAGCAGATCTCCCGTCACCTCGTCTACGCGGAAAAGTCCAGCCAGGCCGCCAGCGGTCAGGCTGGAGACGATGAAAACGGCAATCCTGGATTTCCTGGAGTAGCCGGACAGGAAAAGGGTGAAAGCGATAACAAGAAGCCCTGTGGCAAGAACGACCGCCGCGGTGGAGATGTACTGATACTGCCGATCACCCCAGGAGGGTATCCATATGAGGAGAAGCGCGATGGCTCCAAGAAGAGCAAGGCAAAGCGGGGTCTTCTTCGCAAGTGATTGAAAGGTTCGCTTCGACAATTTATTGAATCCAGGAGATGGGAATTCAGAGAACGGGACCGATCGACCATGGCGCAAACTCTTCTTCGCCAAACCCGTGCTTCTCGCTGGCGGTCTGCTTTCCGCTGGCCACCAAGATCAATTCTTCAAAAATATCATCGGACAGGGCGTCAATTGGAGTCCCGTTGAGCACGCAGCCGGCATCGATGTCCATGTCATCCTGCATCTTCAGGTACATGGGCGTGTTGGTGGCGATCTTGATGCAGGGGACGGGCTTGCATCCGTAAACGGAACCGCGCCCGGTTGTAAAGACACAGATATTGGCGCCGCCTGCCACGATCCCGGTCAGGGAGACAGGGTCGTAGCCCGGGGTGTCCATGACCACCAGCCCGTTGGTGCTGACTGTCTCTGCGTAGCCGAAGACACCATTCAAGGCACTGCTGCCTCCCTTGGCTATGGCGCCAAGTGATTTTTCATAGATGGTGGTCAGGCCGCCGGCTTTATTTCCGGGAGATGGATTGTTGTTCAGCTCGGCGCCAAGGGTGCTCGAGTACCATTCCCACCACTTGATTCGTTCAACGAGTTTCTCTCCAATCTCTTTGCTCGCGGCTCTGCGCGTAAGGAGATGCTCGGCCCCATATATTTCCGGGGTTTCCCCCAGGATGACTGTTCCTCCATGGGAAATGAGTTGATCAGAAGCGCCTCCCAGGGCGGGATTAGCTGTTATCCCGCTGTTTCCATCGGAGCCCCCGCATTGGGTGCCGAGCATCAGGCTTGATACGGGCTGTTCGGTTCTCCGGATTTCATCCAATCGCGGAAGAAGCTCGAGGATGGCCCGGACCCCCGCCTTGATTGTAGCCGAGACGCCGCCTTCTTCCTGGATGGTGATCGTCGGAGGTTGGGCCCCAGCCTCGGAAGACTCTGCTGGTTGAAGCCCCTCAACCTGAACCAGCCGGGTATTTCGAATCAGGTGGGAGGCCTGGCCGACCTCGCAACCGAGGCCCACCAGCAAATAGGCTCCAATATTGGGATGGCTGGCAAATCCAGAAAGCACCCTGTTGAGCTGTTCATGGTCCAGGCCGTCTTCCGGCATGCCGCAGCCACCCTTGTGAGTCAAGGGCAGGACCCCATCTACATTGGGGTATTCTTCAAGGATTTCCGGAGAGATCTCTCTGCAGATATATTTGCTGGTTGAAGCCGAGCAATTCACCGTGCTGATAACAGCAAGGTAGTTTCGGGTTCCAACCCTTCCATCCCGGCGCAGGTATCCCCCGAAGGTGCGTTTCGGTCCAGGGTCCTTGAGGGTGGGAGACTCGGTTGCGAAGGCGTAATCGCGCTGGAATGCGTCAGCGTCGCAATTGTGGACGTGAACATGGCTTCCCGCCTGGATCGCCCCGCAGGCGAATCCGATCACCTGGCCGTATTTTCTTATTTCAGCTCCCGCGGGAATATCCTCGATGGCAAGCTTGTGCCCCAGTGGGATTTTTGCGGCCACTTCTATTTCCCCATCGCTCGTCGGGATTCTTTCGCCGGGGAGAATGTCCCTGCAGGCAACGGCGATATTGTCTTCGGGCCGAAGAATGACAGAGGCTGGAGAAGATGAATCGTCAGGCATCAAGTTGGATCCTTACCAGACATCCGCGGCCGCCACTCGCCTTGCAGCCTGGAGCTCCCCATCCCTGGGCCGGCACTCGAGCCCCACAAGGCCTCGGTAGCCGAGGTCGTGGGCCGCCTTGAGGACGCGGTTGTAATGGATCTCCCCGGTTCCAGGCTCGTGCCGGCCAGGGTGGTCTGCGAGCTGGAGATAGCCGATATGCTTCCAGCCATCTCTCATCCTGCCGCAGAGATCGCCTTCGGTTATCTGCATATGGTAGAGGTCCCAGTTGATCTTGACGCTTGGCGAGTCCACCTCTTCGCAGATACGAATAGCCGGAGGGCTTCCGTAAAGGGAGTGCCCCTGATGATCAACCCTGATGTTCATCGGCTCGAGGATCATGATGATCCCGTGGCTCTCGGCGATCGGAGCGGCAAGCTTGAGCCCGGCAATGATGTTGTCATGCATCTGCCTCCGGGTCATTCCAGGCTGGTCATCTCCGCCAACAACTGTCATGAGGCCGCAGCGCAGCTTCTTTGCCGCTTTACAGGAGGCCTCGACAGCCTCCACGAAGGCTTTGTGGTTCTTCGGATGATTAAGGCCGGGCTTGAAGCCCCAGGCGGTAAATTGGGCGATCTCGATTTTCAACTCCCGGCTTTTTTCGGCGATGGCTCCCAGATCTTTTCCCTGGAGAGGCCAGAATTCTACGGCTGGGAACCCCAATGCCGCCGCCGCCTCCATTCGCTTCAGAAATGGAAGTTTCGTAAACCACATCTCAATGTTCACTGCAAAGCGCGTGTGCGGTGTTTTTCCGATGCTGGAGTTGTCTTCGGTGCAACCGGCGGCTTGTCTGCCGGGCAGCCCGAGAGGAGCGGCTGCGCAGGCCGCCGCGGCACCAAGAAACTTACGTCTGGATGGTCTGGCCAAGGGGATCTCCTGTGAATTCAAACGAGAATGGCGCCGGAAAATTTTCAGCTTCCAGTCAAAGAAAGTATCATGCTGGGATTCTCTTATTGAGCCGTTTCTCCTAAATTTGAAGGGCATTCGTTTCTTCCCTGGATGATTCAACCAGTCGCCAGGTATCAGGGAAGGTCGCCCTCCAGGGCATATAAGCTTGATGGGAGGGCAGGCGAAGGGAGATATCTTTCGAGGTCAGAACAGGAAGTCAGCCGCTATCTGTTGTTTAAGGGAATATTAGGTGATTAGCCGATAAGTCCCTGGCGCGTCGTATGTAAGCTATTTTTTTCCCCGGTTGATCTGCGGCGGGGTTTATCATGGATATTGTGGGGGGGCTTGATTTTGTTCCTTTTCTTTCCGGATTTTCAGTATGTCTGACGAAAAACCAAATGATGAGACCCCGCAGGAGGGTCAGGCCTCTCAGCCTGTCTCGGAGGAGGAGCATCAAGCCGCACTCGCCCAATTAGCGGCTCTCCAGGACCAGCTAAAACAACAGCAGCCTGGAGCGCCTGGCGGGGAGGCCGGTTATCCGCCTGAGTACCAGGACCCCGGAATGTCCTATCAAGGGCATTCGCTCGAGGAGCTCGCCGGCGCCGAAGAAGGAGAGGAAGGCGAGGAGGTCTTCTCCAAGCCCGCTTTTCTGACCGAGATGCCATATTGGGCGATTTCAGCTATTCTGCATGTCGTCCTGTTATTCATCCTGGTTGGCATGGTCATTTCTCAGCGGCAGCCAAAAAAAGCCGCCCCGCCGGTCTCTATGAGGGCGGCTCCTCCACCCATTCCGTACGATCCGACCAAGAAGAAGGCCATGGAGCGGAAGATTGAAATACCCAAGCCCATCATTCCCGACATCCCCGTAGTCAAGCGGAAGATCGAGGAGCCTACGGTTGATATTCCCAAGGGCACTGATCTTCTGAATCAAAGTAACGTCAACATGCAGGCGACCTTCATCAATGACGCCATCGGCGTTGGCGGCGGGGCGGCCGGGGCGTATGGAGAAAGAACCGGGAAAGGCGCCTTGATTCGCGAAGGTGGGAGCGAGGCTACCGAGAGCGCCGTGCGGGCGGCCCTCGAGTGGCTCTATCGCCATCAACATTCGGATGGCAGCTGGCGCGGCCACGACTTTATTCAGCAATGTAAGGATGGCGGCTGTCGAAGCGGTGCCGCCAACGATAAGGACCAGGCCATCGGGCTTACAGGACTTGCGATTCTGGCCTTCACTGGTGCGGGGCACAGTCACCTCTATTCTGATGTTCCCAAATTTAAAGCCTGCCTCAAGAAAGCGACCAGGTATCTCGTCGCTACCCAGACAAACGGAGGCGGGGCGAACAAGATGGGGCGCTTCGGAAATCGAGATGGGCATAAGTCCATGTATCTTCATTCCATCGCCACGATGGCCATGGGAGAATTGCTGATTCTCTCCGGAGACATCCTGTCTCTGAAGAGGCCGGTCAAGGCCGCCATGGAATACATCTTGAAAGCCAGGAACCCCGGAAAGGCCTGGCGATATGGCTACAGGGATAATGATAATGACGTTTCAGTTACGGGCTGGATGATCCTGGCGCTGAAGACCGGGAAGATCAGCCGGCTTGGAATTGAAAAATCCCGTTATGAAGAAGCGTTCCGGGACTCGATCGCCTATTTCCGCGGGCTCACCAACGAATACGGAATCACCGGCTACCATGCTCGCGGCAAGGAGCATCAACCCGTACCCTGCATGACCTCCGTTGGGGTGCTCTGTCGGCTGCTTGCCGGAGAAAAGCGAGTCGCCGGCAATATCCGCCTCGGTGTTGACCAGATTGCAAAGCAGCCGCCCGAGTGGAAAAAGAAGAACCCCCAGTCGCCTTTTTATTACTGGTATTACGCGACCTACGCGCTATTCCAATATGGAGGGACCCCATGGAAGAACTGGAATCCGAAAATGCAATCCGCTCTTCTCGCCAGCCAGAAATCAGGGGGTTGCCAGGATGGCAGCTGGGATCCAATCGTTAACTACTCCAAGCGGGGAGGCAGGGTTTACACCACGGCCCTTGGAGCCATGACCCTCGAGGTCTACTATCGCTTCAGGAGAACCCAGGCTGGGGCGGGGTTCTTCAAGAAGTAGTTGTGGGTCTTGCGGGCTGGTCAAGCCGGGAGCCAGATCTCGGCCGTTTCGGTCGCGGCGATGGACGGAAGGCTGGCGGCCCTTGCCGTTCTGGCCTTGTGGGTGGGCATCACCGGGTCGGAATGAGGGGAATCGATCATGGTTGAGGCGAGCACGTCACAGCGTTCATTGAGTTGAACGCCCGAATGTCCCCGGGTCCAGGCCCAATTGGTCTGATGGGCAAGGGAAGCCTCTGCAAGAGCTCTCCAGAGGCCTGGGTTCAGGAGCGAGCCTTTTTTCTTGGTGAAGCCCAGCCCGGACCATTTGGTGACCCAATTCGTCATTCCATTGAATACATATTCACTGTCCGTAACGACCGTCACTTTCGTGGGTCCAGTGAGAGCGTTCAGGCCCGCCAGGGCGGCGGTCATTTCCATACGATTGTTGGTTGTGTCGGAGGCTCCTCCTCCAAGCTCCAGCTCCATTCCGCTGGCCCAGAGTATCGCCGCCCAGCCGCCCGGACCAGGGTTCGGCCGACAGCCTCCATCTGTGTAGATGATGACCTCCGGCGATCCCGCCTCGAGACGCGGACATGTCCTAAGGGATAGCCCAGGTTGCTGAGTGACCAATTGCCGGGTCCTTGGTTCTCGGAAATAAACTTCTTTCGGGAGGGAGCTACTTGGCCAAGGCCTCGTAGCCCTTCTTGGGCTTCCCGTCATCGCCAAGCTTGTCGCAGGTCCAGAGGATGCCCCGGGACAGCAAGTCAAGATAGGCCTTCTGTTCGACCGTCACATTGTGATGGCCCAGCGTGATGCCAAAGGTCTTTGTTTTTCCGTAGGTGCTCGCCCAGACGCAGACCTGTTTCTTGACCTTTGGGTTGTCGGGTTTCCCCCCAATGCCCAGGGGTGTGGTCCCCTCCAGGGGGGTGGTGATATAGAGCTCGCCTTGTGGGCTGGTCCACGATTCAGGAAAGGCCTTCATGATGGGGTGCTCGGGCTTTGCGTTGGTCACCTTGATTGGAAACTTCGCTCCATGGCGCCGAGATTGGACCCCGACCAGCTTGTCCCACTCCTTGGTGGATGTGTCCCGGAAGGTGTGCATGGCGCAATGAATCATGACGACCCCAACACCCTCATCGAGGTGGGCCTTGACGATCTTGTTGACGACCTCGGGGTCCTTGAATCTTGCATGGCACTCGTTATGAACGATAACGTCGTAGCCTTTGGCCCAGTCAGGATTGTTGTAGATACTCGGCAATCCGGATTTGGGGTTTTCGAAGGCGATGGTCCACTTGACGTTTGCGCGGGCCGAAACACCCTTCGAGATAATGTGCTGTTGTTTCTTGTAGTCGTGGTAGCCGCCCCCGGTAATCATGAGGGCCTTAACTGGCTCGGCCTTCGGCAGGGTGGGGTCAGAATAGGCGGGCGCTGCAGCCGACATGGTGGAGACGAGAGCCAGGACGCAAAGAATGCTGGGGAACTTCATCTTGTGTAGAACCTCGATTAGGACTGAATATGAACCATTCGTTTATAGCCTCAGGCGATCTATTCGCCTCCACGACTGGTTTTAATTCATGGGTGCCGAAATAGGGGACAATTTTTTTTTTATTCCCATGGATACTGCTACACTACTGTAGTAGTTTCTCGCTTTCAAATCCCGGGTTTCGTATTTTCAGATGGATCGGGTTTCCTATGAAATTTTCTGCACAGGAAGAATACGGCCTTCGGTGCATTCTCAGCCTCGCCAGGGGGCACGCCAACATTAAGAAGTTGACTGTAGGCGAGCCGGAGCTGCCCGTTCGTAATTACCCCACTGTTTCCGAGGTCGCTCACCGGGAGGGGATCTCAATTCAATATGTGAGAAAACTCTTTGCCCTGCTCGCGAAGGCGGGCCTTATCGAGGGGGTGCGTGGCTGCAAGGGGGGCTATCAGATAGCGCGGCCTGTTGACGAGATCACGGTCGCCGAGATTCTCCAGGTCCTTGGGGGGAGGCTCTATGAATCCGAGACCTGCAACCGATTTCCGGGTGATCGGAAATTTTGCGTCCACAGCAATGAATGCTCGATCCGGTCTCTCTGGTCCGGATTGCAATTCATCCTGGATGGAGTCCTCGACAAGTTGACCTTGAAAGATCTTACCGGCAACGAGCGGAGCATGGGCGAATGGATCCAGCTCCACTCGCCTGAGATTTCCACCCTGGACTTCTCGTCCGGGGCCAAGCGGGAAGCATGACAGAAGAGAAGACCTGAGAAATGAAAAGCTCTACCGACCATCTGAATGAACTGGCGAGCCAGGACTACAAATACGGTTTCGTAACCGATATCGAATCAGATTCAGTTCCTCCCGGCCTGGACGAAGATGTCATCAGAAAGATATCCGCGATCAAGGAGGAGCCCGAATGGCTTCTTGAGTGGCGCCTGAAAGCCTATGCGCATTGGCTGAAGATGATTGAGCCTCGATGGCCCAAGGTGGGCTACCCGGAGATCGACTTCCAGTCCATGGTTTATTACTCCAGCCCGAAAACCAAAAAAGAACTTCAGAGCCTGGACGAGGTCGACCCGGAACTGCTTGAGGCCTTCGACAAACTTGGAATCTCCCTCGATGAACAGAAGCGGCTCTCCGGAGTCGCGGTCGATGCTGTCTTTGACAGCGTCTCCGTCGCGACGACCTTTAAAGATAAACTATCGGAGTTGGGCATTATCTTCTGTTCCTTTTCGGAGGCCGTACGCGAACACCCCGATCTCGTAAGGAAATACCTGGGCTCGGTTGTTCCTTACAGTGACAACTTCTACGCAACGTTGAACTCCGCCGTCTTCAGCGATGGGTCCTTTTGTTATATCCCCAAAGGGGTAAGGTCCCCCATGGAGCTCTCCACCTATTTCAGAATCAACGCGGCCAATACCGGGCAATTCGAGAGAACCCTCATCGTCGCAGATGAAGACTCCTACGTCAGCTACCTCGAGGGATGCACTGCCCCGATGCGCGATGAAAATCAACTTCACGCCGCGGTCGTGGAGCTGGTCGCCCTTGATAACGCCCAGATTAAATACTCCACGGTACAGAACTGGTATCCGGGCGACGAAAACGGCAAGGGGGGGATCTACAACTTCGTCACCAAGCGAGGCGCCTGCCGCGGATCCAATTCCAAGATCTCCTGGACACAGGTTGAAACGGGATCGGCCATTACCTGGAAATATCCCAGTTGCATTCTCCAGGGAGACAATTCCGTCGGCGAATTTTACTCCGTCGCTCTGACCAAGAATTATCAGCAGGCCGACACGGGCACCAAGATGGTCCATATCGGGAAAAACACTCGAAGCACCATCATCTCCAAGGGGATCTCCGCCGGGCG
This sequence comes from Planctomycetes bacterium UBA1146, assembly GCA_963579555.1. Lineage (GTDB taxonomy): Bacteria > Planctomycetota > UBA8108 > UBA8108 > UBA8108 > UBA8108. The sequence goes on from CAUZHA010000048.1 coordinate 28,852, forward strand.
AGGCCAGAACTCCTACCGTGGCCTTGTCAGGATAAACAAGGGCGCCCAGGGGGCTCGGAATTTCTCCCAATGCGACTCCATGCTTATGGGTGATCGCTGCGGCGCCCACACGTTTCCTTACATCGAGATCAATAATCCCACCGCCCAGGTTGAACACGAAGCCTCAACCTCAAAAATCGGCGAAGACCAGATTTTTTACCTGAGACAGCGGGGGATCTCCACCGAAGACGCCATCTCCATGATCGTAAATGGTTTCTGCAAAGAGGTGTTCAGGGAACTCCCCATGGAATTTGCTGTCGAAGCACAGAAATTGTTGAGCATCAGCCTTGAAGGAAGCGTGGGATGAGCCCCGGAAGTGGCGCCCGAGAAGACTGATTAAACGCACCCATCAAACCCGTGAGAGCGCAGGAATGTTAGAAATCAAAGAACTCCAGGCCAAGGTTGAAGACACCCAGATATTGAAAGGTGTCTCGTTGCAGGTGAACCCTGGGGAAGTTCATGCGGTCATGGGTCCGAATGGCTCAGGCAAGAGTACTCTTGGAAAGGTGATCGCCGGGCACGAGGACTACCTCGTCACGGGCGGCTCGATCACCTACAAAGGCAAGGACCTCCTCGAGCTGGAGCCCGAAGACCGGGCGTGTGAAGGAATCTTTCTCGCATTCCAGTACCCGGTGGAAATCCCAGGCGTCGGCAATAATTACTTTCTCAGAACGGCCCTTAACTCCGTTCGTAAATACCGGGGAGAAGAGGAGCTCGATGCCTTTGACTTCCTGGAGCTTGCACGGGAGAAGGCTGATCTCGTCGAGCTTGACAGGGCGCTGCTCGACCGCCCTGTCAACGAAGGCTTCTCAGGCGGAGAGAAGAAACGTAATGAGGTATTTCAAATGGCCGTGCTGGAGCCAGCCCTTGCTGTTCTCGATGAAACCGATTCGGGGCTCGATATTGACGCCCTGAAGGCGGTGGCTGACGGGGTCAACTCCATGCGGAGCCCGGATAGAGCCTTCATTGTCATCACCCACTACCAGCGCCTTCTTGAATACATCGTTCCCGACTATGTCCATGTTCTCCACGATGGAAGAATTGTCAAATCTGGAGGCAAGGAGCTGGCGCTTGAGCTTGAAGACAAAGGCTACACCTGGATTGAAGAGGGGGCCGCCAACCCGGCCGGCTGATCCTTCTTCTTGCAGAGAATGATCGGAATCGACGGATATCTATCATGACCGCACGCAATGCTGCAGATGTCGAGACCTTCCTTGATGCTTACGAGGGGCGAGGGAAAATGAATGGCCCCGAATGGCTCACCTCCTACCAGGGGGAGTCCATGGAGTCGTTTCGCTCAGCCGGGCTGCCGCTGCCCGGAAACGAGGAATGGAAATATACGAATCTTGCGGGGCTTAGAAAAAGAGACTTCGCCCTGGCTGGCGCGCCGTCTCAGCAGATTGCGCCCGCTGGCTTGTCCGAGCTGCTGATTTGTGATCCCGGCGGCTTTCTCGCCGTGTTCGTTAACGGTATCTTCAGTGAGGATCATTCAAGGCTCCCGGAGCCCGGCTCAGGTCTTGAGGTCGAGCCGCTTGCAGCCGCGATCGAGAGAGGCGCGGCAGGGATCGAAGAGCTTGTCACCAGCGGGAGGGCTTTTGGGTTTGAGTCCTTTGCCGACCTCAACTCCGCGCTTTTTCACAGCGGCGCCTGCATTCATGTGGCCAAGGGAGCTGAAATCAAGGAGCCCCTCTACCTGCTCCACATCAACGACTCCCCGGATGGATCACTCATGGCCCATCCGCGTAACGTTGTCTGCCTGGCTGAAGGTGC
>CAUZHA010000049.1:0-30320 GCA_963579555.1 Planctomycetes bacterium UBA1146
GGGCCGGCTCCGCGGCTGGGTGATGAGTGCGTGAGGCTGAAGGGCTGCGCCAACAGCTGTTCGCGCTGAGAGGCGATACGGAGCTCTTCAAAGAAGCGTTCGGTCGATAAGCCAGTAGAGTCCCAGCAGCGCCACGAGAACAGACAGCCCCCTGGAGATGTCACGGAAGTTATCGCGGGGCTGGAGGAACTTCCAGATGATGGGCAGCGTCACGCAGGCGATGCCGAGCTGTCCGAGCTCGACTCCGAGGTTGAAGAGCAGGACGATCCAGCCATCACCCGCCCTGTCGCCAATGCCCAGGTTACGCAGGACGGAGGCGAAGCCAAGTCCGTGGATGAGTCCGAAGGCGAAGGTCAGGGCCCAGCGGTAGCTGGCCTCTTTTTTCAGGATGTTCTCGATTCCCACGTAGACGATCGAGAGGGCGATGAGCGGCTCGACGATGTTCGAGGGAAGGCGGACGATGTCGTAGGTGGCCAGGGCGAGGGTGATGGAGTGGGCGATGGTGAAGGAGGTGATGATCAGCGCCGCATCGCGAAAGCCAATGCCGATGATCAGCAGCCCGAAGAGAAAGAGCAGGTGGTCGTAGCCGGTCAGGATATGCTCGATCCCGAGGATGAGAAAGGCCAGGGCGCTTCCGGGGATCTCCGAATCGAAAACCCGGTGGCGTTCGGTTAGCGTATCGATGGAGGCAGGCTCCCTCCGTCCCCCGGCGGACAGGCTGGCGAGCTGGCGGTGGCCGCCGGGCAGGCGGTCAAAGATGTTCGATCGCAGGGTGATGTGTTTGCCGCTCGGGCCGGGGTAGGAGACCCGCAGGAGCACATTGTTCTTGTCGTCAGCCCAGATCTTTTCGCAGCGTCCCCTGGCTGGATCCCCATCGATCTTCAGCTCGAGGATCGACGACGGCAGCGCCTCGAGATCGGCCCGGGCGTCATCCAGCTCGGCCTCGGAGATCCTGCCGTCGCGGTCGGCATCCATTGGCGAGAGGATCTCGGCGTCAAACCGAGATAGCGTCAGCAGGAGCTCGAAACCTCCGCCCTGTTGCGCAGTCAGATCGATACTGCTGAGCCCGGGGGGATGCGCGGAGGCAACGACCGGCAGCAGAAGCGACAGGAGCAGGCAGGATCGTGAATAGGGTGACAGTCTCATGGCCGCTGCCGGTTTTTTTATCGGTTAATTGTCCGAGGAGGGAGAGGCCGAAAGGTGATCAGTGACAAGGTCTCGAATGCGGGTAAGAAGCCCGTCGCGAGAGTATTCTCCCTTCTGGAGCACCGCCTGGACATGGCCTTTCAGGGCCTGGCGTTCTTCCGCGGTGGTGTCGTAGTCGTCGCAGCCTGCCTCGAGCGCTTTTTTCTGGTCGCCAGCCATGGCGTGGGCGGTCAGGGCAATGACCGGGATTCCGCTGGTTTCATCGTTTGCCTTGATCCTCCGGGTCGCTTCCCAGCCATCGAGGACCGGGAGGTTCAGGTCCATCAGGATGATGTCGGGCGTCTCGCTGGTAGCCTTTTCGACGCCCTTGGCGCCATCGACCGCGATGGACACCTCGTGCCCGCGACGTTCGAGGCGACGCTTGAGCATGTCGCGGTTCATTTCGTTGTCTTCGACCAGCAGTATTTTTGCCATGGCGGGGTATCTCTAATCTGTCCGAATGGAAGGGATTGCGTAACCCAAGTGAGAGGTCTGGAGACCTGACCCATCGGTCACTCAAAGACCTGGAGAATCGGACAGTCTGGCCTTAAACGGATTCCGAGTCAATGACCTAAACCATTGCGGCAAATAGGCTCAGCGACGGCCTATGTGCTTGTCGGCGAAGTCGAGGTAGGCCTTCCAGTCGAAGGCCGTGACGTCGTGGTTGCCGGTTCGGATGTGGTAGCCGATGCGGCCCATGGAGGGTTTGTCGACGGGGGGCATCTTCAGAGCGGGGAGCCCCTTGGTACCCAGCAGCCGGTAGACCGGATCGGCGTGTTTCGCCGAGAGGTACTCACCCCGGGGGTCGGCCCAGCGGTCGCCCACAGCGCTGGCGACATAGACCGGCCGAGGCGCCATCAGCGCGATGAGCATGTGCTGGTCGACGGGCAGGTCCGCTTCGCGGCCGTTGTACTTGTTGAAGTTGTCGCAGAACCAGTGGGGGAAGCTGGTGTTGATTCGCTTGACGGTCTCTCCGAAGGCTCTTCGGCACAGGGCGGCACCTCCGCAGCCCGAGTTGTTGGAGATGACCAGGGCGAAGCGCTCGTCTTCCGCTCCGGCCCAGAGCGAGGTCTTTCCAAGGCGCGAGTGTCCGATGACGGATACCCGCTTAGGGTCGATCTCATCGATCGTCTCGAAATAGTCCAGCGCCCGGCTCAGGCCCCAGCCCCAGGCCGCGATCGAGCCCCAGCCATCGGGGGGGATCTTGTTCGCGGGGCCGTAGACCTTGTGGATGCCCTGTGAGAAGGCGTTGCGTTTGTCGTCGGGCTCGATGTCTCCGTACCAGATGGTCGCCAGGGAGTAGCCTCGGTCAACGACCATGTCCGCCTGCCAGCGCCCGGCGCTCTTTCCCCTGTCGGATTCCTTGTCGCCCTTGCGAAGGGTTATCCCGGGGTCTTTTGAGACGGTCGGGTTTCCCCGGAAGTTGAGACCGAGGAAGGCAGGCGTTGGCTCCCTGGCCTTTGCCGGCAGGTACAGCAGCATGTTCATCGACGGACCGTTTTCTTTCGAGGTGAAGTGAATTCTCACCTCGCGGCGGCGCGCCTTGCCGCCAAGGGCAGCCTCGTCTTTCTTCGTCACCTCGAAGCGCAGGGCGTCGGGGCGTCCGGGCCTCCGACCGTAGACCTCGCTGCGGAACAGCTCGAGCACCTCGCCCCGGCGTTTCTCGTTCCAGGCCGCCGCATCCTTGACCGGGGTTCCATCGTTCAGCTTCAGCAGCTCGGGCAGCTCGTAGGCAGGCACCTTGGACTCGTCGTAGTTGAACTGGGCCATGAGCGTGGTAAAGGAGAGGATTGAAATAAGGGCTGTAGTGGAAATCTTGCAAGATCGCATTCTGATGGTCTCCAGTTGTTATCTCCAGATACAGGCCAGCGAAAACGGGCCTATCGCTTGATCGGACTGGTAGGTTTCCCCACTATTTCGAACGGTAGCTCCTTCGGGAGCACCAGCTCAAAATGATTCGCATTGTCAAGAAGCCTCTCCGAGACCCCTCCTCCGCCTCCTCATCCGTATTCCATGATTCCGGAAGCCAACTCCGCATTCTTCTTGTCGAGAACGCGGTAGGCGATGGGAATTCGTTTTCCCGAGCGGTAGATCGACAAACCAATGCGGCGGGTGGGTTTCAGGATGCTTCCGTGGTGTCCTCCCGCGTTGTCACCGCTGATCGTCATGCTGCCACGCAGTTTCCCTGCCCGCGCAGCAGCGCTCGTGGAGAGATGAATTCTCGGATCGATTTCAACTCTGGCCGGCTTGCCGCTGGCGATCCGGAGCTTCCTGTGCCCACGGGAGGTCGCTGAAAGGAACCAATCCTTACCGTGTTTGTCTTGCCGGGCGAGCCTGTAGCCGGTGATCGTGTAGAGTCCCGGGGGCAGGGCTCGCCTGCGGTCTTTGTCCCGCGCCTTCCATTCGAGGCGGTAGACCTCTTTCTTCGGTCCTCTCAGGAATAATTCCCCATCCTTGATGGTGCTGGAGATATAGCCCGCTTTTCGTTCCCCCTTCGCGGGGGGCGAGGAGACACGAATGGGTGCCCGTAGCTTCTTTGAACCCAGGAAGTCGATGAGAGCCCGCCGGGCTCCGGGGGGAGTTCCCGTTCAGGCGGTCCGGTTGACCTGGCCTATCCATGCCCGGTCAAAGGAGCTCTCGGTGTCCGGCACCGTGTGGCAGTGGCTGCATTTGTTTCTAAAGACAGCCTCGACCTGCTGTGCATCCCAGTCCTCGCTATGAACAGCCGTGATGGGGAAAAGGAGGAGGGCGGCAAGAGTAAGGGATCTGCATGCAGGGACACGGAGTTTCATTTTCATTGAATCGCGGATTCTAAAGATGAAGAGATGATGTAGATCCATCTGAGCCTCCCGGGGCGAGACAGTCAACAGCGTATTTTCAGGGCCTGAAATCCCTGCACAGCTCAACCATGCGCTTCAGGTTGTCCGGCGGGGTCGGGGGGGCGATCGAACAGGCTGAGGAGAGGATGAAACCCTCCATGTTTTCAGCCGCCAGGAGGATCTTACCGATGTCCTCCTCGATTTTCTCTTTGTCGCCGCGAAGGAGCGTGTTGACCGGATCGACATTTCCCTTGATGAAGATTTTCCCTTTGAGCGCTTCAACGGCCTCGTTGATATCGACGTCTCCAAGTGGAGGAGGGTCGAGGCATTCGATGCCCGTCACCCCGGTTCCGCAGATGAGATCAAGTCGATCGCCGATGGCTCCGCAGGTGTGGGTATAGACCGCGGCTCCCTCAGCCTTGACGGCGGATGCGATCCGCGCTTCGTAGGGCTGGATGAAATCACAATACATCTCGCGACTGAGGAAGACGCTTCCGGCAAAGGGGCTCGAGATCTTGATGGCCTGCGCTCCGCGCCGGACCTGGGCCAAGGCCAGCGCGACCGACCAGCCGGCGGTCACGTCAAGAACCGCGGCACATCTCTCGGGGTGGGTGAGCAGGTACATCAGCCCGTTTTCCATTCCCAGGATATTGAGGAAGTGGTCAAAGGGGGAGCGCACCTCGCCATGGACGGAATAGTCTTCGCCCAGGCCTGAGATGATAAGGTCGAGGGTGTCAAAGACGTGATCTTCGAAGCCATCCGGATCACCGATCGGGAGGCTCGCCTTGCTGGCCTGGAAGGCCTGGTAGCTCTCCGGCGCCCAGGCTAGCAGGTTCTCCAGGTCAAGCTCCTCGATGTCCGGCCAGGTGAATTCGTCGGTAGCCTTATAGTAGGCGTCATCATCCCGGGTGCACTCGATCCGGGCCCCATCCTCCAGGTAGAGGGTCGGGATCTCGGCATCGCGATCCATTTTCACAACCTGGTCGGCCAGGCCGTGGACCCGGCCCGGCTTGTGGCAGAGGACTCCATCAAAATCATAGAGCGCTCTCATCCGGGTGAGGCAGTCCGCCCACAGGGCTCCATCGAGGAAGTAGTCGATGGGGTCGACCTCGGTATTGATAACGGTATGACCGTTGGCCATCTGGCACATGACCGGAACACGCTCCGGGCTCTTCTGCTCCATGGCCTGTCTGACCAGCTCTCTTGATGACATGTCAGATATCCAGGTAGATGGTGCTGTCTTCGACGATGAATTTCGCGCCCGCGTTCTCGGCGGCGCTCTCGATCGCTCGGCGAAGGATGTTTTTTACATCGGGCCCATCTTCGATGTAGCGCATGAGGGCCTCTCCTGATTTTTCACCGATCGTAAGGGTGATCATCAATCCCTTGCGTTTGCAGGTGACCTTCTTGCCTGGCTCGAGCTCGACATCGATGACCTTGAGGTAGGCCTCGGTATAGTTGACTCCGATCCCGGAGGAGTCCGGCTGGTTTGGAGCTATCAGGTTGACAGCCTCGGGGTTTTCTTCCGCAATGCGCATTTTCATGATCCTTCTCCCTGGGTTTCATCCAGTAGTTTTCTGAACAGGCGCAGGTGGGCGGGGGAGCTTCCGCAACAGCCTCCGACGATGTTCGCGCCGGCGCTGAGGAGAGCGGATAGCTCCCCGCTCATCTCCTCGGGAGTCTGCCTGTAGACGACCTCCATATCGATGAGCTCCGGCAGTCCCGCGTTGGGTTGCGCCATGGTCGGCAGGTCGGTGATTCTCCTATAGCGCTCGACCGCGCGCGCGGCCCACGAGACATCGACTCCTGAGCCGCAATTGAGTGCGATCACGTCAGCTCCGTTTTCCACCATAAACTCGGCGGCGTCCTCGGGTCCGATTCCCATCATCGTTCGGATCTCTTCGCCATCGAAGGTGACATCATAGGCCATGGAGCCGATGATACAGGGCGCCCCGGCCTCCCTTGCGGCCTCCAGGCCGATGCCCAGCTCCTCGAGGGAGGTCTGGGTCTCTATGATGATGGCGTCGACTCCGCCAGAGACAAGAGCCATCGCCTGTTCAGCGAAGGCCTCCCGGACACTCTTTTCGGTTACCTCACCGTAGGGCTCCAGCAGGCCCCCGAAGGGACCGATGCCGCCGAGTACGTAGCCTTCCTTTCCGCCAAAGGCCTCACGGGCGATCAGCGCCCCGGACTTGTTGATGGCCTCGACGTCGGAGTCCTGCGCGTGGCGCTCGAGCATGATCCTGCTGCCGCCGAAGGTGTTGGTGATGAGACAGTCCGAGCCGGCCTCGACGTATTTCTTCTGGATCGCCAGCACGCGGCCGGGGTGTTCGGTATTCCAGGCCTCGCCGCACCCACCCGGCTCGAGGCCGGCCTGCTGTAATTGGGTACCCATGGCGCCGTCGCCGAGGAGGGTCTTTTCTCTGATGGCCTCAAGCAGCGGTTTTTTCATTCTGGCCGGGTCCTCAACTTTCTTTCAGGAGCGAATAGTGCAGGGTCTGCAGCACGATTCTCCATTTATGGTCCCGACTCGACTGGGAGCAGAGACAGCCGGCTGGGCTGGATGGGGGGGTCCACTCGAGTACCTTTCCGAGGCTTCTCCCGGGCAGGGCGGGCGGCTGCCCGATCTTTTCCAGGAGGGCTTCGGCATCAGCGAGGTAGGAGCACATTCCCTTATGCCCGGTGTCTTCAGGGTGGGGCTCGCAGGCGAATCTTTCCATGCGGTAGCCGCCGGTTTTTTCGCGCGCGAGTTCGACCCGGTATTCAAATCGCAGCGGAAGTCCGAGGTTGGTGCAGGTCGACCCATCGAAGCGAAAGAGGGCCAGGAGCTCATCGCCGTCTTCGCTCACATCGAGCCGCTTCTTTTTCCATCCTTCCAGCGCGCTGGGGGAGAAAGCGTAGGACGAATCTTCATTGCCGATGTTTTTATTTGAGCTGAGCTCCCTGTAGAGGTCTTGCCAATAGTCTTCAGCCGCTTCTTCCAGGCCGCCGCAGGCCACGGCAAATACGGTAAGGGTCGACTTGGCGGGTTTCAGCCCGCCCGATGGGAGCACCTCGAGTGGTCCCGGCAGATCGCCTGAGATGGTGTTGAGCAGCGCGGCCTGGTCAGTGAGATCCCAGCCATCGTAGCCGGGACTGTAGTAGGGCAGGACGGTCATTCCCTCGGCGGAAAATCGCTGCAGGACCTTCTCTGCCTCGATCGAGCGCAGGTGCTCCGTGAGAGCATCCGCGTAGGCATTGAGGAACATGGCCTCGTCCGGCTTTTCTTCAGCCCAGAGCTCAGCGATCCGGTCGTCCACCTCCGCCCCGGCGCTGACAGCCAGGATCGAGATGCTATGGGCGCCGCTGCGACGAGCTCCCTCGGCGAGCACGCAACTCGAGAGCAGGGTGTCATCGTCGAGGCGGACGATGTCCGCCTCGATTCGCCCGATCGCGGCCAGGCGTGATCGGGTCCACGGGCGACCGTGCTCCCTGTACCAGTCCCCCGCCTTCTCCGCCAGGGGCCGGGTCGTATCGTCAAGCCCGCTGTCGGCCGGGAGTCCGAGATGCCTGAGATAGAGTTCCTGCGGCGGGGGGGTAAGGCGCAGCTTGTGCTGCCCCGGGTTCAGCTGGCTCATGCCGCGCTCTCCCCCGCCCCGATGGGCTTGAACTGGCAGCCCTCGACAAAATGGTCGAAGAAGTCCGGGTCGGTCTCTAATTCGATGTGCTCAATCCGGCTGACTATCTCCTCGAGCTCCAGGCGCCGGCGAGTAGAGAGGAGGGCGAGGGTGGCGCCTTCGATCGCGGCGTTGCCGATCCGGGTGATCTTCTCATCGGGGAGATCAGGGATGAGCCCGATGCGGCGCGCGGAATCCAGGTCAAGATGGCTGGCGAAGCCTCCGGCGAGATAGAACCGGTCGAGGTCTTCGCAGGAGCGCCCTATGTTTTTCATTACGATCTCCAGGCCGGAGACATTGGCTCCCTTTGCCTGCGCCAGCTGGCTGATGTCCTCCTCGCTCAGGTAGACAGAGTCGGTCTCCGGCAGCTCAAAACGATCAGCCTCGTTTGTGAGGCGGCCGAGGTGGTCCATGCGGCCGCTTCGAAGAAGCTCTCCCAGCAGCTCGACGAGACCTGAGCCGCAGATCCCGTCAGCCCTGGGTGAGCCGCCGATCACCTTGTAGCTGAGGTTTCCCCCGGCATCGATGCGAACGCTCTCGATGGCGCCCTCCAGCCCGGGCATGCCGCAGCTGATGGCTCCACCTTCGAAGGCGGGGCCGGCCGGGCAGGAGGCGGCAAGCAGACGGCCTCCGCCGTTGACGATGAGCTCGGTGTTGGTCCCGATATCCATGATGGCGGTGAGGCCCTCCGAGCCGGCCAGGTCAACTGCCAGCAGGCAGGCGGCCGCATCCGCTCCGACATGCCCGCTCACCAGCGGAAGGCCGACGACTCTCGCCTGGGGGCAGGCGGGCAGCCGAAGCTTTTTCGCGGTTGACTCGATCCCGGTAGATTCTCGAAGACCGCTCTCGAGCTCATGCTCGGTTGTTGATCTATAGGGTCGTTGGCCGACCGAGCTGACGTCGAGTCCGAAGAGGAGGTCCCGCATGGTGGTATTTCCAGCTACGATGATCTCGTAGATTGTCGCCGGGTCGCAGCCGAGGTCCTCGATGGAGTGCGCGAGATAGGACAGCAGGGTGCGCTGGAGAAGCCGCCCGGGGTGGTCGCTGTCGTACTGGATCCGGGCCATGACATCGCTGCCGCCGAAGCGCTGGGGGTTTTCAAAAGATGCGGCAGCCACCTGTTTTCCCGACTCGAGATCGAGGAGCCTGAGGACGACAGTGGTAGTTCCCAGGTCGAGAGCGATACCCAGGAGGGGTCCCGGGTTTTTCGTCAAGGGCTCTCCATCCAGGAGCACCCAGTCCCCATCACGGCTGACCGCTGGCGCGAGGTCCATGTCCGCTGCCTTTACCCAGCCGGATTCTTCTATGCGCATCTGCGCTCGCCGCATCGTGTGGCAGGTGATCGCTCCTGAATCGGCCTCCAGGCATGCCCGGCAGGCCAGCCTGAAGCCCTCCCCGAGATGATCTTCTGCGCTCGAAAGCTCCGAGAGCAGCTCCGCCCCCTCACTGATCTCGACGATGCATTCCCTGCACTTGCCGTTTTTATTGCAGGAGGTCGGGACGTGTACGCCTAGCTCTTCGGAGCATTCGAATATGCTCGACCCTCTTCGCGCCGATAACCTCTTGCCGTTGACCTTGATCTCCAGCGACATGGGCTCAGGCGCCCGCCGCGGCGGGGTAAAGCTCTTTGAAGAGATCGACCGCGCTCGAGGCATCTGCTGCGTAGCCATCGGCCCCGATCTCTTCGGCGAACATCTCGCTCACCGGCGCTCCGCCAATGCACATCACGACCTCATCTAACCCCTCCAGCTTGAATGTGTCGATCACGGTTTTCATATAGGGCATGGTGGTGGTGAGCAGGGCGCTCATGCCGACGATTCTAGCGTTGTTTTCTTTTACCGCCTGGAGGAAATCATCGGCCGATGTGTCAACGCCGAGGTTGATCATCGTGAATCCGGCTCCCTCGGCCATCATGCAGACGAGGTTTTTGCCGATGTCGTGCAGGTCACCCTTGACTGTTCCCATGACGATCGTGCCTCGCGAAGCGGCTGCGGCTGACTCCGTCAGGAGTGGTTTGAGAATCGCCATGCCGGCCTTCATGGCGCGGGCGGCGATCAGCACCTGGGGAACATAGAGGCGGTTGTGCTTGAAATCCTCACCGACGACGCTCATTCCGGCTATGAGGCCTTTTTGAAGGATGTCATCGACATCGAGACCCTCGTCCAGAGCCTTCTCCGTCATCTCCTTGACGGAGTCATCCTTACCGATGTAGAGGAGGTGGTTCATCAGTGCGTAGTCAGTCATTCCGGTCTCCAGGGCAGATGAACAGGGTCTTTCCATGCTTGAAGTATAGCTACCCCGCCCAACAAATCTGTTGAGGATGTAACTAAAAGTAATACTTTTTTAACCTAAAGAGGCGTTAGTATACTCTTATTAGAAGAATGTAATACAGGTTGAGAGGGTTTTACCGTTAATGCGGGCGCGAGCACAGAAAGTCATCAGCTCCCGGAAGGCTTCCTTCGGCTACAGGCTGAAATCTTCCCAGTCGTTTCCTTTCAAGTGGCATTTTCATCCGGAATACGAGCTGACCCTTATCCTGGAGTCGAGTGGGACTCGTTTCGTGGGGGATTCGAATGAACCCTACGAAGCTGGCGACCTGGTGCTCCTGGGGCCGAACCTGCCTCATACCTGGATGTCTGACCCGGCCGCGGCCGCGAATTCCCGTCACAGGGCGATCGTGGTTCATTTCGCCGTCGATTTTCTCGGTGACGCCTTCAGCGCTTCGCCGGAGATGGGTGAGGTTTCCGACCTGCTCAGTCGAGCGGCCCGGGGCCTGCATTTTGATTCAAATCTGCGGGATGAGACCGCAGCAGCCCTGGCCGGGATGAAAAAACAGGAGGGGCTCGATCGGCTCATCGGCTTGCTGGGCGCGCTGCAGGGACTTACCCTGGGGGGGAGGAGCCTGGCCAGCCCCGCCTTTGTTCCTTTTAACCGGGAGCGGGACCTCAGGCGGATTGACAGGGTCTGTGCCTTTATCAACGAGCGCTTCCAGGGGCGGGTATCCCAGCCCGAGGCGGCGGCTGCAGCCGGTATGACCCCGCAGGCCTTCAGCCGTTTTTTCAGGAAGACGGTCGGGAAGACCTTTGTCGATTACCTGGCGGAGCTCAGGGTGAGCCAGGCTTGCCGCCTTCTCATCGAAACGGATCTCTCGGTTGTAGAGATCAGCCTTCGATCGGGATTCAACAACCTGTCGAATTTCAACCGCAGGTTTCGAAAGCTCCGGGGCCAGAGCCCCAGGCGGTATCGCTCCACGCACCGGGGCGACCATGGCACGGCGAAATTTCAATCCTGAAAAGAACTCCCAAAAAGCTCCGGAATGGCTACGATGTTTCCCTGCTTTGAAGAAACGAGAAACAGTCCGGAGATCGAGACCAGGTGATGAATTCCATGAAGATCTGTGAGCAAAAAAAGAAGACCTCATTTCTTTCCATGACGGCGGCATTCTGCCTGTTCCTGCAGGCCGGAATCCATGGGGGCGTTTTTGGGACTGAGGATGAGAAGAAGAAGCCGCCTTACGATCCCACGAGCGCCTACGAGATCAGGAAGATCGAGGGCTGGAAGGTCTACGTGCTGAAGCGGCTGGAGAAGGAGAAGCCTGAGATTCTTCGAAAGGCCATACGGATCGTCGGCCTCCAGCTATACCAGATCACCCTCGTTATTCCAGCTGGCCCGCTCGAGAAGCTGCGGGAGGTTCCGATCTGGGTCTGCGATCGCAAGGATGGCCCCATCCATTTTCATCCGAACAGGGGCTGGCTGGTCACCAACGGTTACAATCCGGATAAGGCGAAGGCTGTCGATATCAGCCGCGTCGCCAACATCGTCAATTCCTACAGGACCCAGCGCTGGGTCCTGTTGCACGAGTTGGCCCATGCCTACCACAACAGGGTGCTCGGCTTCGACCATCCCAGGATCCTTGAAGCTTACAGGAATGCGAAGAAATCGAAGAAGTACGAGTCGGTCCTTCTGCACAACGGGCGTAAGGTTCGGCACTACGCGCTTACGAATGAGAAGGAGTACTTTGCCGAGTGTACCGAGGCATTCTTCGGAACCAATGACTTCTATCCCTTTGTGCGTCCGGAGCTCAAGGAACACGATCCCGGGATCTACAAGGTTCTCGAGGAGGTCTGGGGCCGGCGTAAATGAGCAGAGCCCGCCTCAGGCGATAAGCTCGCTGATGACCTTTCCGTAGACGTCCGTCAGGCGGAAATCTCTTCCAGCATGGCGGTAGGTCAGCTTCTCATGGTCGAAGCCAAGAAGATGCAGGATGGTGGCCTGGAGGTCGTGTACGTGGACCGGGTCTTCGACGGCCCTGAAGCCGAAGTCGTCGGTCGCTCCATGGATATATCCCCCGCGGATGCCGCCGCCGGCCATCCACGTGGTGTAGCCCCAGTGGTTGTGGTCACGCCCGTTGATCTTGCCTGCGTTGGAGCCCTTCTTGGGTAGCTCGACAGTAGGAGTCCTTCCGAACTCGCCGCCCCAGATGACGAGGGTCTCCTCCAGCAGTCCACGGCTCTTGAGATCTTTGAGGAGAGCGCCGATCGCCTGGTCGCATTGCCCGGCGAGTCGGCGATGATTTTTTTCTATATCATCGTGATTATCCCAGGGCTGACCGGCTCCGTGCCAGACCTGCACATAGCGCACCCCGCGTTCAATGAGCCGCCGCGCGATGAGAATCTGGCGGGCCTGGGTTCCTTTTCCGTAGAGCTCACGGACTGACTTCGGCTCACGGGAAACGTCAAAGGCGTCGGTGGCATCGATCTGCATGCGGTAGGCCAGCTCGAAGGACTGGATTCGCGACTCGAGCCGACCCTCTCGGCCGCGCTCCTCGAGGTGCTTCAGGTTGAGCTTCTTGAGAAGGTCAAGCTGCTCGCGCTGCCGGGGCAGGGAGAGGTTCGGGTTGCGGATATGTTCAATGAGCTTGTCGACACTGGTGTGCTTGGTGTCGATATGGGTCCCCTGGAAGATTCCCGGCAGGAAGCCCGACTGCCAGTTCTGGCTTTCCTGGATCGGGTAGCCGCCCGGACACATTGCGATGAAGCCGGGCAGGTTCTGGTTCTCTGTTCCGAGACCGTAGGTTATCCACGATCCCATGCTTGGCCTGACCTGGCGCGCGTCGCCGCAGTTGAGCAGCAGCAGCGAGGGCTCATGGTTTGGAACATCTGCGTGCATGGAGCGAATAACCGCGATTTCATCGATGGATTCCGCGACATTGGGGAAGAGCTCGCTCACCTCGATTCCGCTTCGCCCCCAGCGCCGGAATTTGAACGGGGAGCGGAAGGCTGCGCCGGTTGTTCGCTCGGTGCGAAGGTTTTCGATCGGCAGCTTCTTGCCGTGGAGCTTGTCGAGCATCGGCTTGGGGTCGAAGGTGTCCACATGGGACGGGCCGCCGTTCATGAAGAGGTGGATTACCCGCTTCGCCTTCGGGGCGAAGTGGGGAGCGCGTGAAGACAGCGGGTTGGTGTAGAGCCGGCTATTATCCGCAGCCTTGAGCTCCTGCGAGGCCATCAGGCAGCCGAGTCCCAGGGCGCCGAAGCCCATTCCTGACCTTTGCAGCAGCTCTCGCCGGGAGATCGGCAACTCTACCTGGTTGAGGTTGTTCCTGGTCATGGGATCCATCGTAAATGGTTTCTGTAGATCCTGTCAGTCAAGAAAAACGAATTCATTCGCCAGCAGCAGAGCCTTCACGTAGCTGGTCCACCTTTCCGGGGTGTTTTCTTCTACGTATTTCAGCGCCAGGTTCATTTCTTCGGTGCCTGGTCTCCTGGAATAGATGTACCGGTAGAGCCGGGTAATTTTTTCCCCGGGGTCTGTAATCTCGCTGTAGAGGGGGCGTTCCAGGACTTTTCTTGCCTGCTCCTCGGTGAAGGAGCCGTTCATCAGGTAGAGCGCCTGCTGCGGGACGGTGGTCTGGTAGCGTCCCGGGCTGGTTGAATCCGGAATCGCGAAATCAAAATTTCGCAGCGTCGCCGGCAGATTCTGGCGGTCGATGAATTTGTAGACCGTGCGGCGCTTCGAGAAGGGACGCTTGAAGATATCCACCGAGGCCCCTCCCATATTTCGGTCAAGCCGCCCGGCCACCTGCAGCATCGAATCTCTCATCGCCTCGAATTCGAGGCGTATGGGTGTGACCCTCCACAGGAGCAGGTTCTGGGGATCTTTAAGATAGTATTTTCGCCGCAGGGAACTTGCCTGCCGGTAGGTCGCCGAGAGAAGAATTCTCCTGTGAAGCGCCTTGATCGACCACCCATCCTCAATGAAGCGGCTCGCCAGCCAGTCGAGCAGCTCCGGGTGCGTCGGCTTGTCACCGCGAATGCCGAAATCGCTGGGAGTGCGGACGATGGCGTTGGAGAAGTGGTGCTTCCAGACTCGATTGACGATGACCCGTGCCGTGAGGGGATTCCTGGGTGAGGCGATCGATCCAGCCAGTTCGAGACGTCCGCTGCCCGTTGAGTAGGGCTTTCGTTCGCCGGGGGAGAGGATCCCGAGGAAGCGCCGAGGTACGTGGTCCCCTGGATTCGATGACTTCCCGCGCTTGAAGATGCGCGGGTTGACCGGTTTGGGCAGATCCTCCAGGCTCATCGCGCGCTGAGGTTGCTTGGATGGGTGAGCCCCGGGGTAGATGGCGCCAATCGTGGGAAGCTCCTTTGGCTCCCGGGAGCTGGCGAAAATTCCGTAGAGCGAATAGTAGTCGGCTGTCGGGATGGGGTCGTATTTGTGGTCGTGGCAGCGGGCGCACTGAACGGTCAGCCCCATCATTCCTCTGGTGACGACGTCGATCAGGTCGTCGATGATGTCGTGCTTGTTGTTGAGGAAACGTCGTCCAAGGGTCAGGTATCCCAGCGCGGCGAGGGGGCGCTTGTCCTCTCCAAGTGCCAGCCTGTCGGCCGCGACCTGGTGACGGATGAAGGTGTCGAAGGGCAGGTCGTCGTTGAAGGAGTTGATGACGTAGTCACGGTAGGTATAGGAAAAGGGGTATTTCCGCTCGGCTGTGAAGACGTAACCCCTTGTGTCTGAGTAGCGGGCCACATCGAGCCAGTGGCGCCCCCAGCGTTCACCGTAGCTCGCGGAAGCGAGGAGACGGTCGACGACCTTTTCCCACGCGCTTGGCGAGTCGTCCTTTTCGAAGGAGTATAGCTCCTGCGGGGTTGGGGGGAGACCGAGGAGGGCGAAGGTGGTTCGTCTGAGCAGCTTGCCCCGCCGGGCCGGTTGGGAGGGGGTCATCCCGGAGCTTTTCAGGCGCCTGAGAACGAAGAGATCGATCGGATTGATGGTCCACTCGGTGGTGTCGTCGGGTGGTCCCGGATCCCGGATTTTCTGGAAGGCCCAGTGGGAGGCGGGATCGTTCTTTTGCGCCGCGGCTCCAGGGTTGTCTTCAGGCTGCTCCGGCCACGGGGCCCCTGCGGTGATCCAGTCGCTGAGAGCCTTGATCTCCGCTGGAGGAAGCTTCTTCTTGGGCGGCATCTTGATCTCGCCGGTGTGCCGAATAGCGGCCATCAGGCGTCCCTGTCCCGGTTTGCCGGGAATGATGACCGGCCCATCCTCGCCCTTTGCAAGCAGGGCCGCTCTCTGATCAAGACGAACTCCGCCCTTGCTGGCTCTTCCCCCGTGGCATTTGAAACAATTCTCAGCGAGGATCGGCCGGATACGGTTTTCAAAGAAGGTTTCAGCTTCCTGCCCAGGCGATCGGGAGGCAAGGCAGACGGAGAGCAGGATGCCGGCGAGGGCGATGCGTCGGGATGAAATGCGCGTGCTCAGGGGCGTATCGAGTTGCATGAGGACGGCATCGTATCACCCCGCAGCCCACTTATGTAGGGCAAGCATTAACTCCATGCAGGAACATGGGGTGTAAAAAATCTTTTTATCAACACGAGTGAATATCCCCGATGCTTTGTTTTTTATCGACAGACTGTGCGATACAATCGCGCGTTTGTTTCCCGCCCGCTCCGAGAGTTTGTTTGAGAGCGGTATTCCATGGCATTCGTGTTTTTTCACAGGTCGGTTAATAATAATGAGTCATTTGATTGAGCCGCACGGCGGTGAGCTTGTAGATCTGGTTGTAGGAAAAGAGCAAGCGGAGGAGTTGAAGAACCAGTCCAAGGATTGGCCTTCCTGGGACCTCTCTGCCCGCCAGATGTGCGACATCGAGCTGTTGCTCAACGGGGCTTTTTCACCCCTTCGCGGTTTTATGAATCGCGCGGACTACGAGTCCGTCTGCACCACCATGCGCCTCGCCGACTCGACGGTCTGGCCGATTCCTATCACCCTCGCGGTCTCCGAGGAGTTCGCGGGTCCGCTCGCTTCCGGAGACAAGGTGGCCTTACGGGATCCGGAGGGGGTCATGCTGGCGGTGTTGAACGTGGAAGATATCTGGAAGGCCGACAAGCAGGCCGAGGCGGCGGGAGTCTACGGGACCGAGGACACCTTTCACAAGGGAGTCGCCTATCTTCTGAACGATACGCCCGACTGGTATATCGGCGGCGAGGTACAGGGAGTCCAGCTTCCCTTTCACTACGATTCAAGAAGTCTCCGTCTGAGTCCCAAGGGCATCCGGCGGGAATTCGACAGGTTCGGCTGGCGCAAGGTCATCGCTTTCCAGACCCGCAACCCGATGCACCGGGCGCACTTCGAATTGACCATGCGTTCGATTCGCGAGCACGAGGCGAACCTCCTCCTTCATCCGGCTGTGGGAATGACCAAGCCGGGCGACATTGATCACTACACCAGGGTGAGGTGCTACCAGGCGCTGCTCCTTCACTATCCCCAGCACACGGTCTACCTCTCGTTGCTTCCCCTGTCGATGAGGATGGCCGGGCCGAGGGAGGCTCTCTGGCACGCGATCATCAGGAAGAACTACGGCTGCACGCATCTCATTGTCGGCCGCGACCATGCCGGTCCGGGAGCGGATGAATCGGGCAAGCCCTTCTACGGGCCCTATGATGCCCAGGAGATCCTGAATGAGTACCAGGAAGAGGTGGGCATGAAGATGGTGCCGTTCTCGATGTTGACCTATGTCGAGGACAAGGACGCCTACATGACCGAAGACGAAATCCCCGAGGGCTCCAGGACCCTCAGTATCTCTGGGACAGATCTGCGCGATCGCCTGGCCAAGGGCCGTGAGATTCCGGGCTGGTTCACCTTTCCCGAGGTGGCCCGGGAGCTGAGGAAGACCTACCCGCCCCGTCACCGCCAGGGTTTCACGATATTTTTCACCGGCCTGTCGGGCTCCGGGAAGTCGACCATAGCCAATGCCTTCATGGCCAAGCTGCTCGAAACCGGCGGACGTCCGGTGACCCTTCTCGACGGCGACATCGTTCGCAAGAATCTTTCCTCGGAGCTGGGTTTTTCGAAGGAACACCGCAACCTCAATATCCAGAGGGTCGGCTTTGTCGCCAACGAGATCTCGAAGAATGGCGGTATCGCGATCTGTGCGCCAATCGCTCCATACGACGAGGTCAGGCAGGAGGTTCGCTCGCTGATCGAGCAGCGTGGAGGATTCATACTTGTTCACGTGGCGACTCCGCTGGAAGTCTGTGAGCAGCGCGACCGCAAGGGTCTCTACGCCAAGGCGCGGGCCGGGATCATCAAGGAGTTCACCGGGATCTCCGATCCCTATGAAGAGCCGGAGAACGCGGAGGTTGTCATCGACACGACGGCCTGCCTGCCGGAAGAGGCGGCCCAGAAGATCCTGCTCTATCTTGAGCGTGAAGGTTTTGTCGGGGCAGAGGACTGAGGTCCGGACCCGGGCGTCAGCCGAGCAATTCCCTGAGCTTCTCGATGCCGATGTTGGCGCCGCAGATGACGATGGCGATTCGTTTGCCCTTGTAGTCGTCCCGGGTCTTCAGGAAGGCGGCGAGGGCGACTCCTGCGGAGCCTTCGATGAGCATACGGTGGCCCGAGATAAAGTCACGCATGGCGGAGCCGATTTCAGCCTCGCTGACGAGGATGGATCGGTCGATGACCTTTCTGCAGATGTCGAAGGTGATGGAGCCGGGCTCGACGCCGCCGGCGGTGGCGTCCGAGAGGGTTTGATCGCACGGTACGTCGATGATCTCGCCCGCCTCGAGGCAGGCATGCATGGCCGGGGATGCGGTGGGAGAGCAGGCGACGATCTCGGTCGCTGGGCTTGTCGCTTTCAGGTAGATTCCCATTCCGGCGATGAGGCCGCCGCCGCCAACCGAGATAAATACGGCGTCCAGGTCTCCGGCCTGTTCAAGAAGCTCCACGGCGACGGTTCCCTGCCCGGCGACGATGTGCTGGTCGTTGTAGGGGGAGACGTAGACCAAGCCGTTTTCCTGGGCCAGGGACCGGGCGTAGACCTCGGTTTCGAGACAATCATCGCCGTGGTGTTTCACCTCAGCTCCATAGCTCTCGATCAACTCGACCTTCGAGGGGGAGGCGAGGGTGGGGACACAGACGGTTACGGGAGAGCCGACACGGCCTGCCCCGAAGGCGCAGGCCGCTCCATGGTTGCCCGAAGATGCAGCGATGATACCGCGCTTCCGCTCCCCCGGGCCAAGTGAGCAGAGCTTGTTCAGTCCGCCGCGGGCCTTGAACGATCCCGTCACCTGGTAGTTTTCGAGCTTGAGGAAAACCTCGCTCTCGCAGAGACGCTCGAGATGCGGGGATCGCTGCAGCGGGGTCTCGCGCAGCTGGCCGCTGATCGTGTCCCGGGCGCTCAGGATGTTATCTTTCGTCGGCATTGCTCCGCTCATTTTGCGCCTTTACCGGCTCGCGGTCGAGAGTTCCCGGGAAAACTGAAAGTAGCAATATTCGGCAGGTTGTTGCTTTCATGGGGCCCTTTTCCGCTTAGAGTGCTGCTTCTGCGGGCGAACAGTTTACACACGGTTGAGATTTCCATCCCATCGCTGGATTCCTGCGGCCTATTTACAGCCGGGTTCCGTCCTATGAACACTCCCTCTATCGAAATACTCGAATCTGTAGAGACCCCGATCGGTCTGCTCTGCCTGCGTCGAAGGGAACTGCTGTCGCGGCCCGGAACCATGGTTACGGAGGTTACCCTCGAACACGAATTCCTCATGAGCAGTTACAATACCGCCAGTGAGGAGTCTCTGGCCAGCCTCGGCATTGAGTGGCATGGGGGCCAGAACCTGGCGGTCCTCGTTGGCGGCCTCGGCCTCGGCTATACCGCCCAGGCTGCGCTGGATTGTTCCCAGGCAGCAAGAGTCGGCGTGATCGAGTTCCTGCCCGAGGTCATCTCCTGGCTGTCCAGGGATCTTATTCCCCTGGCTGGAAGGCTGCTCAACGAACCTCGCTTTTCTGTCAAACAGGATGATTTCTTTCGCTATCTCGGGGCTCCAGCCGAGAGTCGCTATGACATCATTCTTGTCGACATAGACCACTCGCCAGATGAGAATCTCGATTCGGAGAACCTGGATTTCTATACGGCCGAGGGCTTGCTCCAGGTTCGTGGTCACCTAGAGGAGAAGGGGGTGCTGGCGGTCTGGTCGAGCGCTCCGAATGCGAGCTTTGTCTCGTCGCTGGAAGATGTGTTTTCCGAGGTGAAGACCGAAAGGGTTGAGTGGCATAATGAACTTATCGACGAGGACCAGTGTGACCTGGTCTTCCTGGCCCGGCGATGAGCCGGGAATTGATTCTCACAACATCGCGAACCAAGTGCGGGGTATCCAAATGAACAGGCGTAACACGATTCTGAGTTTTTTATGCGTATGCAGTATCCTGGTAACCGTGTCGATTGTCGGTCTCGGTGACGACGAACCGAAAGTCGCTCCAAGGGCGTTTATCGATGGGACAGGCGAAGGGTGGAAGACCCTGGGACCGGCGGATTTCATCAACGTCAATTGCGCCAAAGACACGTGGGCCTGGAAGGACGGCGTTCTTTACTGCACGGGAAGGCCCGTTGGAGTCATGCGCTATGAGAAGCAATTGACCAATTTTGAGGTGGTGCTCGAGTGGCGGCATATGCGCAATGCCGGAAACTCGGGTTTCTTTGCCTGGATTCCGGAGGCCTCTCTCAACAGGCTCAAGCCCGGGCAACTCCCCCAGGGAATCGAAGTGCAGATTCTGGACCTTGGGTACGCGGAATCTTACGAAAAGCAGCACAAGAAGAAGTCCGACTGGTTCACCTCTCATGGAGATGTTTTTCCCACCCAGGCATCCAAGATGAAGCCTTTTCCACCGGTGGCCCCCAATGGGCAGCGCAGCTTCCCAACGAAGAACCTGACCCGTGGAGTGAAGCAGTGGAATCATTACTATATTCGCTGTATCAATTCCGAGGTTCGACTCTGGGTTAATGGCGAGGAGGTTTCAGGAGGTACAAACTGTTCTCCTGGAACAGGTTATATGGCTATAGAGTCCGAAGGTTCACCTGTTGAGTTTCGGAATATGAAGCTCAGAGAACTCCCCTGAAGCTTTTTAAAAACCGATCGGGGGGCTGATAATAGTTAATAAAAAGATTTTCCGTATGGCATCGGGATTTCCAGGACACGATTTTATTATTTGAATCGTGAAAGAATCAGGCGAATAAACAAAGCCAAAGCTTGGAAATTAGGTATAGTATCTGACCGCTCAAATATGAGTGGCGTACGTGGTCTTACGCATTAGGACCAGATTTTATTTCTTAAGGAGTATTTCGGATGGCTGAGGGAACGATTAAGAAACTGATTAGCGCCAAGGGATTTGGATTTATTGGACCAGCAGACGGTTCTGATGACGTGTTCTTCCATTCCTCTGGGATTGAGAATGCCAGCTTTGAGGAACTTCAGGAAGGTCAGTCTGTAGAATTTGAGCTGGGTGATGGCCCCAAAGGCCCGAGAGCTGAGAATATTCGGGTCGTCTGACACCTGAATAAATACAAGCAAAATGAATATAATGAATACCGGGCAAAGTGCCCGGTATTCATTTTTTTTGTATGTGAGTGCTGCGTGGGATCTTAAGGAGTGCTTCGGATGGCCCAGGGGACGATCAAGAAACTAATTAACGCCAAGGGATTTGGATTTATTGGATCAGATGGTGGACCTGACGATGTGTTTTTCCATACCTCCGCGGTTGAGAACGCTAACTTTGATGAACTTCAGGAAGGCCAGGCCGTTGAGTTCGAGCTCGTCGACGGACCCAAAGGCCCCAGGGCCGAGAACATTCGGGTCGTTTGACAACTGGCTGGTCGAAATTTAAAAAGGACCGGGCGCTTGCCCGTTCCTTTTTTTTGATGGCAGGCGGGAGCTTCCTGGGGCGCTTCCTCAGCGACCCAGACGCGTTGCGGGATCCTGATTGAAATAGGCCTTCAACTGTTCGTAGAGCTCGGGGTGCTTTTTCCGCATCTGCCGGGGCTTCTCGAAGAAGGTCTCGGTAGAGACCGCGAAGAACTCTGCCGGGTTGGTGGCGCCGTATTTGCTGAGAACAGTCTTCTTTCCCCTTCGGTCCATATTGACCAGTTGTTCGTATTCTTTCGTCATGATCTGGACCCAGGCGGCATGCTGCTTTCTGCAGCTTAGAGGCGGGGTTCCATCGACGAAATCATCCAGCATGTCGAGCTTGTGGGCGAACTCGTGGATGACGACGTTTCGGCCATCCTGCCAATTTGCTCCGCCCTGTCGGGCGCTCTCCCAGGAGAGAGCGATAATATTGATGTCGGAGTGGGCAGTGCCGAGAACCTCTGCTTTGCTCTCGACGACAACCCCGCCCGGTCCGTGTCTTCGAGAGGAGACCTTATAGGTGCTCGGGTGAATGAGGATCTCGTCAACCCCTCGGTAGAAATGATGCTCGATTCCAAGGAGGGGGAGGGCGGCCTGCGCCGAGATCGTCACCTTGACCTCGTCCGTGACCTCAAAACCATCAAGGCCTCGCCATTTCTTGTTTTCGACGAGGGTGCAGGTGTAGGAGAGAAGACGTTTCTTCTCTGCTTCTGTAAGCGCGGAGTAAAAGGGTAGTGCTTCGACCCAGGGTAGCCAGCTGCCTGGGAACTCTTCGCGAAGGACCACGGCTTCGGCGCTTCGCGGGTTTCCAGCGAATTTCGCGAGCTTCCGTAGCAGGTTGATCAGGGAATCGAGCATTTTACGTTTTCATACAAAGCAATAGGGGGCTTCCTGAAAATAACAGTTCAACGATGGCTATGGAAGCCATCCGGTCAATTAACTTCTCCTGCGGGCATCTGGGACCTCTGTGCTTTCGTGCGATACTATAGGGTCTATGCCAGTTTTACCCGGGAAGTTCCATGCAAGGAGTTCGTGGTGAAGCTGTCGGTCTTCTTGAAAGGCTTCCCACTTAAGAAGGCTCTTGTTGCTGTCCTTCTGGCCCTTCTGCTCTTGCAGGAAATCTCCCTCAGGGCCGATCCGTCCCTCCACAGCTTCAACCGCCTGGTTCTCTCCGATCAGTTTTTCAGCGAGGGAGCCTGTTCCGCTGATATCGATGGAGATGGATCCCGGGATGTCGTCTCTGGACCCTATTGGTATGCGAGGCCCGGCTTTCGGCAGCGCCACGCCTACGCTCCGGCGGCCGCCTTCGAGGCTCTCGCCGATGCCTGCGAATTTTTCTGAGACCCTGTCGGTGGACCAGCTCCGCGATCTGCTGAGCTACCTGCTCTCGCTGCGTGGTTCCGAGGGAGGCTTCCAGGAGTGGGTACTCCGGTCACGGGTAAAAATTGGTGCCAGAGGGGGGACTTGAACCCCCACGACCGTAAGGTCACCAGATTTTGAATCTGGCGCGTCTGCCAATTCCGCCACTCTGGCACTCGAAGGTAAGTGGGACAGGCAATGAGTTTACGCCTTGGGGGGCGTTCCTGCAAGTGGCCTGGAATCGGCCAGTATGACCGTGAGCAGGAGCCGAAAGGACGCCAGAACACATCGTAATCCGACCGCCTCACTCTTCCTGGGTACCTGGTGGTTTTCTTCTCCGTGAAGCTGCGGCGCGGTGGGCCGCAGGAGCCAAGAATTGGCCGGACCACATTATGTTTTGATCTATAGCGTTCTAATGCATAGCATAGCTATCATTGTTAGCTGGTTGTATGGGGGCTCTACGAGCCTCGGTTGTCTCAATACGGAACTTTGAATTCGTTGATAAGGGGATTCGACATGAGGTTGGGATTATTACGGATTGTCACGATTGCTATCAGCCTTGCTTTTGCTGGACCAGGCTGGGGCCAGGATGCGGAGCCCGAATTTGAACTCGGTTTCTCTGGAGATAATGCCGAAACAATCGCAGGCATATCGGGCCTGACCTTCAACCAGACGATTGAGTGTACCCTGACGACCTCCGAGAACCCGAGTGAAGCCGGAGCCCAGGGCTGGTCGATCAGCCTGGCTGGCGGTCCTGGCCTCGATATCGTCAGCATCACGGTTGATGGAACCGCGGCGGCCGACGAGGACGAGGGAGGACTTAGGCGCGGTGGTTTTGAGATAACCGATCTGACCGAAGGTGAAGGAAACGCGGGTGCTGTAAGCGCCATCATTCTCTCCTTTACCGAGTTCGTAGCATTGCCCGCTTCAGGCACAGAGACGGTCGCCAGGGTAGACATCAGATGCCCCTTCCCCGAGGTAGACGTAACCGAGATCAAGGTCGTCAGGTATGTCGATGGCCTTCGCGGCGCTGGCCAGCCAGTGGATAATATAATTACCCACCAGAACTCCGGTATCCTTCCGCGAACGACAACCTACGAGGTACCCCTTTTAGGGACGGATGAGAACGCCGTCACCTACGACTGCAATGTCGATGGGGTAGTTAACATTGCCGATGCTGTGTGTCTCGTGGACTGGTTGTTTCTCGGCGGTCCTGCTCCGGGTTGCCGAGATGCTATGGAATTTAATGGAGATGATCGTCTGAATATCGCTGACTGTATTTCAGGGCTCAATTATCTTTTCCACGGAGGGCCGCCTCCGGCTTCTGGAGCTGGTTGCCAGTCCTATCCTGACTGCGATCTTCAAGATGTTTGTGGTGTTTGAGGCGGGTTCCGAACATCCGGCGTTTCAGACAATTATTCCAACGTGCAGCCTGCGGGTTTAAATGCAGGGAGTTGACATGAGAGTGGGGTCTCTACGGATCGTCGCGACTGCTGTCAGCATTGCTTTTCTGGGGCAATGCTGGGGACAGGATATGAAAACCGAATTCGAATTAGGTTTCTCGTCTGAGGATAGCGAAACGGTCGAAGGCGTATCGGGCCGGAATTTCAACCAGACTATTGATTGCACCCTGAGGACTTCTGAGAATCAGGCAGAGATCGGAGTCCAGGGCTGGTCCATCAGCCTGGCAGGAGATCCTGGCCTTGATATTGTTGGTATTACGGTAGATGGGAGCGCGGCGGCGACCGAGGACGAAGGCGGGCTTCGGCGCGGCGGTTTCGAGAAGAGCGAGTTGACTGAGGGCGAAGGAAATACGGGCGCCGTGAGTGCCGTCATTCTCTCTTTTAATGATTTTATAACATTGCCTGTTTCCGGAACTGAGACAATTGCCAGGGTCGACATCCGGTGTCCTTTCCCCGATGTTGGCGTAACCGCGAACAAGGTCGTCAGGTACGTTGATGGCCTTCGAGGCGCGGGGCAGCCGGTGGATAACGTGATTACCCACGGAAACATTGGCGTTCTACCTCGGAAGACCGCCTACGAGGTGACTCTCCGTGGTGTCCTGGCTGAGTTCGAACTGGCCTTCGCCGGTGAGAATAGTGAAACGATCGAAGGCGTTTATGGCCAGGCATTTACCCAGGCGATTGATTGCACGCTGACAACATCTGAGAACCAGGTAGTGTTCGGAGCCCAGGGCTGGTCGATCAGTCTCGCGGGTGATCCTGGCCTCGATATCGTTGGCATAACGGTCGATGGCACCGCTGCGGCCGACGAGGCCGAGGGCGGGCGGCGGCGCGGCGGTTTCGAGAAGAGCGAGTTGACCGAGGGTGAAGGAAACCTGGGTGCAGTGAGTGCTGTCATCCTTTCCTTTACCGAGTTCGTGACCCTGCCGGCCTCAGGTACTGAGTCGATCGCCAGGATCGACATCCGGTGTCCTTTCCCCGAGGTGGACGTGACCGAAACCAAGATCGTCAGGTATGTCGATGGTCTCGAGGGCGCCGGCCAGCCGGTGGAGAATATTATTACCCATGTAAACATTGGCGTATTGCCGCGCAAGAGAGCTTACGAGGTGGACCTCCTCGGTATTGATGAAAACGCCGTCACCTATGACTGTAATGTCGATGGACGGGTTAACATTGCCGATGCGCAGTGCCTGTTGAACTGGCTGTTCCTCGGCGGTACTGCGCCGGGTTGCCGGGATGCTATGAACTTCAACGGAGATGCCCGTCTGAATATCGCTGACGGTATCTCGGGGCTCAATTACCTCTTCCTCGGGGGTATGCCTCCTGTCGCGGGAGTTGGCTGCCAGCCTTATCCAGGTTGCGATTTGCAGGACACCTGTGGCCTTTGATGTAAGTCTGAACATTCAGCCAACACCTGGGGGTGGTATGAGTTGGCAGCCTATGAGTTCAGAGTTCTTGAACCTGTGGTGCCGGCCAATTCTTCCATTCTGAAATTGGAATGTAAGTGGGGCAGGCAATGAGTTCTCGCCTCATGAGCTTTCCCGGGCTCGGGCTGGAATCAGACGGTTCAAGCCGGGAGAGGTCTTCCAGGATGGAGCCTCTCCATTTGTTTGCCTGTTAACAATAGGAGAAAAGCGTGTCTGCAGTTAGACTGGCGGCCGGTCCAGGAGAATAGTGATGTCCGGAGAAAATACTGAGTCGCGTGGCGCGTTGCGCTGGCTGGCCCGACGGGTGGTGAAGTTCTATTATCCGCGGCTGGAGATTTCCGGAGGAGAGAAGATTCCACAGGAAGGTCCGGTCCTCCTGTGCGCGAATCACTCCAACTCGATGGTCGACCCGGTTCTGATCGGCGTCACCGCCGACCGGCCGGTGCGGTTCATGGCCAAGGCCCCGCTCTTCGACATGCCCGTGGTGGGGAGGGTGATGTATGCCCTCGGCATGGTTCCCGCCTACCGGGGAATGGACGACAAGAGCCAGGTTCGCCGCAACCTGCAGAGCCTGGATACCGGGGCGGAGGCCCTGATGGAAGGGAAGGCCCTGGGCATCTTTCCCGAAGGCAAGACGACCGACCAGGCCCATCTTGACAAGGTCCGGTCCGGAGCCGCGCGCATGGCCATCAAGGCCTACGATGAAGGGACCCGCGGAGTCCTGGTGGTTCCCCTGGGGATCAACTACGAACGAAAGGAGCAGTTTCGTTCGGGGGTCTGGATCCGGGTCGGGGATCCCATAGAGATCGATGACTGGGTGCGGCGACACGATGGCGACAGCCGCAAGGCGATGCGCGCCCTGACCACGGAGCTCGCCGATCATATCAGGGAGCTGATGGTGCATCTCGACGACCCCGAGTGGGAGCCCTGGCTCGAGGACCTCGAGGTCCTGGTTCCGACGGTGGTGGACCAGGCCGAGGTTCCCGCCGGCTCGCTGCGGCAGCGCAAGCGGATTGCCGATGCGATCAACCATTTCCTGGCGGCTGACCGGGAAAAGGCGGAGGCGGTCGCGAATGAAGTCAAAATCTACCGCGAGGCAGTCAATTCCGCGGGACTCAAGGTGGGCAGCCCTGTACTCGAGCAGAGCGGGCTTCCAGCGGTTATCAATGTCTGCGCGACGTTGTTCCGATTGTTGCTGTTTTCTCTCCCGGCGCTGCTTGGCTCGCTCTGGCACATCGTTCCATTCATCGCCGTTCGTTCCATCGCGAGGCTCCTGGGCCAGCCCGGGATGGTGACGAGGTCCACATACCGTATCCTGGTCGGGCTGCCTCTCTACCTGAGCTGGTACGCGGCGCTGGGCTGGCTGATGTTTGACCAGGGCTTCATGAAGGGCGTCATCCTGGGAACCCTGGCTTTCATGCCGTTTGCCGGAGTGTTCGCGCTCGCGTTCTGGAGAAGGGCGTCGGTCGCCGCGGTTGTTTTGTGGCATCAGCTGTTGATCTTCGGTCGCAGAGGGCGGCTGAGAGAGATCAGGCAGCTGCGGTCCGGTCTCCAGGGATTGCTCGCCGGGCTGGCGAAAAAGTTTGCGGAGGTGAACCCGCGTCCGGAACCGGAGCCAAGGCTGCGGTGGAGGCGCAGGGCGTCGGACGGGGCGGTTTTTAGTTCCGCTTCCCTGCTGGTGCTGGCCGCTGTCTTGCTGCTCTGGTTCGGGATCTTTCAGCCGGCGGGTATTGTCGAGCGTGAGCGGGAGAGACGCGATGGACGCGATCTTGGGGTCAAGTTGCTGGAGCCTTCTCTCAGGCTGAGGGAGCTTCTGAATACGGAAACTGGCAAGGGCAGGCTGGGGCGCCGTCTTGATGTGGATGAGGGAAAACTGATCCAGCTCATTGGAGAAATGGCCGCGTTCGAAAGGGAGGCGGGGGCGCTGAAGCTCGACAGGGAGAAGGCCGAAAAGGCCAATGAGGCGGGCTGGAACTGGTACCAGGTGCAGGGAAACAGCGACAGGGCCCAGGAGCTCTTACGGCGTTTTTACCATTATCGCGAGGTGCTGCTGTTTGTTTTTCTGAGATATGAGAGGGTCGCGAATTTTAATTCTGAGGAGGTTGCCGCTGACCTGCTCCTGCTTCGCGCGTTCCTCGTTGAGTACGCCTCGGGGGTTGTGCTCTTTGAGACCTCCCTGAAGTTTGTTAACGGGTTCAATGCGGAGAATACCAGGGCGAAGCTCAATGAAGGCATCCAGCAATGGGGAATCCCGCCGGCATTCTATAATTTTGTCAGGGATGGACTTCGCAGCCCGGAAAACCTGGGCCTGTTCAAGGAATTCGAGTCGCGCTACCATGCGAGCCCCATCAAGGATGAGCTGGGCAGGGTCGCCTGCTATGAACAATTCCAGCCGGTGATTAGAGCCGCGGAAGAAACCATCACCAGGTACGCGGAGTCGAGCAGCCAGCAGGTTGTGCGCCGGGCGCATGATCAAATCAAGGAGAGGAGCAAGGAGGTCGTCTACCAGGCTCAGAAGGCCATCTCTTCCTGGATTGGTGACTTCAAGACCATCCAGCGCGACTCGGCGATCAAGGGTTCGGCCGGGTTTGATAAGCTCCTTCAGATGATGAAGCCCGGCGACATTATCCTGGAACGGAGGGACTACTACGGCTCCAACGCCTTTCTGCCCGGGTACTGGCCGCATGCCGCCCTCTATATCGGGACAGTGGAGGATCTGAGAGAGCTCGGTCTGACCGAGGGGGTCCTGAAAGAAGCTTTTGGACAGGACCTGGTGAGAGCGAATACGTCCTGGGAGAGGTACACCTCGCCTGATTCTGAGGGCCACGAATGCAAGATCATCGAGGCCGTCAGCGAAGGGGTCATCTTTTCGTCAATGGAACACTCCATCGCCGAGGCGGACTCGGTTGCCGTCTTTCGACCGAGGCTGGCCGCCGATGCGATCAAGGCGGCCATCGTGAGAGCCTTCACCTACTGGGATATGCCCTACGATTTCGAGTTTGATTTTACCTCGACGGATAAGCTGGTCTGTACGGAGGTCGTTTTCAGGGCCTACGGGGGCGATTCCGGAGAGCTTGATTTTCCCGTCGAAGAGATCATGGGTCGGCCGACGATGCCGGCCGTTAACCTGGTCAGGAAATTCAGCAAGGAGCGGACCTCCGCCAAGCCCCAGCTCGAATTCATAGCGTTCCTGGAGGCGCCGGACAGGAAACTCCACCTGCTGTCCAAGATTCTCGTCCTCTTCTGCGCCTTCGGCGCGTTCATGCTCGGGCTCCTGGGCTGTCGCCTCGCGGTTAAATCCATCCGGATAAGGTTGATCTTCGTGGCCATCCTGGTGGGTCTCACTGTTCCCGCGGTCTTTTATTACCGTAAGATTCTCCCGGGTGAGGATGGCCAGGTGGCCGAGGCAACCTTCAAGTCTCCGGAAGAGCTTGTGGGGACACTCGAATTGAAGGGGCTGAGCTGGTGGAACACACTGATCCGAGAAGTGGCGACTGAAGAATAATTAATGACCTGGTGCAAGGATGGCTCGCCTGAAAAAACCCGAAAACGCTGACCCGGATGAAGCTTCCGATACTCCGGCATCCACCTGCTCGGTAGATGTGCACACGCATATTTTCTGTTGGGGTGAGAATCCGGAGGAGGGCTACCTGTCGGAAAACACCCGCAAGAAGTGGAAGACGCGGCTTGTTCTTCAAATCTCGGGAATACTGAGGGAGCCCGGTGAGACGATCAGCGAGAAGATGCGCAACAGGCTGATTCGCCACATCCAGACCTCGGGTCTCGACTACGCCGTGGTGCTGGCGCAGGACGCCGTGTACCACGAGGATGGCTCCCGCAACGATCCTGCTACGCACTTCTACGTCTCGAACGATCACGTGTTCGACCTGGCCAGAGAGTGCCCACAGGTCCTGCCGGGCTGCTCGATCAACCCGATCCGCAGCGATGCGTTGAAGGAGCTGGAGCGCTGCCGCGAGGCGGGCGCGCGCCTGGTCAAGCTGCACACGGCGATCCAGGGCGTCGATCCTTCGCGCCCGGAGTTCGATCCGTTCTACAAGCTGGCCAACGAGCTGGGAGTGGTGCTGATGTTTCATACGGGGTGGGAGCATTCCTGCAAGGTGATCTCGCAGCAATTTACCGATCCCCGGAAGCTCGAGCGGCCGCTCGATCACGGCGGGCCGGTGATCGCCGCTCATTGCGGCAGCTGCGCCTGGTACGATGGGGAGCAGTACTATCCCCGTTTTGTGGAGATGATGAACCGCTACGACAATCTCTTCGGCGACACGGCCATCATGGCGAGCATGAACCGCTGGTTTTCACTGCTGCGAATGAGCCGTGAAGAGGACTGGCTCAAGCGCCGGATCCTGCATGGGAGCGACTATCCTTTCCCTGCCGCGCGCCTGCCGTTCCTGCTTCGCACCGGTCTCTTCCCCCGGGAGCGGAAAAACCCGCTCGATTTCGACCTGCTGGTCAAGAGCTCCTTCAAGTTCGGCCCGGGCTACGCCGGACAGGTGCTCAAGATGCTTGGGGTGGAGCCGGGTTCTCCTCCTCCCTGCGCCTGAAGAGGTTCTCCCCGGGGGGCCGACGGTTCGTCGCATTGAGGCCGGCGGGTTTTCTTTCTAGATCTCATCTCCGGCCTATTTGGTCCAGCTCGAATAGCGGGAACCGCAGGTAGCCGGCTATCAGCATGCAGACGAAGGCGGGGACGAGGGCGGCGACCTCGTTGGGGAAAAAAAATCCCCAGCAGGGAGAAACAGGAGATGCCTGAACAAATGTTACGGCCATCTTTCATCTCCGCGGGAACGAAGATTTTTTCTCCACCACAGTTCGAGCACCGACTTGTTCCTTCCTCCTCCCGGTGGGTTCTGCAGTCCGGACACCAGGGTTGTTCCGGATTAGCGAAGAGATGATCGAAAGCGTTGCCCGGGGCTCGCCCTTCCATCGTTCAATCATCAAAGTCCGGGGGGGGAGGAGGGGGCTTCGGTGCGGGATCTGTCCGGTCTTTCCGGATATCATCCGGGGGCTCCGCAGGGGAGGGTTCTCGTTCTTTCGGGACAACGCTTTTTTGCGCTCTTTGGCTTTTCCCGTTTCTTCTTTTTAGGGCGGCTGTTCTTTCTTTCTTTCTTTCTTTCTTTCCTGCGCTCATCCGCGGCCCAGTCGGCCCATTTTCGATACCTGAGATAGTACCTGAAGGTGAAGCCGGCCAGGATAAAACTGATGAAGACGCTGTATTTGCCCC
>CAUZHA010000050.1:0-30310 GCA_963579555.1 Planctomycetes bacterium UBA1146
GATTCACTTCGATGATGGAAAACGCGCCCTGGAGGATTATGCCAGGCTCTCCGCCCTGAGGGCCAAGTGGGAGGGACTGGAAAGCAAGCTGCGCTACGAGGAGATCAAGGCCGAGAGAACGACTGTCTCGATTACCTTCTCGGCGATGGTTGATCTCTCCTTTCGGGGGAAGGTCCTGGTTGAGAACGAGGAGATCAAGGCGTATCGCGGGTTGGTGCTGTGGCGCCACGAGAAATCTGCCGACAAGGGAATCGAGGCAAGCGAACCTTCTAATTCGGATATTCGTCCGGCGGCGGAGGCTGTACGGAGACGGGTGCTGGGCCAGTTTGCCGGGCAGGTGTCGAAGGCGAAGCTCCTGGCCCGCCTGGATCGATCCAGCCGCCTGGTCCTCCTGCTGCGCCTGGCCCGGGCCAGCGGGAATGCCGGCGACGTGCTGGGGCTGCGCTGGTATCTCGCCAAGGATTTTGGTTTGAAGGAGGTGCTCTGCGACGAGGTTACAGAGCGCCTGTTGAATTAAGCTGGAGGTGTCTGGTCTTGACTGAGAGCTCAGGAAAAAAAGAAGCGAAGGAAAGGTTTCCCTCGGAATATCTCCAGGTACTCACGCATTTTTACAGGGGAGAGGTTCAGCGGGAAACCGAGTGGCGCCGCCGCTTGGACCTGACCACGAACTGGGCCATCATCACCACGATGGCGGCCTTTTCATGGACCTTCAGCTCCTGGGATGTGGCCATCCTCGGGTCTCACGTGGTCCTCATTTTCGCGAGCTTTCTTGTTTTCCTGCTCATGTGTATCGAGGCCCGCCGCTACAGATATTACGACATCTGGCACACCCGGGTGAGGATGCTCGAGGTGCACATCCTGGTTCCCGCTCTGAACCCCACGATGAAGCTTCTTGAGGGAAACTGGCGCCAGGTTCTCTCCGAGGATCTGCTCATGCCGTCCTATAAGATCAGCTTTCACGAGGCCCTGGCGCAGCGCCTGCGGGCGAATTATATCTGGCTCTTCCTCGGCCTTTTTGGCGGCTGGGTGCTGCGTGTATTTATCGACAGCTCCCTAAGCGAGGTTGGCTTCTTCGAGGCCTGCGCTTATGGCAAGGCCGTTTCCGGGGGCTGGATCATTTTTCCGCAGACCATCTTTTTTCTCTACCTGGCCTTTGTCGTTCTCAGCACCTGGAAGGTCAGGGGGGTGACCGGGGAGATCCGGCGGCGGGATCCAAATGCCCGAAAATGGCCTATTTGATACGGGTGGACGTGAATGCTGATTCTCTGGGTCGTGATGATTCTCCTGGCTCTGGCTGTGACCCTATCGAGTGGTATGTGGATTCCCCCGATCGTGGGCGGGCTTTTACTTTTCGCCTTTCTCGCCTGGATACTAATTTCTACCCTCTCTCCAGCGGTACCGTGTAGAATCTGCCCGAGTTGCGGCGAGGAAGGCCTGGTCAAGATATGCCGTGGAGTTCCCGGAGTACGTTGTGAGAAATGTGAGTTTGTCGATGAAGATCTACACGTCGCCTATCTCGATGAATGGTGAGCAGAGATGAGCAGCCTTGTTATTGCAGCTCTCGTGGTGAACGTGCTGGTGGTCGCCGGGCTTTGTTATGGAATCTCCAGGCGGCGCGAGCCAGCGGTCCACATGAAGGTGATGACCACCTGCTTCATTGTTGACCTCCTCAACGTCATCCTCGTAGAGGTTACAGCCAGGGTCACCCACAACGAAAGCCAGGGGGCTGTTGAGCAGGGCCTGAGGTCGTTTTACGACAACCTTTTCTCTCTGCTCAATTTTCACATCCTGGTCTCGGTGATCTCAATCGTCTGTTACATCATCGCGATCCGCACCGGCCGGCGCCTCTATCGCACCGGGGAGGGGCGAAGCCTCCACAGGAAGAACGCCCTGGTCTTCGTGGTCGTTCGCCTGGCGAGCTTCGTAACCTCGTTCATGGTGAGCTGGGAGAAGATCTCAGCCAGCTGACCGGTTCATTTTCCTGGCCGCGCGCGCCGGGCCTTGCGGGCATCTCTTCCGGCGGCCAGGAGCATTCCGAACTTCTGGAATCTCGAGAGGGATGGGCGGCGGCTGAAGACGTCGTAATCCTGGTTTTCGATCTTGTCGAGGATCTTGGTGTACAGCCTCTTCAGCAGGACCGGGCAGTAGCGGGTTTCCGCATCGATGAGAGGGAAGAGGGACTCGGCTTGTTCGAAGTAGCTCCGGGCTCTTTCAACCTGGAACTTCATCATGTTTTTGAAGGCGGGGTTCAGCTCGTTTCTCTCCAACTCCTCGGGGCTGTAGCCGAAGCGGTCGAGATCTTCGAGCGGCAGGTAGATGCGTCCGCGGGTCATGTCCTCCCTGATATCGCGCAGGATATTGGTCAGCTGCATCGCGATTCCGAGCGCCTCGGCGTGTTCGCTCGGGTCGCCCCGGTAGCCGAAGATCTCGATGCAGAGCAGGCCGACGGCGGCTGCCGCGCGGTAGCAGTACCTGTAGAGCTCTTCGAAGGTCTGGTAGCGCTGGTTGTGGAGATCCATCTCCATGCCCTTGATCAGCTCTTCAAAATGTTCGAGGGGAACACCGAATCGTTCGATCGTGTCCTCGATGGCGGGGGCAAGGGGGTCACTCGGAGCCTCCCCCCGCAGGAGAGCCCGTAATTGTTCGAGCTTCGCCCCAGCCTCCTCGGGGGTGGCCTGCAGCTCCTCGACTGAGTCGACCGCATCGTCGGCCCGTCTGCTGAAGGTGTAGACCGCGTAGATCGCGTTTCTCCGCGATGGAGGAAGCAGGCGGAAGGCGTAGTAGAAGTTGGTCGCCTCGCGCTTCGTGACTTGTTGAGCGTACGAGTATGATTTCGCTGCAAGTGCCATAATCGAGGTTAATATAACTTGTGAGCCCCGCGGGGACCACAGCGACATAAATGTTTATTCTGTAAGTGTTTCCATACGCCTATCGCATTTTTCGGACCGGGGTGGCCTCTTATTCGGCTTCAGGAGAAGGAATATCGGTACTTAAGGGAGCTGTCAAGTCGTTCCATTCGATGCGGCCGGTGCATTAAAATCGGAGGGTTATGAAGATCTTTTTGACCTCGGTCGGGAACTTCGGAATTTTTTCCGGTTCAGTTTTCACCCGGATCTCCAGGAAGCAGGTGAGATCCGGTGAGCTGATCAGGCAGATGTATCGAGTCGGAGTCGATTCACTCAGTGTCGTGAATCTATGCGCCCTCTTCATCGGCCTCGTTCTCGTATTACAGACCAGCTCGTTGCTTGCGCGTTTCGGAGCAGAGGGGCAGGTTGCGACGATAGTTGGAGCCGCCTTTGTACGGGAGATCGGTCCTGTTTTTGCGGCGATCATGTTTGCCGGCCGTGTCGGTACCGGCGTGGCGGCGGAGATCGGTTCCATGGTTGTTACTGAACAGGTTGATGCTTACAGGGCCTTTGGCCTCGATCCGGTCGCCAAGCTGGCGCTTCCCCGGGTGATGGCCATGACCGTCATGCTGCCTGCCCTGACGGCGATCTCCTGCCTGGTGGGAATTACCGGCGGATACCTGTTGGCCTATGCGGAGACGGGAGTGCCGGGCGGGATCTACCTGGACAAGGCACTCGCCGCGGTCACGCCCATTGATGTCCTGGGCTGTCTGAGCAAGGGGGCCATCTTCGGCTTGCTGATTGGCCTGATAGCTACCTATAGCGGCTTCAGCGCCCCCAGGACCACCGAGGGCGTGGGGGAGGCGACGACTCGTTCGATGGTCAATTCCGTGCTGGTGGTGCTGGTGGCGGACCTGATCCTGACCAAATTTTTCATGTTGATAGGCTGACCTGATGTCCGAATCAAAAATTCTGGTAGAGGTCAAAGGCCTGCACAAGAGCTTCGGTCCGCTCAAGGTGATGGACGGCCTTGATTTCACCCTCTCGCAGGGGGAGAACGTCGCGATCCTGGGACAGAGCGGAACCGGCAAGAGTGTCCTGCTGAAGATCATCATCGGACTTCTGGATCCGGACGAGGGCGAGGTCTCGCTCTGGGGGCGCCCGATAGCCGAGCTCGAGGAGGTCGAGCTGAACTCCCTGCGTCGGAAGATGGGGATGGTCTTCCAGTCAGGGGCTCTCTTTGACTCCATGACGGTTTACGAAAACCTGGCCTTCCCTCTTGTCGAAAACGGCGTAACGGATGAAGAAGCTATCAGCGCCGTGGTGCGGGAACGCCTTGAATGGGTCAACCTTGCCGGAGCTGAGGACAAGTTTCCCTCGGAGCTTTCCGGAGGAATGCGCAAGCGGGTAGCTCTTGCGCGAACGCTGGCCGCCGATCCCGAATTAATTCTCTATGACGAACCCACCACGGGCCTGGACCCGCTGACCAGCCGGAAGATCTCGTCTATGATTCACGATATCGACCAGAGGGTGAAGTCGACC
The DNA here is from genome assembly GCA_963579555.1 of Planctomycetes bacterium UBA1146. GTDB lineage: Bacteria > Planctomycetota > UBA8108 > UBA8108 > UBA8108 > UBA8108. The sequence continues at coordinate 4,389 of CAUZHA010000050.1, forward strand.
TCGCTCGTCGTGACCCATGACCTGGCTTGCGCCAGAAAGGTCGCGGACAGGTGGTGCTATCTCTCCGGGGGAAAGATCCTCGCCGATGGCACTCCAGATGATCTCTTTGAGAGCGACAACCAGGAGGTGCGAAGCTTCCTGAGAGATATTTCAGTCAACCCGACAACCGGTTCCCGGGCAGGCCAGGACGCCTCCGGGGCGATCTCCAATGGGAAAGGGAGCTAAGATGGACAGGGCAACCAAAACGAGCGGCATCAATGTAGGCTTCGTCATGTTCGTGGCCACGGTGGTCGTCATCATAGCCCTCTTCTGGGTTGGCTCGGGAAATGGGATTTTCCAGACGCAGGTTCAGTACCATTTCATGTGTCCGTCGACGAGCCGGCTCAAGGATGGATCCAGGGTCTATCTCTCCGGTGTTCCTGTCGGGAAGGTCGAGGAGATCGATTTTGTCGATGATCTCAGCATCAATTCGGTCAAGGTTACCGTCTCAGTCGCCGAGAAGGTCAGCCGCAGGATCAGGGAAGACTCCTCGGTCTCTCTGCAGAGCGACGGCTTGCTGGGAGATGTCTCCGTGCATATCACCATGGGAACCTCTGAAAGCCTAGGGCTGTCGGTTAACAACCAGATCAGGTATCTGCAGAGCTCTCCTCTCGAAGGGTTTGTCGGCGCGGAGTTTACCGGCACGGCCGGCGATGTTCTTCGGGAGCTGGTGGTGGTTCTCAAGGCGATTGAGAGCGGAAAGGGTACCGTCGGCAAGCTCCTGCGTGAGCCCGAGCTCTACGACAATCTCAATGCCTTCCTGAAATCTCTTGCGACCCTGTCGGTCAAGCTGGAGCAGGTGGCTACCGACCTGGGCACCTTCTCGGATTCTGTGACGCAAGAGAAGGGCGTGCTCGGCAAGCTGCTTTTCTCCGAAGAGTACGAGAGAGACCTGGGTCGGGCGATTGCCAGCACGGCGGAGATTGCAGTCAGGCTCGAGGGCGCCCTGAGCGCTTCGGCCGACAAGAGCTCCGTGGTGACCCGTCTCTTCTTTGACGAGAGGCTCGGTGAGCGGCTTGACAATGTGCTGGTGAAGCTGGAGGCGGGCTCCGACTCGCTTTCGCTGGTGCTTGGAATGCTCGAGCGGGGAGAGGGCTCGGTCGGACAGCTGCTCCACGACCCCTCGATCGCTGCCAGCATCAAGGATCTCTTCCTGGGAATCCAGGAGGTCGGCTATATGAGGAATATTATTCAGAACGCGGAGCTGCAGGGCCGCGAGGCGAAGGCGGGCGATGACAGGGCCTCCGCGATGGCGCGGCTCGAGGCCTCCCGGGCGAGGATGCTCGCCCGGCTGAATGCTCCCAGGGAAGAGGGCGAGCCGAAGAAAGATGAGGAGGGCTCCGGAAAGGAAGAGCCCGCGCCGGCGAAAGGTACCGATGCGCGGCGGGAGGGAGCGGTGCCTGAGTGATGTTCAAGACTGCCAGGCTCATTCCTGTTGCGGCTGTGCTGCTGCTGGCTTGCGGTTGTAATGTTCTCATCCAGCCTGACCGGGCCTTCGTGAACAACCAGGCGGTCATTGGCTACGCAGCCAGGGCGGCCGGCTATACCATCGATGAGAAGCTCTATACCCTGCAGCGGGTGGAGATCGAGTGGGACACGGCGACCTTCTATTATTCCGGCGTGGCGGACCCGCGCGAGGATGCGTGGGTGTTGCGTTTTTCTCCTAAGAAGGGCGAGCAGGACCCCGTGGCTCTCGAGGACGTTTACTCCCACCTCGCCCTGATCGAGGGCTTGCGCGATGATTTCAAGATTGGAATCGATGAGAAGGAAACGCTCGGGGAATCGAGGCTGCGCTACGTATGCTACAGCTATAACTCCAAGACCCGCGACAAGGATGGCCGGCCGATTCGGGGCTACGGCATCATCTCGACCTACTCATCCCGCAGCGATGACCTGCCGGTTGTTTACGCGATGAAGATCGAGGCGGTTGGCCGCAAGGCCTTCTATTCCCGTGCCGATCTCGATCCCTTCCTCAGGCCTGTCCTGCGGCGCTAACCGCGATCGGTTCTACGAAGAAGAGCCTTCCTGAAGCCGTGGAGGGCTTCCGGTTCCGGCCGCAGCCATTTCCCCCTCGTTGTCCTGTGGCGGACGGTTTCAGGGGGATAGACCACGCTGGTGATATGGAGGCCGGAGTCGTTGAAGATGTGAACCCTGTTTTTCGGACCGAGCACGACCCAGGTGTTTTCTTCGACATCCATGTAGACGGAGCTGTCCTTCGCCTCTATAGCATCGGGCAGGGCTTTCGAGGATGGCCTTGCCTTGTTTCGATGGCGAGTCTCGGCGTGGTGCGTCCGGCGGGTCTGCTGGCGGTAGATCCTTTCAATGTTGCGGGAGAGCCGCCTGAGGGTGTCGAGGACCCTCCGCTGTTTTTCCCTGCTTCTTCTTCGCTTGGGAATGGAGCTGACCTCGATGTCGCTGAGATGCCGCCCCGCCTTGCGGATGGAGTCAAGCAGGCGGGGGCTCTCGGCCTCCTCTACTGAGCGCAGGCCGCTCCTGCCATCCGGCAGGCGCCCGATGATGTTCAGGGAGACCGGTCCCCTTCCGCTTCCCGCCTGTACAGCCTGGAGGCTGAGGGCGTAGTGATTCTCGGCGCGCCTGGAATCGAGCCCCGCGTTGAGGTAGCCGACGGCCATCTGGCCCAGGATGCGGTACACCCCTGAGCGTTTTCCGTAGGTGGGAAGCTGTTCGTTCGCAAGCTCGCGGCCGCTCTGGACCAGGGTGAGGGTTGCCGGGTTGCGGCGGTGGAGAAGATCGATACGGGGATCCTTGCGTTGCAGGAGAATGCTGGTGAGCTCGATCCACTCCGGCTGGCCGGTCGGGCTGTAGCCTGCGAAGGCCTGCCTGGGAGTCGAGGGCTCGGAGTGGGAGCACTCGAAGCTCCTGCACCAATGGCAATAGACCTTGCCGGTCGGGAAGACGGCTGAGCGGTCAGCCACCTCCTCCGCCTGTCTTCTCAGCTGGGCTTCGAGAAAGCTGGTGGCGGCGGCGGCGCTCTTCACCTCGGGATTGTCGAGATGCAGGCTCAGGTCCAGGGCCGAGCTCTCCGGGGTCTTTCCATCTACTCCGGTGCTGTCTCTTCGCTTGTGGACGAGTTCATAGAAGATCTGCGCCAGCTCCTCCTCAATCTCGATCAGGCGTTTCCTGAACTCATCGGGGCCTGTGGAGTGAGGGTCGCCGGGGGCGGCAGCTGAAGAATCATTCTGGGACATTCGTTCTTCTCTATGCCCTGGTCAGGGGGAGACTCGTTCCCTCTACTCTACTTTCCCGGACAGGGTAAGTAAATGCCGCCTTCCTTCCCTTACGACTTGCGTCTGAAACCCCATCCATTTAGACTTCCAATCCATGAGACGGATGGTGGTTATCCTCAGCTTTTTCGCGGGTACGGGCTGTTCAATCTCCCCGGCTTCCGCCGAGCCTGCCAGGACTCTCGAGGAGCTGCTCAGAGAGCAGGTAAAGAGGTCCGGCGCGAGTCAATCCCTCGTTGGAGTTGCCGTGCTCGGGAACACGGGCAGGGCCATGGCCTTTCTCAATGCGGATAAACCCCTGAAGCCGGCCTCCAATATGAAGATCCTCACCACGGTGACGGGGCTGGAACTGCTTGGGGCTGATCATCAATACTCGACCCGGATCGTCGCCAGGGGCGAGCTGGCGAAGGGGAAGATCTCCGGGGACGTGATCGTTCGCGGCACCGGGGATCCCAATATTTCCGGGCGGTTCCACGATAGCGACCCCCTGTTTCTTTTTCGCCAGTGGGCGAAGAAGCTGAAGCAGGCCGGCCTCAATGAGATCTCGGGGAACCTGGTCGCGGATGATTCCTACTTCGACAAGGTCAGGTTCCTCCCGGGGTGGAATCCGAAGGATCGTGGGAAATGGTACAGCGCCCAGGTGAGTCCGCTCAGCCTGAATGATAATTGCGTCGAGATCCGGGTCGTTCCCGGGTCGGTCGGCAAATCGGCCACGGTCGAGATCTCTCCCGCAAGCGCCTTTGTCACATTTTCCGGAGCTCCGAGGACGGTCTCGGGGAAAAAGGTGACGGTGATTGCCAGTCGGTCCATCGAGGGCAACAAGATCGTCATGAAGGGCAGGATCGGGTCTTCTGCCGGGGCGTGGACGGGAAGTCTTGCGATCGATGACCCGGCTCTTTTCTTCGTTCATACGCTTGCCGTCGTTTTGAAGAAGGAGGGAATCAAGCTGGGGGGAGATATCGTTCGGTTGGGTGCGGTCGATGTGCCTGGCGGCGGCTCGGATGCGGCCAAGACGGTCTCTACCGGTGAGAGGATCCTGGTTGAGCACAATTCACGTCTCAAGGATGACATTCCCGTGATCAACAAGAAAAGCCAGAACCTTCACGCCGAGCTGTTGCTGAAGGCGACCGGCAGGAAGATCGCAGGAGAGGGGAGTGTCGCAGGCGGTGGCCGAGCGGTGAGCAAGGCCTTTGCCGGTTTCGGGATAGAAACCAAGGGCCTGGTGGTTGCTGATGGGTCAGGTCTCTCCCATGACAACCGGGTGACGGCCCGGCAGGTCGTCTCGCTTCTGCACGGAGTTCGGTCAAAGGGCTACTATAAGGTGTTTAAAGATTCCCTGCCGGTGGCAGGAGTCGATGGAACTCTGGAGAAGCGGTTTGTGTCGCGCAGGACCCTGGTTGGAAAGGTTTTCGCCAAAACGGGTTATATCAGAGGAGTTTCAGCGCTTTCGGGCTACGTTCAGAAGGGCAAAACAGTCTGGAGTTTCTCCATTCTCTGCAATTCCTTTCCTGCGAAGAGCCTGAGCAGGGCCAAGAAACTGCAGGAGGACATTGTCAATATTCTCTATTCCTCGATGCCCTAGGGAAGGCCGTTTCCGCCGCCCCAGAGATGTTTTTCGGCTAGAAAAGCAGTAAAGAAAAGCCTTTTTCTTTGGGTGGGATCTTTTGTAGCGTTAAAATGATTTTACATCTCAGGCGATGCTGCCAAAGATGACTTATCTTGTGGCGGCACAACAAATTACCTTACCAGCAGGAAGATCTTTTCCCATATCGGTAGGGTTTCCGGGTCGGGATAGTGCTGTTATTTCCGACTTTTCTTAATTCTTGGTAGATCCTCTTCGATATGAGCGGCAAACCACGTGAAAAGAGTGCCGATGGTACGCGTAAGCGGCCGAAGTTGATCGTAGCCGAAAATGGTCATCAAACCGTTCTCGAGATCAATCAGCGAGTAACTACGATCGGGCGTTCTCACGAGAATACGGTCGAAATTAGCGATATCAGCAGCTCGCGGCAGCATTGCCAGATCGAGAGGAAGGAAGGCGGTTTTGAGATTATCGATCTCAAGAGCCGCAACGGTACGGTGGTCAACGGTGTCCTGGTTCTTCGCAAAGAGCTGCGGCCTGGAGACTGCATTGAGATTGGTAAGACACAGGTCTTTTTCGAGCATGTCTCCCAGGAGTACGCAGATGAGACCATTGACCTGACGACAGACTATTTCCTGGAGCCTCTCGAAGGGCTGGATGAGGAAAATCAGCTCAGTGTTCTGAAGACTGAGCGTGAAATCTTTCTCAAGCTCATGGAGATTAATCGCAACCTCAACTCCAGGGTCGTGCTCGATGATCTGCTCGGGCTGATCGTGGATACCGTGGTCGAGGTGACAAGCGCCGAGCGAGGTTTCTTCCTGCTTGCCGGGGGTGATGTCCTCGAGGTGCGGGCCGCTCGGAACATGGACGGTGAAACGGTCAAGGAGCCGCAGCTCAAGTTCTGCGGCGGGATTGCCGGGGACGTCATCGAGTCCAGGAAGCCGCTGTGTTCCGACAACGCGATGGACGACAGGCGCTTTCGAGATCTCGATACGGTCAAGGAGCTCAACCTCAAATCGGTCCTTTGCGTGCCGCTGGTCGGTGAAGACTCTGTGCTTGGCGCCATCTATGTAGACAATCGCTTTGACGAAGGCGCCTTCACCAGCAACCACCTCAGGTGGCTCGAGATGGTCGCCCACCAGGCCACGGTCGCGATCCGTAACGCTCAACTCTTTGACGAGAACACCTCGCGGGCCGAGGTGCTCGAGCAGACCCAGCTTCGCCTCGAGCGGGCCAACACGCAGCTCGAGGAGAATGTCATGAAGAAGACGCTGCAGCTCGAGGAGGCGATCAAGCTGATCCCGGAGGACAAGCCCGCAGCCTTCGAGTACGACTACAGCAACATCATCACTGCCAGTCCGAAGATGTTCGAGATCTTCAGGGTCCTCGACAAGGTGTCGGATTCAGCGGTACCGGTGCTGATTCTTGGCGAGAGCGGCACCGGCAAGGAGCTGATCGCAGGCGCTATTCACTCTAACGGGCCGCGCTCGGATAAGGAGTTTGTCAGCGAGAATTGCGCCGCGATTCCCATGAACCTGATGGAGAGTGAGTTCTTCGGCCATGTGAAGGGAGCCTTCACCGGCGCCTCCAGCGACAAGAAAGGACTCTTCGAGGTCGCGGACAAGGGCACCCTCTTTCTCGATGAGATTGCCGACATGCCCGCGGATATGCAGACGAAGATGCTCCGGGTCCTGCAGGAGGGAGAGATTCGCCGGGTGGGCGGAAAGGATGTCATCGATGTCGATGTCCGCATTGTCTCGGCAACGAACAAGGACATCTTCGACATGGTGCGTAACCAGGAGTTTCGCGAGGATCTTCTCTACCGGGTCAATGTGATTACGATCACCCTGCCGCCTCTTCGAGAGCGCAGGGAGGATATCCCCCTGCTGATCGATTTCTTTCTCGGTCGGATTGCCGAACGCTCCGGCGAAGAGAAAAAGTCGCTCGACCAGGAGACCTTCCGGGCTCTGTACCAATACGACTGGCCTGGCAATGTGAGGGAGCTTGAGAATGAGATTGAGCGCCTCTCTGCTCTTGGCGGAGAGGTCGTTGAGTCCCACCTGTTGAGTTCGAACATCCAGGCCAATGGCAGGAAGCCCGGCCGGGTTGTGAACGGCAAGCCTCTGAAGGATATTGTGGCCAGGACCGTGGAGGATGTAGAGAGCCAGGTGATCCGTTCGGCCCTGGCCGATACGGACTGGAAGAAGAGTAAAACTGCCGAGATGCTGGGAATCTCGCGGCCTACTCTGGATGCGAAAATACTCAAGTACGCTTTGAGACGGGAATCCGGCGTCGATTCCGGGTTGAATAACGGGAAATGAAAAATACCCTTCGCGGGGAGTGAGTTGAGTGGCTATCAAATTATTTGTACAGAAGGGAGACGGGGAACCCAGGGAGCTGGATTTCGAAGGCCCTGTCGTACGCATTGGACGCGGAGAAACCAACGACCTGGTGGTTGATGATGTGCGTTCGTCTCGTAAGCACTGCAGCGTTTCAGAGACGCCCCAGGGAGCTGTTCTCGAGGACCTCGAGAGCTCAAACGGGACCAGCTATAACGGGGAGCCCGTCAAGAGAACCCTCCTCGAGTCCGGCGACAAGTTCGCGATTGGTTCTACCAGCATCTATTACGACAAGTGTTCCGTTTCAAGCTCGCCCGAGCCAGTTGTTGAGCAGCCGGGTTCGCAGACGGGCGCAGGCGAAGATTCGTCCGACGCAGATGACCTTCTTCTTGAGGTCGAAGAGGCTGAGGCAGGGAGCCGGCTCGAAGAGATCGAGACGGTGGAGGGCGAGGAGGACGACATCCCGGAGTCCGCCGCCGAGGAGTCCGGCGCCGAGGAGTCCGGCGGGCAGGAGGGAGGAGTTGTTCTCTCGCTGCGGCAGGTGGTCGGCGAGCTGGAGGATGAAAACGTCAGGGTCCAGAGTCTTCCCTTCTCCATAGGGCGAAGCTCCAGCTGCGATCTGACCTTGAACGACCAGAGAGCCTCGGGGCACCATGCTGAGCTGGTGGAAAAAGATGGTGTCCTCGCGGTGAAGGATCTGGGCAGCAAGAATGGCGTTCTCGTCGACGAGAGGAAGGTCAAGAACGCGGGAGTGATTGGAGATGGCGGCAGGTTTACCGTCGGTTTGCATATTTTCGATGTACGTATCGAAGACCCGCGCCTGCGCGCTGCTTCTTCCCGGAAGGCCGAGAGGCAGACCGCGAAGCGAGATGAGGTGGTCGCCAAGGGCGAGCCGTCGGAGGCCATGAAGCTCAACGTCGATGTCGATTCCCTGGGCCACGGTAGCGCATTGCAGCAGGTCGGCTCGGTCGCGGCGCTCGTGATCATCGTGATCGTCAGCGCCTACTTCTGTGTCGATGTGGCGCAGCGGCTCCTCGCGGTAGAAATCGTCGACCCCGTGGCGGAGGCTAATAAGATTACCAACTGGTCGTTTGAAGATCAGGTTCCCGAGGGAGCCAGGGATGACCTCGTGATCGGCTGGGAGGCTGGCGGGGGATCCCTCCTGCGCCGGGTCAAGGACCGCGGTATTCGCGGCGGAAACTACGCCATGGAGCTTGTCGGCACAGGATCGGACGCAGATGACTCGACGGTCTATTCTGCGGCCCAGGGAGAGCTCGTCAGGGTCGTTCCGGGTGATCAATTCCTCCTCGAGGGTTTCGTGACCAACAGGGGAGCTTTTCTCGCCGGGCTGATGGTCGAGTGGATCCGCGCAGGGGATGGGGAAAAGCTGGTTGGGCGGAGCTTCTCTGCGCCGGTGAGGGGAACGGGCGGAGGTGAGGTCGAGCTGGATGCCAGCCAGGTGGTCAAGGTTCCCGCAGGAGCCGGCTCGGCACGAATTTCATGCTTCCTCGTTGGCTCCGGAAAGGCCTGTTTTGACCAGGTCTATTTCGCCAAGGCGGAGCTCGCCGGGGACGATGCCGTCGCCGCCGGCGCCGCGAGCCTGGAACGAAAGGCTGGCGGCCAGGCCGAGGCCCTGGTGGTCGGTATGGACAGCCCCGGTATTTTCAGCCTCCGCCGGGGCAAGCGAATCATATTCTCGTCCTTCTGGGCTGGACTCGATACCAGCCGCGACCCGAATGCTATCGGGCCGCAGCTGACCGATCCGGAGCTTCGCTCGGGGGAGGATGGGTCGCAGATTGCGCCCACCGAGGTTCCCGATCTGCAGGAGCGCAAGTGGATCGCGGTTGAAAACATCATCAGCTCCGATTCATCGAGCGTTTCCCTGCGATGGCAGCTCGAGACGCAGGGAGGCAAGGCTGATGCGAAGAGAGCGCTGGTGCTTTATTTCAGCTCCCATGACCCCGGGCTGAAGCTCGTCGCGCACGGTCCCCGCACCGGGGCCGACTTGATCCTCTCGGAGGCTTCCGGGGGGCCATTTGATGAACTGGTTGCCGGAGATGGAGTCTTTCGTACCTCGATGGAGTTCACCCATACGGTGAAGGTCTCCTCGATGAAGCATCCGGTTATTGCTGACCGCTGGCTGCTGCTGGTCATTCCCGCTGATGGAGCCAGTGACCTTGGAGTGACCTTCAGCCACGGTTCCAGACAGGAAGCGCAGGCCGCGAAGATGGTCCTGGCCGAGGCCGAACGACTGTTCGGCGATGGGATCGCCAGCGAAGCGCTGGATCTCCTCGATGGCCTGGAGACCCGCTATCCTCTGCAGGCCATCGAGATCGAGCAGGCAACGAAGAGGATTGCCCAGTGGAACGGCGATGCCGCGAAGGTGGTGAGTGATCTCGACGTCGGTCGGGATGCCTACAGGAACAACCCCTCGGAGGTGATCTACCGGTCGCTATATTCGCGTGGAAAGCTGTTGGCGATGCGCTATGCCAATACCCGGGCCGGCGATTCCGTGGGAGGCTTCCTCGCTGAGCTCGATAGCATACGCAGCTCGGCATCGGTTGGAAAGATCAAGACGCAGCAGGAGGGGCTGTTCACCAGGGCCAGGGAGGCGATGGAGAACCAGCATCTCGGTATAGCTGGAGCCTGCCTGAAGTTATTGCTTGGGATTGCCGACAAAGAGAGCCAGCTTTACACGGACGCGGTGAATCTCAAGGAGAGGCTCGATACGCGCAGGGAAGCCGTGAACAAGGTCAAGCTTGGACAGTGATGAATAAAAGAACAGAGAGAAGGCGATGAGAAGGACAGTTACTGGAGTTGATCTTGGGCGTGACTCGATCAAGGCCGTAGAGGTCGAGATCGAAGGAGCGGCTGCGCAGATCGTTCGCAGCGTCTCGATTCCGAGGGATAGCCTGGAAGGGCAGGATCCCGAGAGTGTCGCGGCCGCCCTGGCCGAGGGGATGGCCGATGCGGGTATCTCTTTCAATGGCGTGGCGCTCGGGCTTGGCGGAGAAGAGGCGATCCTGCGATACAACCACGTCCCGCCGATGCCTCCATCCCGGCTCGGGCTGATCATGAAGTACGAGGTCGAGTCGGTAGCCGACCGCATGGGAGAGGTTCTCGCCCATGATTTCAAGCAGCTTCCTGCTGTTCGCGACGATGGGGAGAGGACGGTTCTCCTCGGCCTTGCCCGGGAGGCGGGTCTCTCAGCCATACTTGAAGCTCTCGAGGGTGAAGGCATCCTCGTCGCAAGCGCCGTTCCCGCGTCGCTGGCGATTTACGGAGCCTGGGAGCTCGTCTCCACCAAGGCCGATCTTGATTCGCCCGATGATGACCTGGTGCTGATCGCCGACCTCGGCCGCAGCAGTCTCGATGTGGCCCTGGTGCTGAACAACCGGCTCATTTTCGCCAGGAGTACGACCTTCGGAGGAGACCAGTTTACCGAGGCGCTCGCCCAGGACCTTGGAGCGGGCCTGGGCCAGGCCGAGGTGGTGAAAAAACAACGCGGAGGAATCACCGAGGGCACCAAGGGAGTCGATAACCGCACGATTCGTCCGCTGCGAACGGCTGCCGGACAGCTGCTGGGTATGCTGGAGTCCTCCATCCGGGTCGGCGGCAGCCAGGCCGGGGTCAAGCTCCCGGATGTCACGCGGCTGTGGTTCTCAGGCGGCGGCATGAGGCTGAAGGGCCTGCCGCGCTATCTGAGCACAGGACTCGGCAAGGTCCCGTTCGAGGTCTTTGACCCTGCCGGAGCTTCCGATGAGGACGGCAGCGGCAGCTATACCACGGGGCTTGGGCTGAGCACCCTCGGTCTCCAGAGAGGTCGTTCCGGCGATCGCGATGTGCTCCTGAATATCCTCCCGCAGAGGTACAGCGATCGGCAGACCTTCCGCGACAGGACCCGTTTCCTGATCGTGGCGGCGACCCTGCTGGTGCTTCTGCTTTGCGGGAAGCTGGCCGATGGCTACATACAGGGTTCCAACGCCAACAAGACGCTCGATGGCCTCGACAAACAGTTCCAGGTCCTGCAGGAACTCTCCGGAGAAAAAGCGGCCGCGGTGGCTGAGAGCACCCAGGCGCGAGGACGCATCAACAGGCTGCTGCGCGAGGCCGAGCCGACTGCATTCCAGGCTTTTGTGCTGGATTACCTGGCGGAAAATCTCAGGTCGGAGGTCCAGCTGGAGCTGGTTGATCTTGAGGTAACCCCGGAGGAAGCGGAGGATGGCAGCATCGACAATAACTACCGGCTCATCATTCGCGGCCGGGCCAACAATGAGAAACGCAAAGGCCATGACTGGGTCCTGGATCTTCAGAGTGAGCTGAAAAAACAGGAGCGGGTTCGGGACGTGTTCTTCGGCAAGCGGCCGAGGGCGGACACCGCGGCCTGGTACAGCTTTGAAATGATCATCGAACCACAGTACGTATCCATTTGAGACCCGGCCAGGCCGGGCGCGATAGAATAGAGAAAAAATGCTTAAAGACTTCTGGGAAGAAAACAAACGGTTCCTCCTGCTGGTTGGAGGCGGGTTGCTTGTTTTCCTCATAGCCAATCACTATATCGGAAGCTATATCGGCGGGACCGAGAACATTCGCAAGAAGAGCCAGAAGCGTCGGCAGGATGTGGTTCTTCTGCACAAAGGGCTCAAGAACGGCTGGTACGAGGAGAAGCGCAAGGTCCAGGCCTGTAAGGATCACGAGACCGGGTTGAAGGACAAGCTCTGCCTGCCGGAACCCGCGGCACTCGATGGAGAGAACAGCCAGCTCCAGATCAAGTTTGACAAGGCCATCGAGGATACCTGGGAGGGTGTTCGCCAGGAAGCCAACCGCGCTGGTATCCGGTTGCCCGTACCGCTTACGGCGAGGGATTTCAATGTTGAGCAGGATGACACCGTGGCCGAGTACCAGGAGCACTACTCGGATCTTGCGATTGTCGAGAGAGCGCTGGAGGTGCTTGTGAAGTCCGGCGTCAGCGAGATCGAGACCCCTGAACCCTACGAGCCTGATCGCCTTCCGGTGAAAGACAATGACTCGGTTAAATGCCTCTATCGGGCCGTATCGATTGGCGTGACGACCTCCTTCGAGAGCCTGCAGAAGGTTTTCGAGCAGGTTCAGTCCGGTGAGCCTTTTCTGCAGGTCAGGTTGCGCAGTCTCGGGGCCAAAGGCTCCACGAATGAAGAGGAGCGCGTGCTTGAGGGCGAGATTGAATTTATCGGCTTCCGCCTTGAGGAAGGCGCGGCCGATGAGGAGAGCGCCGGTCCCGGCAGACGCTCAACGGGGCGCAACAGGCGAAGGAGGAGACCATGAGCCTGAACAGAGAAAAAATAGCCTGCTGCGTGGCGCTGCTGATCTTTCTTGGCGGAATGTATACCGTCGTCCTCAGCTTTATCAAACCGACCCAGGTCCGCAAGCCGCCGAATACCACGATCGCGCGGATTGAGCGCGAGGTCTTCATGCCGGAGCCGAGGGGCTACGTTGGCGGGGAGGATGCGGGACGCAATCCCTTCAGCTTCTCCGAGGGCTGGAAAGATCTCGACGCCGTGCCGCTTCTGCCTCCATCGATTCCTGAGCGTTCGCGTATTCTTCCCGGCCTCAGCGGCGGGATCTCGCCCGTCGACGGGGGGATTTATTTTTCGGAGGAGAGCCCCAAGGAGGTAGATGCCGGCACGGGTACGGGAGCGGGCGCTGCGGGAACGGGCGCCGCGGGCGCGGGCGCCGCTCCGGTGGACACCACGGGAGTGGTGCCGGTACCCAAGGGCGGGTTGCTTCCTGTCCAGGGAGCGGGCGACAAGAAAGGTGGAGAACGATGAAGGGACTTCAGATCTTGCTGGCCGCGGCGCTTTTCAGCCTTCTGCCCTGTGTGCCCGTGGATGCGCAGGCTCCCGGGCCTCCGTCCGACACCATCAGCATCAGGCCTCTTGACCGGGTCGTTACGGCCGGGGGAGAGACCATCGAGTGCAGAATTCTCGACCCCAACCCCGTCCTTGGAAAGGACCTGAAGGTCAAGATCCGAACGGTCACCACCGTGCTGGATGCCGCCAGGGTGAAGCAGATTATCCTGCGCCGCTCCCAGTCCGAGGCCTACGACAACTGGGCCAAGTGGTTGCGCAAGGAGGGGCGTCCGGGGGCCTCCCTCGATGCTGGTGATAAGCGGGCAGCTGCTGAGATGACGCTGGCGATGTGGTGCAGGACTCCCCATGTCAAGCTCGCAGGCAAGCGCCCCATGCCGGAGATGGCCCACAGGCACCTGGTCATGACCGCGAGGGCAGATGCTTCCTTCGCCCCGGTCTATCCCTATCTGCTGGCAAGCTATATCAAGGCAAACGCTCTCGACCAGGCCGAGCTGGGACCTCTGAACGAGGAGCTCGAGATCTACCTGCGGGCGCAGGAGGCCGGCTTCTCCAGTCCCGATCTGGATTTCCGCATCGGGATGATCCTGTCGCGAAGGCTGGGGATGGCTGATGGAGCCGTCAAGTTTTTCGAGCGTGTTCTCGCCGTTGGCGAGGAGACCTCTGCGACCAACAGGTCCCAGCGGCGCAGGGCGCGACAGCTCCTGTCCGCGGTCTACATGCGACGGGGCGAGTCCGCCAAGGCGCTAGGCCTCTACGAGGCGCTCCTGCAGCCTGAGCTGACGGGAGATCTGAACTTCGAGGGCCTCTACAATAGCGCCGTCATCCTCACCCGGCTAGGGGGGGGCGAGAAGACGACGCTTGCCCGCGACCGGTTCGCGGAGGCCCAGAAGCTCCAGCCTGACTTCCTCGACGTGGAGCTGCGTCTCGCAGCGCTCGACTACGCCGGCGGGAAGTCGAAGGATGCCGGCAAGAGAATCAAGGCCTACCTGGGAAAAGTCCCTGATGACCTGCAGGCCCGGGTTGACCAGGCGATCCTGGATATTACAGAGGGGCGATTCACAAAGGCGGAAAACAGCCTTCGCAAGGCTCTCGATGACACGGGAAACCCGGAGATCTCCATGCGCGCGCGGTTGGGGCTCGGCTCTATCCAGGAGCTCCGCGGGAAGTTGCCGGAGGCGGAAGCTCACTACCGCTTGGCGATCAATCTGTCCACCAGCAACCCCTTGCCGGGACTGATGCTTGCGACGATCCTTGTCCGCCAGGACCGAGCAGATGAAGCCGCGGAGCTGGTGACCTCTATTCGTTCGGCGCACGTGGCGAGCCAGGCGGTATTCGGGGCCTGCTCCCGCCTGCAGGCGCTCATCGACGCCCGCAAGGGCGAGGTCGCCAGGTCGAGTTCCAACCTGGAGTTCGCCGTCGACGTCAGCCCCGAGGATCCCGCTGTTCTCGAGGCCGCGGGCCTGGCCTTCCTGCGCCAGAGTAAGCTCGAGCAGGGCCTCAGCTACCTGGCCCGGGCCAATAAGCTCCAGGAGGGACGCCCCGCGACGCTCAACGGGCTGGGCTACTACAACTACATCCAGGGACAACACGCCGAGGCCGCGGCCTTTTTTGACCAGGCGCTCGCCGCGCTGAAGAAGAACTCCCCTGGGAAGAAAGGCAAGGAGACGGCCTTTGCCAGGGATGCGAAGGCCTACGCCACCCACGCCCGCAACCTGGTCCGTGATCTCGAGATCCTGCAGGTCTGGGTCGATGATTTTGAGAGCTCCGCCGAGGGCCTGATCGATGGCTGGAACGAAATCGAGCTCTACGGAATCGATGTCGCTCCGGCTGAATCAAACATCGTCTTCAAGGGAAGGCAGCAGAAATCTCCTGATGGAGAGAGCGGAATCCGCCTGCTGCGCGTCTATCGAAGCCGGGATCTCGAGAGAGTGGCTGTTCGCCTCCGGATCGATTCGGGCAATGTGATGCCCTCGTTGAGCCTGACCGGCCCGGATGGAACCCGCAGCGCCCTGTCAGCCCTGAGCCTCTACCGGGACTTTGATGGCCGGGTCAGGGTTCGGCTGCGTTCGAATAAGGGGGAATGGATGGAACCCGAAGAGCCGGCGGCTGCCGGCGAGGGAGTCGTCAAGGGGGCCGCCTATGTCGGTAACGTCACCTGGGAGACGGATACGAATTTTCACACCCTCGAGATTCGCAAGGCTAGGACTTCCAGGGGGGCCACCAGGAGCAATATGTTTGATCTCTACTTCGATGGGGAACCTGTGGCCAGGGAGGTCCAGGTTCCGGGGTTGTCCACCAGCTACCAGCTGTCTGTGATGGCTCGTACCGATGCCCTCGGCAACGAGTACTCGGTCACCGTCGACAATTTCAAGGTCTACAGGGCCAAGGCAAAGAAGAAAAAATGACTCTGAAGAAGACAGGTTCAAGGCGTGCCGGCGGATTTACCCTTGTTGAAATCCTCGTGGTCATGTCGATCATCTCCATCCTGGCCGGCCTGGCTCTCTCGGGAGTCATGAGCGGCAGGACCTCTGGCGAGGAGGGCGCGGTGAAGTACAACATCACCGCGCTCGTCAGCGCGATCGAGGCCTATGCCACTGAGATGGGCGACTACCCCCCGAGCTCGCTGGCGGCCTACGGAATCCGCGGCAATGGAGTCAACGATGGCATCGAGTGCCTGCTGGCCTGCCTGCAGACCCGCAAGCACAACGGGCCCTTTCTCGGCGACCTCGACCCCGACCAGCGCAGCAACGTCGATGGAGACATTCTCTCCAAGGTCCAGTCCAGCCAGGTCAGGAAGCGTATCGACTGGGGCCGTCTCAACGACATCCTCTTCGAGTACTGCGATCGATGGGGCAACCCTCTCGTCTATATTCACTCGCGCGATTACGGCAAGCAGTTCAAGGTCCAGGCCGGAGAAGGCATCATCCTTGTCGGTGCGAAGAGGGATTCCGAGACCGGCGGCTACTTCAAGCCGACGGAGTACCAGATCTGGTCTCTGGGCGTGGACGAGGTGAATGACGAATACGGAGATGGCGACGACATCTGTCACTGGCGAAGGTAAGAACGGTACAGGGAACTCCCTGGAGCAAGGCATGCGGGAACCAGGATACATTGCGGAGCGAAGTCGGGGCGGTCGCCGCGAGGGCGGCTTCACCCTCATTGAGCTGCTTGTCGTTCTTGCCATCATCTCGCTCATGGCGGGCCTCAGTATCGGAGCCTTTCGCGAGGCGCGGCGCAACTACGGGCTCGCTGCCTCGGCTGGTGAGATCCAGTCGATCTTCCGCCGCGCTCGTAACCAGTCGATCTCCAACGGGACGGGCTCGTTTGTCGTCGTCGAGCCGAAGAGCAGCTCGATCTGGGCGCAGAGCTTCGAGACCATGGGCGAGTGGAGCTTTGAGGGCGGCGGCGCCGAGGATGAGGGTCTCTTCGGCTACGGCGGACCGCGGATGGTGGGCGGCGAATATATCGACGGCCGCCTGGGGCAGGGAGTCAGCTTCCGCGGAGGCGGAGGCTATGTGGACTGCGGCTACCAGGCGTCCTTTGACCTGAGCACGGGGGTCGTGCTTGAGGCCTGGGTTCGCCACGACAGGAGGCGGGTCCTGCGCCAGGCCTTCAAGAGTGAGACAGCTTCCGGGCGCAGGAGCCTGAGGGGGAAGTCAGCGGCCGGCGGCGGCGGCGGGCTGGCGCCCGCCTACTCCATCGTGGAGAAAAAAGACTCCTGGTTCCTCGGGATGACGCCAGAGGGCGCGCTGGAGGGGCACATTGGGAATTTTCAGGTGATCACAGGAGATGACGTCGTGCCCTCGGGGCGCTGGGTGTTCGTTTCCCTGCGCTATGATGGGGTGTCGCTGGTTCTCGCATCCGATGGGGTCGAGCGCAGGAGTGATGTGCTCCAGGGCCTGGGCCGGAAGCTCGGTGACCGGGCGGCGCCGGTCGTTCCGGCCTCGATTCCGCGCAATGAGAACCCCGTGATGATCTCTTCAAAGGACAACTCCTTCCCCGGTGATATTGACGAGGTCCGGCTGCGCGGCCGCAGTGAGAAGGCGATCTACAACCATCCGCCATTCGAGAAGCTGATCGGCTGGAAGAAGATTATTCATTTTGACCGCTACGGGCATCTCGACCCGGTGTTTCATGAGAAGAACATACGGATCGTACTTGTCGAAGTCAGCGATGACCATTTCGCGCGCCAGGAGACGCTCGCTGAGAAGAAGAAATCCTCTCGGGCGCAGACGGATCGTTTCGAGTTGACCTTCCAGGAGTGGCTCGACACCTGGCCTTCGGATGAGATGCCGGACCTGGTCGAGGACGAGGAAGAGCGTGATATCGAGGAGAGGGTTTATTCTCAAGCGCGGAAAAAGGTCATCAAGATCGATACCCTGGGGGTTGTGAGTGTCCAATGAGAAGAGAAGCAATATTCATGAATAGAGATCGAAATTCAGGCGTTGCCCTGGTGATGGTGCTGGCTGTGCTGGGAGCCCTGGCCATCGTTGGCGCGCCCTTTGTGGTTTCGATGATGCTTCATGACCGCGCGAGCCAGAGCTTCTCCGGAGCCATCAAGGCGCGCCAGGCTGCCGAGAGCTTCCGCAACAGGGCGGTGGCGAGGCTGGAGGCGACCCAGTCGGCTGTCGAGTGGGAGGAAGAATACTACGAGCTGGAGGAGGAGCGCGAGCTGCAGCGGGCCGGCCGCCGCACCAGCCTGCTGGGTCGACGGTCAGCCGCTGGCGGACGAGCCGCCCAGGGAAGCTCTCGCAGGCAGCCCTCCGGCGTGCGTGGAGGCGCGGCAGAGGGCGGGGCCGCGGCGCGTGGCGGCAGCTCCCCGGCGAGCTTCTCATCCCGCGGCCCGGCGAAGAAGGACTTTGACACCGCAGATGAGATTACAGTCAGCTTCCCTGAAACGATCAGCCTGCCTCGCGATGCTCCCGTCGACCCAAATGCCGAGGACCAGGGCGAGGTCAGCTTCCGGAATCCGAGAGGGATCATAGCCTCGGCGGAGGTGGTCGACGAGCAGGGCAAGATCAACATCAACACGGCGCCGCCGAATCTCATTGCCAACCTCTTCGGCGTCAGCCGCCTGAGGAGCGAGTTCAGCTCCAAGCACAAGGAGCTGAAGCTCGAGGACAGCGGCATGTTCCGGGGCGACACCAATGAGAAGACCCTTGATGGGGCCGTGGTGCTGGTGCATCCCGAGGGCAACATCCAGGCGCTCACCTACAACGTAAACAAAAAAAACACGGGAGAACTCGCGGGGCTCTTTCACGGCAGCTTCCTCTCCGGCGGGCAGGAGGTCGACTTCCCGGCGGGGAGCTTCGTCTACGACCTCAAGGGCTGGAAGATCGGCTTCCATCGCTTCTGGTCGGAGCGCTATGGCGGCTTTCACCCCGAGGAGCTGACCCGCTTCCGGGCGGTGGAGTCGATTCGCGAGATCGCCCACTGGCAGATCGCCTCGCTCTTCGTCGGCCGTTTCCGGGGACAGGGGCTCGATATGGACCTGCTCAAGAAGAGCCATGTGGACACCAAGAACCTCGGCGACCTGGGCCTCGACCCGGCGATGTTCGCCGACGAGGGCTACAAGATGGAGGTCCGGGAGATCAAGGCCCTGCAGCGGGCCCGCCAGTCGCTCAGCAAGCTCGGCTTCAAGAACCGCTTCCTGCAGGAGATCGAGGATCGGCGCGGACCCTACATGCTCCTCGACCTGGCCGCGAGGCTGCGCGGCGCCAAGAAGAACGAGGCTCGGAAGGTTCGCGAGGAAATCGCGCAGATGCTGGCCGAGGAGAAGAAGTCGCGCAAGACCCTCAAGATCGATGCCCGCTACCTGAAGGGGGCTATCGAGCACATGGCGGAGGTCTACCGGACCTCCGGTATCGAGACGATCCTTCCGGAAGATCTCGAGTACCATCGTGATGCCCTCACCGTCAGCTCCCGCCTGCCCGCGAGTTGGAGCGAGGCCCAGGCTCTCGGCAGCGATCTCTCCACGGCCGGGCCCGAATACAAGCTCGTGATTCCCCGCGCGCCTGAGTTCAACCCCGGCACCGTGGTTCGCCTGCGCCGCCTGGACAGCACCGGGCGTTCCGAGTTCAACGTCATCAGCAAATCAGCCGGCGCCCGGACCGGCGGAATCAGCCTGGCCTATCCACCGCGTGCCTCTTACCGCTCCTACAAGGCTGTCATCGAGGCCCTCCAGCGCCACCCGGTGAATGTCAACACGGCCAGTGAGAAGGTTCTGCGGGCGGTGTTCACAGGGATCAGGGGAAAGGACAAGATCCATGTCGTCACTCCCTACGAGGCTGCCAGGCTTGCCATCGATATCCGGGGAAAGGTACCCCTGAAGGGGCACGAAGAGTTCTACGCGGCGCTGCAGACAGCCTCCTCCAGCGGGATTATCGATGAGGAGGACGTGAAGCCGCTCTTTGTCAACGCGGTCCAGCCGACCAACTACCTGCTGCGCCAGTCGACCACCGGCCTGTGCTATTCGACCGCCGATGTCTACACCATCGAGGCGCGGGCGCTGCTTCGTTCGCCCGCCGGGTCGGAACTGGCCGGCTCGCGGTTCCGGGAGATTATCGATGTGAGTCCCGCGGGGGTTCGCCTGAGCGGGCTGGTCAGCCAGGTGGATTATTCCGACGGAGTCTTCCTCCAGGATCCGAAGATGACCCCGCGCTTTCCCGAGAACAACCATCGCTTCCGAATCCGGTTCCCGGGAACCCTCTCTCACCTGGTCGAATCCCGCCCGGTGATGTTGAACCGGGGAGAGATGATCTTTCCGGGGGCGGATGTCTCGACCCTGCGCCTGCTGACGACCCAGACTCCCAAGAACAGCCTGAAGGAGGTTCTCTACGAGGAGGTCCTGAGCTTCGAGGACACCTACGAGGGCCTCGAGCTTGACCGGGGAGAGCCCTACGAGCTTTCGATCGGCGGCGGGGGAGAGGGCGGAGCCAACAATGCCGGTGTTCCGGCCGCAGCGGCGGCTGGCGGCCGGGGAGGCCAGGCCGGCGGCGCGGGAGGAGACCTGATGACAAAGCCTGCCGGGGTGGATTTCTGGTTCCGGATGAAGACCTACCCGCAGGCCCGCTCCCGCGATGGCTACTACAAGCTGGTCGAGGGCGGGGTCGACCCCGAGCGTAACCGCATGGCCTTGCTGTATGATGACAGCCGGGGGCGGGTGCTCTTCAGGATCTACGACAGCTCCTTCCCCGACCCGTTCATGAAGAAGGATAAGGACAACGGATCCTTCCTGCAGATCGAGGCCGTTCGCGGGCTCGAGCTCGAGACCTGGTACCACATCAAGCTGGTCTGGGATGGCACCTTCGGCGGCGGGGCGCAGCTCTACATCGATGGAATTCCGGCCGGCAAGGACAACCTGTCCACCGAGCTGACCGCGAGCATCTCCGGAAGCGGCAACATCTCCAGCATCGGTGTTCGCGACGCCAGCCGCTTTCCGACCCAGGGGTCGGTGCGGATCGGCGCCGAGATTTTCGAGTATATCGGCAGGAGCGGCAATTCTCTGCGAATTCGCCCCCTGCCTCCAAGTCACTGGAAACCTCTGCCGATCACCGGCCTGAGCAACGCCGGCGCCGCGAGCGGCTTCCTGCCGCCGGGCGCCGACACGGGCGCCGCCGGGGCGGCCGATCCCGCTGCTGCCGGGGGCGGTACCGCCTTGCCGGCGAAGACAGACTCGAGGCTGTGGAACGGACGCGGGTCCATCCCCTCGCCACACCCCGCGGGCTCTCTCGTCAGCCTGCATGGCTACTCGCTGGAGATTCGCCGCAAGGTGGCTCCGACCGCCAACCAGGGCGCCGCGGGAGCCGCGGCCAACCCCTTCGCCGGCGGAGCCGCCGCGGGAGGCGTGGAACACCAGGTGGCGGATGGAGACTCTACCGAGATGATCTGGGGTACCGGCGGCATGGCGACCGCTGAGGCTCTGAACGCCTGGAACTTCCCACAGGTCGTGCGCGCGGGAATCTACCATTATTTTGACCGGTTCGCGGGAGAGCCTCCGCCCCAGGATCCGAACCAGCCAGGGCGCAACAACCTGCCCGGCGGCGTGGGGGGGAACAATCCCCCGGCGGGACAGGGCGAGGATGAGGAGCAGGGAGGTTCGGCGCTCGCCACCACGGGCACCATCGTGGTGCCGTTGTTCAAGCTCCCCACCGCCACCGATCAGCCCGACCTGCCCGGCGGGGTCAATATACCCGGCGGTCTCCCCGGTGTTCCCGGGGGTGCCCAGCAGGAGGGGCAGCAGCCTGAGTACACCGGCATGCTGATGGGCTTCAATCGCACCAGCTCGGATTATTTCCAGTCCAAGGGGATCTGTCATTTCAACGGCCGTAATTACCAATACCAGCGCATTCCGCTGCCGCCTGAGTATCTCATGGCCCTGAACAAGGATCCCAAGGTCCAGAATCCTCCGGCGATGGGGCTGGAGCTGAAGGGCGCCTACCCGCCGGAGGCCGGGGGCGCTGTCGAGGGGCTCACCGGCGCCGGCGGTGCGGATGGCCAGGGTCCTGTGCAGAACGATGGGCGCGAGCAGCGCCCGGTTATCCAGCTGTCGCTCCTGGCCAACGGTCTTCCCCAGACGCGCTATCCCTCCACGGGAGTCCTCGAGATTCGCGGCATCCCGAGCCCCTGGGAGATGCAGGCAGGCCGTCCGAACATGCTTGCGCAGGCGCTGATGCAGGTCCATCCTGATGACGCGGTTGAGTGGCTCCGCTACAGGGAGGTCTACCAGAACATGTTCGTCGGCCGGCTCGGCTCGAACTCGAACTTTCGGGGCTACCCGGTTCGCGAGGAGCACAACTACCTGAAGAAGCAGATGGATGTTCCCGCAGGCCAGCCGATCCGGCTGGTGATGGAGCTGGGTCAGGGCGGCGCCGGGTGGGGCGACTTCGTCTCCATCACCACCAGCGATCCGCAGGTCTACGAACCCATGATGAGGAGGGTCTACAGGGCTTTCGAACACGAGGACGGGCGCTTCTTCCTGTCGCTGATAGATGTGGGCAAGAATGGCCAGGAGCTGCGGCCCTCGACAGGCGTCTATCGCCACGCCTACTTCCGCGGCATGAATCCCCGCCTGGTGAAGTTCCCATCCTGGGGGCTTCCGGAGATCGCCACCGGCAGCCTGACCCTCTTCGGGGACGCGAAGGCCATGGAGGTTCGCGGAGGCCGCGGTCAGCAGGGCCAGCGAAACCAGAGCCGGTCGGAGAGCCAGCGGGTGGGCGGAGACGAATCCAACGGTATCACCCTCGACGAGGTCCGCAGGTTCGAGAATCGGCGCGTGGCCTACGACCCGACCTATGGCCCCAGGGTGAAGCACGTCCTCGTCCCGCTCAAGGGCGGACGCGTGGAGGTCAGCCGGGGCGGGGCGCAGACGGTCATTGGCGGAGCCATCGCCAAGAACCAGTCCGTCACCCGCTCCAACCCCCTCGATGTCCTGGTCGTCTCGGTGAGCATCGAACGCGGCCAGCCGAGCATCTTCGCCATGGGCATGGAGGAGGGCGTCATCCGGATCGGCCGGGAGCTCTTCTACTTCGAGGATGCCGAGGGAGCCAAGGGAGGGCAGGCCGGGCAGGCAACCCGCGCGAGTCCCCAGTCAGCCGGCTACGATCCATCGCTTGCCGGTGAGGCCAACGAGCTGCTGGCTCCCTACAAGGAGCGCCAGGCCGATGGCCGCCTTCGCTACGAGCAGATCCAGGTCAGCCAGATGGCCGGCCACTTCGAGCCCGAGGGCTTCGCCCTCATGCGCGACGGCAGCCCCGAGCGCGCCGACTTCTACGAGCTCTTTTATTACGGCTCCACCGGGGGCGGCTTCAAGAACGTTCTGCGGGGGCAGTTCAGCACGCCCTACCTGAAAAACTCGAGCCAGGGGGCCTCGACGATCAGCAACGCCACCCGGCGGCTGCGCCTGATCGGCCGCACCCTGATCGGCACCGCGCCGATGGCGCACGGGGTGGGTGATGCCTGCAGCCTGGTTCCCTACCTGACCATGTCACCGATCACCGGGGCGATGACCAGCTCAGGGATCCCGGTCAAGCGGGCCCAGCTCTTCGCGCCCAATGGCGGCTACGTGATGATCGACCCGGGCCGCTACGGCCAGCCCAGGGAGATCATCTCCCACATGGGGCTTGCCGGGGACAGCGCCGCGCAGCTGCGGCTGCCGCGTGACCAGCGCGGGGAGCTCTGCATGCGGGCTCGCTTCGGAACTCAGCCGCGTCCCATCGGCACCGACATGTTCGCCTACCAGATGCCCTTCCGGTACTTTGATCGCTACGAGGCGGGGGTCGAGAGCGAGGCCATGGCCTACCTGCAGAAGAGCTTCCGTGTGCCGGGCGCCTACTGGCGAAGCATCGAGTGGAAGGAGCGCCAGGGAACGAACATCAAGCGCGATCGTCTCTGCGACATCATCGTGATGGCCCGCTTTGACCGCGCGGCGGACTGGGATGCAGAGGGCGACGAGACGGGCTCGAAGGGGCTCTATCTCTTCGAGGATAGCCGCCGGAAGACCCGCCAGGATGTCGTCCGCTACGACATTGACCGGGGAGGTGACGAGCTGGAGATTCGCGTCTACTTCCGCTACAAGTCCGGCAGCTACATGCATGTCCGTGATGACATCTACCGCGATGACTGGAAGGAGTCGCCGGTGCTGGAGTCGCTGGTCATCGAATACGAGAAGGACGGGGCGGTGGTGCGGCACGAGGAGCTGCCGCGTTGATGCCTTCGCCACGGTCTTCTCACATAGCCGGACACCGGGCCGGCGGCTACACCCTGCTCGAGGTCGTGATCGCGGTCGGTATCCTCGTCATGCTCGGCAGCGGCCTGGCGACCCTGCTCACCCAGGGGATCTCCATCTGGCGCCGGGCGGAGAACCGCGGCCGTGTCTACGACCAGGCCCGTATCCTGCTCGAGAGAATGTCGGAGGACCTGCGCTCGGCGGTGGTGCTTTCCGGCTCTGGAGCGGGCGGCGGCGCCTGGGTCCGCTTCATCTGTGATGAGGACTATCTTGGTCGGCAGCGGCTGCGCTTCGTGAGGACCATCTCGGCAGAGACCAGCAACGCGATCCTCCGCCAGGGGGGACAATACCTGACCATCACAACGCCGGCGGTCTACGATGGCCGAAATGACAAATGGGAGGCCGCCGCCGGCAATCTCGGCGCGCCGGGCGGCCTGATGGAGATCATCTATCTCAGGGATCCGCGCGGCTCCGAGACCTATCTCTGGCGCGGCTACCGCTCTCCGGTGGGCGGGCTGGGCTCGCTGTTTAACGAGAGTACCCTGAAGGACAAGGAGCTCGAAGATTTTTCGGGTAAGATCGATGATGTGGCCCGGGAGCTCGACCGAAGGATGCTCACCGGCAGGCTGGAGGTGGAGGAGCAGGATGAGCTTCTGAAGAGCGGCGAGGGGGCTCGCAAGGAGATCGAGTGGATCATGACCCACTTTGCGCGTCCCCTGACCGATGGAGTTCTCTATCTCGGCTTCAGCTTCTGGGGGCCGACCACCAATACCTGGGCGGAGGTCAAGCCCATGTCGACACCGAGCGGCAAGCGCGAAAGCGGACCGCTCTTTCACTGGGATTCGACCCGGGCGATCCTCGACTGGCCGGGTGAGAGCGGCGAGTTTACCTTCAGGTCGCGAGATGGCTCCCTGACGGATTCAAGTGATGACATCTTTCCAGAGAGGGTGGAGATCACCCTCGTTCTGCGCGATGACAACTCGGAATCGCTCTACCTTGTTGAGCGCATCACCAAGTCGACCGCGAGCTTCAAGGTTTCCAAGCCTCTCTCGCTTCCGGATGACGAAAATGACCGCTATATCCTGGTCGGGGATGAGTGGATGTACATGAAGGATGTCAATGGAACCAGGATTACGGTGGGCAAGGATGGCCGGGGCTGGCGCGGTACTGAGCCGGGGAATCACCTGGTCGGCTCACGGGTCGATCTCGGGGTGGCCTTCCGCAGGGTGGTGGAGATGCCCGGCAGCCGCAAGAGCCGCAGCGCGTCGGAGAGGGCTCCGGCCCAGGTGAAGAGGAAGGGGTCATGAGTTCTTCCGCAGCCACCCGCAGCTCGGGTTTTTCTCTCATCGAGGTGTTGATTGCGATGTTCATTCTCTCGATTGGCGCCGCCAGCGTGCTGTCGTTCTTTGCCGCGGCGGCGAGCACCCACAAGCGCTCGATCGACCGCACCCACGCGGCGCTTATCGCCGAGCGGGTCTTCAGCGAGGTCCGGGGACGTTATTTTCCGGACATGACCGCGGCTGAGCTGATGGATGAGCTCGACAAGGAGCTGCCTGAATTGTGGGACGGCTACAGCGCCGACGTCTTCTGCTTTCACCCCGCCAGGGGCGGAGGCAGGAGGAGGCTCGGCGCCAGGGATGAGGAGAAGGATGCCGAGGGAGACGTGGGCTGGCTCGACCAGGAGCTCTTTGTCCGTGTCATCATTCGATGGAAACAGAAGGCCAGCACACGCTCGGAGACCTTTCATGTCCTGATCCTTCCCCGGAACGCCAGGGACTAGCCTTGCCTCGGGGCGGTTGTCTTATTCCGCCACCAGCAGCAGGAGCAGGCGGTGGGGGTCACGGCCGGTCTTGATTCCCCGGTCGGTATTGTAGAGCCGGTCGAAGAGCTGGGCGAGGCGTCCGGGAGAGTTTCTCTCGAGCTGACGCTCGAAGCTCGACAGGAAGGGCTTTCCGACGATTCCCTCCTGGACGAGGTTCATGCTGGCGGCCCCTGCCCGCTTCAGGGCATGGCCGCGGCGCAGCGACCGCAGCTTCTTGAGCAGGGTCGCCAGCAGCGGCAGGGCGATTCCGGGGCCGTCGATCACCAGGTTGCCGTTCTGGGCGTGGTAGCCGCGTTCGAAGAGGTTCTCAAGGGAGGTGA
>CAUZHA010000051.1:0-29880 GCA_963579555.1 Planctomycetes bacterium UBA1146
AAAACTCCTGGCACACCTTTACTTGACGAGGTGAAAAGGTGGCTCATAATAGGCCTCCAATATTCCTGGCCTCAGGAGTGAGCTTTCTTTCGTCAGAAAGCCCGTGCTGCGTCTGGAAATCGGATAAAACTCAATGTCACCTTCTCCACAGGATCCCGTTCCAAGGGAGGCTGAACCTTCGAGGTCTCAGCTGGTGACTCCCGATGACTTTGGCGGCATCTACCAGCGTTGGCTGGCCGGTATTCGTCAGACTACCGATACCCTGGAGAACTGGGCCCTTGTTGGCATCAAGCGCCGCGGCGCTGTGCTTGCCCGCAGGCTCCTCGAGGATCTTGTCGGCGGCGGAGGGGCCAGGGGCCCGGGGCCAGCCTACGGTGAGCTGGATATTTCCCTTTATCGAGACGACTACCATCTGCAGACGGGCGCGCCGGCGGTGCTCGGCACCGAGATTTCCTTCGCGGTGGAGGGCAAGTCTATCGTTCTGGTAGATGATGTTCTCTATACCGGGCGAACGGTTCGGGCGGCGCTGGACCTGGTTCTCGATTTCGGCAGGCCGAGGAGGATCTGGCTTGCGGTGCTTGTTGACAGGGGTAACCGGGAGCTGCCGATCGAGGCGAATTTTACCGGGGAATTTTTCGAGACCGGACGAAACGACCGGGTGCAGGTGCGCCTGAAAGAGATGGATGATGATTACGATGGCGTGGATCTCACGAGCTTCGTGGAGACAGGTGCCTGAGCGATACGATGAAGTGGGACAGAAAACATCTTCTTGGACTCGAGGACCTCAGCCGGGAGGAGATCATCGAGTTGCTGGATACGGCCGAGGGCTTTCGCGAGGTTTCCACCCGCAGCGTGAAGAAGGTTCCCGCTCTGCGGGGACGGGTCGTGGTGAACCTCTTCTTTGAGCCCAGCACGAGAACGCGTACCTCGTTCGAGCTGGCCGGCGCCCGGCTCTCGGCGGACGTGCTGAACTTTTCCGGGTCATCGAGCTCTACCAGCAAGGGGGAGACCCTCAATGACACGGCTCTCAATATAGAGGCCATGGGGGTAGATATCGTGGTGGTCCGGCATAGCTGCTCCGGAGCCGCCTACCAGCTCTCCCAGGTGCTCGAGTGCAGTGTGATCAACGCCGGTGACGGCGCCCATGAGCATCCCACCCAGGCGCTGCTCGATATCTTCACCATTCGTCAGCGCAAGCCGGAGCTCGAGGGACTGAAGGTTGCGATTGTAGGGGATGTGTCCCACAGCCGGGTAGCCCGCTCGAATATCTGGGGGCTGCAGAAGCTTGGCGCCGAGGTCTACGCTGTCGGGCCGTCAACGCTGGTGCCGAACGGGCTCTCCAGGCTCGGCGTCAAGGTGAGCCATAATCTCGACGAGGTTCTCGAAGAGATAGATGTCTTCAATATGCTTCGCATACAGAAAGAGCGCCAGGAGAGGGGGCTCTTTCCCACCATTCGCGAATATGCCAAGCTCTACGGACTCAATGGGGAGAGGATGAAGCGGGTCAAGGAGGACGCCCTTGTGCTGCATCCCGGGCCGATCAACCGAGGTGTCGAGCTGACCCCCGAGGTCGCGGATGGCTCCCGATCAGTCATTCTTGACCAGGTCAGCAATGGGCTGGCGGTGCGCATGGCGGCCCTCTACCTGGTCGGAGCCTGCGGTCCGCAGGGTGGGCAGGTCGAACCGCAGCGAGCGCCGGGGGAGGAGAGCTGATGCCGAAGATCATACTCCAGGGGGGACGCCTGATTGATCCGGAGACCGGCCTTGACGAGGCGGGTGACCTGGTTATCGAGGATGGCCGGGTGCTGGCCCTCGCCACCGCCGCGGAGGGCGGAGCCGCGGAGTTCCTTGCTGAAGAAGATGCCGAAATTGTCGACGTCACAGGGCTCCTGGTCACTCCCGGCCTGATTGATATGCACGCCCATCTCCGCGAGCCGGGGGATGAGGAGGAGGAGACCATCTGGAGCGGATCACGGGCGGCTGTAGCCGGGGGGATCACAACGGTCGCGGCGTTTCCCAATACCGAGCCAGCCGTTGACAACGAGGCCTCGGCGGAATTCGTCGTACTCCAGGGCAGACGGGCGGGCTACGCCAACATCTTTCCGGTGGGTACGGTGACTCTTCGCCGGGAAGGCGAGGAGCTTTCGGAGATGGCCGGGCTTACGAAAGCCGGCGCCGTCGCCTTCAGCGATGCCGACCGCTGCCTTCGATCGGCGGAGATGATGCGCAGGGGACTTCTCTACGCGAAGATGTTTGATCGTCCGGTCGTGGCCTTCTGCGAAGATTCCGACCTGCGTTGCGGCGGCGTCATGCACTACGGCAAGGTGGCCTTGAGGCATGGCCTTCCCGGGATTCCTGCCGTTTCGGAGAGCATCATTGTCGCCCGGGATATCGGTATCGCGGACATAACCCGGGGGCATCTCCATATTGGCCAGCTCAGCGCGGCCGGCTCGGTGGCCCTTGTGAGGCAGGGAAAGGAATCGGGTGTCAAGGTTACGGCCGAGGTGACTCCCCATCACTTTACCCTCACTGAGGAATGCTGCGAGTATTTCGATCCGAACTACAAGGTTCTTCCCCCGCTCCGGTCGCAGGCGGATGTGGACGCGCTTCTTGAAGGCCTCCGGGATGGAACCATCGATGTGATCGTGAGCGCGCACGCGCCGCACACAGCCGAGGAGAAAGCGGTCGAATTCGTCTACGCTCCTTTCGGGGTCGTCGGGCTGGAAACTCTCTTTTGCGCCAGCTATACAACCCTGGTTGGCAAGCATGGTTTTGACGTGGGCGAGGTGCTCGCCAAGATGACGATCAACCCTGCCCGGCTGCTGGGCCTTGCGGATGATCGTGGGGGACTTTCCGCCGGCAAGATCGCAGATGTGGCGGTCTTTGATGTCGAGACGGATCGCGTCATCGATCCTGAGACCTTCGAGTCGAAGGGCAGAAATACCTGTTTCGGCGGTCTCACCATGCGCGGGAACACGGTTCATACCTTTGTGGGCGGACGCCAGGTGGTTAGCGAAGGGCGCGTATTGGGGGCCCGCCGGGAGTCGGTAGCCGAGTATTAAAAGCCGCTGTCGAGTTCTTCCCTGTGTGTTTGGCTGATTTTGTTGAATAACCCAGGCCCTGATTTCGTCAGAGGTTAATGACGATTCGATAAGAGCGAAACGGATTAGGTTAGTTCGTACTTTCTTCGGGACTTATAATAACGTAAGTCATTTACCGACAAGGTACTGAGTTGTTTCCGGCCTCCCCTGGAACGGGTTTGCCGGTTTTCGGGACTGGGTTTAACGCCTGAGAATGAGGACAATTTAGATGCTCCGTTCATTTGTGATGAGTTGTGGAAATAGGGTCTCCTGTCTTTTGGTGGTTTTTCTCGCCGGGGTCGCCTTTGAGCTCCCGGTTCTCGACCAGGCTCATGCTCAGCTCAAGGTCCGTTCGGGGTCCAGCAGCTCACGCTCGAGCCCGTCGAAATCCAGCTCCCGGCCTTCCAGCCGGCCAAGCTCCCCTTCGCGGGTTCGAAGCTCCAGTAGCTCTCGCAGCTACCGGGCGCCGACGAGGCCCTCCAGCAGTTCTCGACGCGTCAGGACGCCGACCATTCGCACTCCCAGCGTCAGGACGCCCAGCAAGTCTTCGAGCCCGAGCCGGCCAAGCGCAAAACGAAGCTACAGTATTCCGAGTCGATCAGGGGCCACCCTGAAGTCCTCGCGCACGGTGAAGACTCCCTCGGTGAGAACACCGACGGTCAGGAAGCCTGCCACCTCGAGTAGGCCGAGTACGACTCGCAGCTATAGCGCTCCGAGCCGATTTGGAAGCTCGTCGCGCACGACTCGTACTCCGACGGTAAAGACCCCGGTGGTCCGGACGCCGAGCGTTTCGAGCAGCAAGCGGACCTTCTCCCTCCCCTCGACCAAGAGTCGTTCGGGCGGGAGTTCCAGCATCGGCAGCCGCCTCTCGGGCTCCGGGGCCAGCCGCACGGTTCGCCGCGCTGTGTCTCCTCCCTGGGGGAGCAGCAGGACGATCTCGCGCGGTTCTTCTGCAGGTTCGAGCAAAACAGCCGTCAAGTCCTCCGGGACGGCGGTCGTGCGCAAATCCAACTCTCTGCTCGGTGCCGGCGGCGGGGGCGGAGGAGGGGGCGGCGCGAAGATCGATCCGGCTGCCCGGAAGTCAGCCTTCGGCGCCAGTGAAAAAACAAGCGCTGGCGTTCGTTCAGGGTCCTCGGCCAGCAGGAACCTGATTCGGCGCGGAGTCCTGGCTCCTTCATCCATCAGCAAGAAATCCGACAGCGGTGTCCTGAGTCGTTTCGGACTCCGTTCGAAGTCCGGTTCATCGTCCGCGGCCAAGCCCGGAAAGATCGTTCGCCCAAGCGCTGCCGCGGCAAGCAGCAAGTCGGCCGATTCCGCCAAGCTCAAAGCCTTCGGAAAGGGCGGCGGGGCGGGCGGCGTGCACAGCTCAGATGCGGCAGGGGCGCGGGGCGGAAGGGGTGTCGGAGCTGGAGCCGGAGGCGGAGATGGCCGGGTCGTCCGTTCCTCCGCGGATGCGACGAGTATTCGCACTCCAAGAAGCGTGGCCAACGTTCCCGACCTCGCGGCCGCGGCCGGTTCTTCCAGGCGTTCCGACGGCCGCAGGGAGAGCGGCTGGGCCAGGAGCCGGGGTCAGGACCATCACCATCACTACTACAATGATCATTACCGCCATCGTTCCCACCGGAGCCATGTGTCCTTCGGTGTCGGCTTTGGCTATCCGTGGGGCTATTACGGAGGCTACGGCTATTCCTCGTGGCGCAGCAGCTTCTGGGTCGGGTCACCGAGCGTCTGGTTCGGAGCCTACGACCCGTGGTATTACGATCCCTACCCGAACTATTACGGTGGATTTTACACTCCGTTCGTAAGCTATCGCAGGAGCTACCTGGGCCTGGGTACGGGCTACTATTGTCCGCACCATTATCTCAATCTTCACTATTGCGGTTGCGACCATGTCCGGGTTGTCGATTCCGGGCCGGTGGTCGTTGAAGAGGTCGAGGTGCCGCCCGAGGCCATCGAGCCGGTTGGTGATGGAGACGGAGCCGCCGTCCCTCAGCCGCCAGCTGAGGCCGTCGAGCCTCCTCCCGCAGGGGAAGGCGCCGCGGTTGAGGGACTGAGGCCCGCGCAGCTGCGCTGCTGGAGCGCCCTGGAGAGCTTTCGTGGGGGTGACTACAATGATTCGGCCGAGGCCTTCTACAACGCCTTGCTGGAAGATCCCGACAACCAGGTCATCAAGGTGCTCTTGGCGGAGTCGCTGTTTGCGATCGGCGAATACCGCTACGCTGCCAGGTACCTGCGAGAGGCCCTGGGTGACTGGGAAGAATTTCCCGGTTACCAGTGGAGCCCCGCCGCGCTCTACGGCAAGGCGGAAGATTTCCCTGCCCGGCTGAAGTCGCTCGAAGATGAGGCTCTCGCCCATTCTGAGAACGAGGACCTGCAGGTGGTGCTTGGCTATGAACGTTTCGTGCACGGCAAGCCCGATGCGGCGAAGGGTGTCTTCGGTGCCCTGGCGACCTCGTCTTCGGACGCGCCGACCCGCAAGCTCTCAGCCCGGTTCCTCAAGCGGATCGAGTCGGTCGCGGCCGCTGATGGTAAGCAGGCAGAGCCTGTTCCCGAGACTCCAACCAGCCGGTTCCTGAAGAGCCTCTCGCTGGCGGATCTCAGGTTGCTCGAGATGCGCTGAGACCGGCTTCGCCTGGTTTGTCGAGGTCTTTCAGCAGGACACTCAGATGTGGGTGGCCTCGCCCGTGGTGTCCGCGGCGGCCTCCATGACCGCCTCCGAGAGAGTGGGGTGGGCATGCATCACCATGTGAATGTCGCGCACGGTCAGCTCGGCGGATTTCCCCAGCACCAGCTCGGTGATCAACTCGGTGGCCTCAGCTCCGATGATGTGGGCTCCGAGGAGCTCTCCGCTTTCCCTGCAGGAGAGGATCTTGACGAAGCCGTCGGTCTCTCCGATGGCGACCGCCTTGCCGCTGGCCGAAAAGGGGAATTTTCCGCAATCGTACGCGAGCTCCTGCCCCTTCGCCTCCGCCTCGCTCAGGCCCATGCTGGCGACCTGGGGCTGGCAGTAGACGCAGGAGGGGACGAGGCTGTAGTCGATCGGGGCGATGTTCTGGTTCGTCATGTGGCGCAGGGCGTGGATTCCCTCATGGGAGGCTACGTGGGCGAGAGCGGGCGGCCCGTTTACGTCACCGATCGCGTAGACGCCGCGGG
The DNA here is from genome assembly GCA_963579555.1 of Planctomycetes bacterium UBA1146. Lineage (GTDB taxonomy): Bacteria > Planctomycetota > UBA8108 > UBA8108 > UBA8108 > UBA8108. The sequence continues at coordinate 6,234 of CAUZHA010000051.1, forward strand.
CGGAGGTCTCGCAGTGCCCATCGACCGGGACAAAGCCGTTTTCGAGCTCGAGGCCGATCTCCTCGAGTCCCAGCCCCTCGGTATTGCCCTTCACGCCAACGGCTACGAGCACTGCGTCCGTCTTCACGCTGGTGGTCTCTCCATCCTTTTCGTAGGTGGTGGTGACCGAATCGCCATCCGGCTCGACTGAGAGCACACGGGCCCCGGTGTGGATGTCGATTCCCTGGCCGTTGAAGGATTTCTCGAGGACCGCGCTGATGTCTTCGTCGTTCGAGGGCAGGATTGCGTTCAGGTATTCGATCAGGGTGACCTTGCAGCCGAAGGCCGCGTAGAAATAGGCGAACTCGACGCCGATGGCGCCGGCCCCAATGATCGTCAGCGAGTCGGGGCGCTCGGGGAGAACCATGGCCTCGCGGCTGGTGATGACGCGCTCATTGTCGATCTCCACCCCCGGTATGGTTCCCGGGCGGGCTCCTGTGGCGATGATGCTGTTGGTGGTCTGGAGCTCGATGGTCTCTCCCTCGGCATCGGTCACCTCGACCCGGTTAGCCGAGAGGTAGCGGGCCGTGCCCTTGTGGACCGTGATGCTGTTCTTCTTCATGAGGAAGCCGATGCCACCGGACAGCTTCTTCGCGGTCTTTCGGCTCCTGGCGATCACCTTCTTCCAGTCGACCGCGACCTCGCCAATCTCGAAGCCCCACTCGGCCGCGTGGGCCAGGAAGGTGTAGTGTTCGGCGCTCTTAAGGAGCGCCTTGGTCGGGATGCAGCCCCAGTTCAGGCAGACTCCGCCGAGCGAATCCCGCTCAACGATGGCGACGCTCTTGCCTTCCTGCGCCGCGCGGATGGCCGCAACGTAGCCGCCTGGGCCGGCGCCGATTACCGTGACATCGTATGAGTAAGATTCCATCGTGGGGTCCCAGTCGTATTGGATTCAATTTGGCGGGTCGCCCCGGCCGCGGAGGGGTAAGGATGGTCCGCATGGCTGCCGGTTTCAATCGAAAAGCTTCGTCGTGATGGCCAGTTGGCAGAATGCCGACACAGTTCAGGATTGAAACGAGCCTTGGTTTGGGCGTATACCTTCAGACGTATAGAACACCCCACGGAGAAACCGGAGCGAATGAATATCCTGAAACTGAGCACGCATTGGCAGGTTCTCATCGCTCTCGTTGTGGGTGTCGGGGTGGGGCTGCTGATTCAGCGAACGGATGCGCGACCCCGCACCCCGATTACGATGATGGTTGTTGACGGGAACGCGCGGGTGAAGGATCCCGGTGGCGTCAAGGGGCTGCGGGTTCAGGACAGGCTGATACGGCTCAATGGAAAGGATGTGGACGGTTCTGGATTTGCGGCATGGAATTCCGCTGTCGCGGCGGGTTCACCCGGCCGGACCCTCAATCTCAGGGTTCGACGAGACGAGGTGGGTGCTGCTTCAGTAAAGTCTCAGGATATTTCAGTCTCGGTGAAGATAGCGATGTCGCCGGGTGCCCCCCGGGCCAGTTGGCTCGCTCCTTTTGATTTCGTGGCCAGCCTGTTCATGAAGCTCCTGAAGATGCTCATCGTACCCCTGATACTCACCTCGATCATATCGGGCGTAGTGAGCGTCGGGGATCCATCGGCCCTGGGGCGGATCGGTCTCAAGACCATGGGGTATTACTTCATGACGAGCCTGCTGGCGATCGTCGTCGGGTTGGCGATCGTCAATATCTTCCAGCCCGGCATCGGGGCCGATTTGAACCTCGCATCCTCCGTCGGGGAGAAAGATCTCGCCCAGGCCAACGCTTCGGATATCGTCCTCGACATGGTGCCCGAAAATGTTTTCGGCTCGCTTTCGAGCAATTCGACAATTCTGCAGGTGATCTTCTTCAGCCTTCTCTTCGGTTTCTTTATCACGAAATTGTCCGGTCCCGGCGGAGGGCTCCTCAAGGAGCTCTTCGAGTCTGGCTTCGAGGTGATGATGAAGATGGCCGAGTTCATCCTGAAGTTTATCCCGATCGCGGTGGTGGCGCTGATTGTCCGGGTTGTCGGGAAAACCGGCATGGATGTTTTCCAGGATCTCCTCGCGTTCATGGGTTGCGTGGTGCTGGCGATTGCCGTTCATTTCTGCGTCACCCTGCCGCTGATTCTCCGTTTCGTCGGTCGTATCAACCCCTTGAGCTGGGCGAAGGCTATGTGGCCGGCGATGATCACCGCTTTTTCGACCAGTTCATCTTCGGCTACGCTGCCTGTGACCATGCGTACGGTGAAGGAGGGCGGACGGGCAAGCGACAAGGTCTCTTCTTTCTGCCTGCCGCTGGGCGCGACGGTCAATATGGATGGAACTGCGCTCTACGAGTGCATGGGAGTGATCTTCCTGGCCCAGTATTATTCCGGCGTTGAGCCCAATCCGTTTGTGCTTACCCTGGGAATCCAGGTCTACGTGGTCATCACCGCCCTGCTGGCCTCTGTGGGGGCCGCGGGAATTCCCTCGGCGGGCCTGGTGATGATGGTGACAATTCTCCAGGCGTTGAACCTTCCCACCGAGGCGGCTTTCCTGCTGCTGGCCATCGACCGCCCACTCGATATGCTGCGTACCGCCACCAATGTCTGGAGTGACACCACCTGCGCGGCGGTTGTTTCAAGAAGCGAGGGCGCGACGGGCCTGACGGGGGCGATCGAGAATACAAGGCCGCCTCCGCCACAGGCGGCCGCGCCACCTGGTGGATAGGACAGCCCTTCGCCTGATGGAGGGTTCAGGTGTAGAATAAGAGTTTCCCTATGGGTGTTTCTCTCTGGCAGGGTCAGGCGATGGTATCCGCGACGATTTCCGTGACAGCTTCCCGGTTTTACGATGCGGCCTCGCCGCGGCTCTCCACTGAGAAGCCCGGGACAGTCAGCCTGCCGGATACGGAGACCGCGACCCGGCTCGGGAGGATCTGGAACGTGATTGTCTGGGATGATCCGATCAACCTGATGTCCTACGTGGTGTATGTATTTCAGAAGGTCTTCGGCATGTCGGAGCAGCTGGCTACCCGCCATATGATCGAGGTGCACAAGGCCGGCAGGTCCATTCTTACCAGCTGCGAACGCGAGAAGGCCGAGCTGTTCGTCAGCCGCCTGCACCGCTACGGATTGCAGGCGACACTCGAGCAACAGACAGGTTGAGTTTTTGATGGAGCCCGTTCAACGACAGGACGATGGAAGCCTGAGGGTCTACCTTCCTCATGGGGAGGGGCTGGTTCTCTACACCTTGCCGCAGCGCATCGAGGATCTCCTCTCACGCAAGGATTTCAACCGCCGGGTGGCCGAGCGCCTGTTCCCGGTGGCCTACGAAGATGCGGGCAAGGAGGCCGAATATCGCAAGTTGCTCGGAGATGACCTTCGCAAGAGCAAGCTCGAGAGCCTGGAGGTCTTTCGAAAGACCTTCGAGGATTGGGAAATCCTGCAGGAGGGGGTGGAGGTGACCATCCCGGAACGGTCGGTCGAAACCTGGCTGGGCTTTCTCAACGACACCCGTCTCTATCTCAGCGTCGAGCTCGATATCACGGAGAACGATTGGAGCGCCGGGCTGGATCCCGACAAAGAAATAAGCGAAGAGCTGGCCCTGCTTCATCTACTCACCTGGCTGCAGCAATGCGTGCTGGACGCGCTTGGCTTTATCCAGGAACGCTACATGCCGGAGGATGAAGAAACGGCTGGAGACGAGGCTGGGGAAGGCTGAGCGTATCCGGTCCGTCCGGGTTCCGGTAACACCCCGGGGAGTCGCCTGGTTTGCCCCTTTTCGCCCCGCAGGCGATACTTACTCGGGAGCTTTAGGTTTTCTTATCCGGGTTGGGTAGCAGGGTCCTTCGCAGGTACAGGGGTTAGCTATGAACCTGGACAAAATGTTCGCATGGGGATTGATCGTCGTGGTGGCGGTCGGCATCTTCGGAGGTTTTCTCCGTAAAGAGTCGCAGTGGCTCGGTGAGCTGACCTTCGATCTGCCATCGGAGTGGGAACGTACGGGCCAACCGTCGGCTGATGGGGGGTCGATCGAATACTACCTCGATAGCGATGATGGGGCGGATATTCACCTGCGCTCCAGCAGGCTGCCCGGACGAATCACGGTGGCCGAAGAGGGGCTCTGGGAGATCCAGGAAGGAATCGAAAGCGAGCTGCGGCGTGATCCCGCCATCCTGGACTATCGTCTCGACCGGGTCGAGGTCGCCGAGCGCGGCGGTTTGCCGGTTTTTCGCGTGGCCAGCACCCTGCAGACAGGGGATGGGATGTTCGACCAGCTGCAGTACATCGTCGATGGAACAGCCGGGCACCTCTTCACCTTCAGCGCGCCTTCGCAGCCGGAATACGAGCTCGATACGGTGGCGGAGGAAATCATGGGGACCGTCGGAAAGAATCCCTACGCCCGCTATATGGGTCTCCTCCCGATTCTCCTCATCGCCGCCTTCGTCGGATTCTACCGCCTCCTTCCTGGCGGCCGCGGCAGCTTCTGAGGCAATCCGGTCTTTCCCGCAGCCACCGCCGGAAGTATAGTTTGCGGATCGCGCAAGGTGTTCAAGGAGAGGTGGAGGCAACGATGAATCGCGTACTGATCAACGCGGAGGCGCATCCGGATGCGCTGAAGATACTCGAGGACAACGGCCTGGAGCCGGTGTACGTCCCCGAGGCGGATGTAGAGGGCAGCTTCGAGGCTGCCCGCGACTGCGTCGGTGTCGTCGCCAACGCGTCGCTGCCCTTCGATGAGGCTTTTTTCGAGATGGCCCCGAAGGTGAAGGTCATTGGCAGGATGGGCGTCGGCTACGACAATGTCGACCTCGAAGCCGCGGGCCGCCACGGGGTCCGGGTGGTGAACACTCCGCTGTCGATCATCCAGCCCGTAGCCGAGCACACCATGATGATGATGCTGGCGCTGGTTCGCCGGGTGGTAGCCGGCGATCGGGAGGCTCGCGCGGCGGTCTTTCGACAGCCCTCCAACAACCCTGATTTCGAGCTGCTCGGCAAGACGCTTGGAATCATCGGCCTGGGGCGGACCGGCCTGCGGGTGGCCCGCACAGCCAGGCTCGGCTTCGATATGAAGATTCTCTACCACGACCAGTTTGTCAACACCGAGGCCGAGGCGGAGCTTGGGGCCGAACGCGTGGAGCTTGATGAGCTCCTTGGGCGGAGCGATATCGTGACCTTGCACGTAAACCTGTCCGATAACACGCGGCACCTGATCGATTCGGAAGCCCTGTCAAAGATGAAGCCCGGAGCCTATCTCATCAATGTGTCGAGAGGCTCTGTGGTCGACGAGGCGGCCCTGGTGGAGGTTCTCAGGAACGGCGGCATCGCCGGGGCCGGCCTGGACGTCTACGAGGAGGAGCCGCCCACGGCCGACAATCCTCTCTTCGAGCTGCCCAATGTAGTGGTGACGCCGCATCGGGCAGGCTTCAGCAGGGAGGGAGTCTACGGTTGCTCCATGGTCGTCGAGGACATCGTTCGCATTCTCAACGGAGAAGAACCCCGCTTTCCGGTGAATTGAGGGGACCCGGCCTCTCAGGGACGCTCCAGCCCGGGGATTCCTCCCTGGCTCTGCAAGCGCTGGAGAGCCTCGGCCTGGCGGTATTGTTCCCAGGCCGCCTTGGCCTCATCTTCCTGCCCGAGCGCCTTGTGCAGGCTTGAGCGGAACTGGAGCAGCAGGGGCGCTCCGGGAGCCAGCTTCTCGGCTTGTCGTACCGTGTTGAGGGCGTCCTGGTACCGCTCCATGTCCCGCAGGATGGTGGCGCGGGTGTAGATGTAGTCGACGTTTCGGGGCTCGATCTCTTCAACCCTGAGCAGGGCATCGATGGCTTCCTGGTTCTTGCCGAGACGATTGCGGGCCAGCGCCAGGTTGTACCAGGCGCGGGTGAATTCCGCATCGAGCTGGACGGTGAGCTCGAGGTATTTTTCGGCCTCCTCGAAGCGCTCCATCTCAGAGAGACCGAGGGCGAGGTTGTAGGCGTACATCACCTGCTGAGGCTCGAGCTTATGGGCGCGCTCCATGCTCTCGATCGCCTCTTTCTGTTGTCCCTTTCGGCTGTAGGCGATGGCGAGGGACTGGTGCAGGAAGGGAGAGTTCCTGTCCCAGCTGATGGCCTTTTGCATCCACTTGATGGCCTTGTCGACACCTCCGGAGCTCGGTCCGTCGAGGTGGTAGACTCCTATCTGGAGGGCGCCGGTGGGCTGGTCGCTGTTGTAGAGCAGGTAGTCGTTCAGCTCGCGGCCGACATCGCTGTAGCGGGAGAGTGTTCTCCTGAGCGTCCACGCGGCATCGATTCGAACCGCGCGGACAGGGTCCTTGAGCAGCCTGGAGAGCATGGCCTCAATATTGCCCCTGATCTGCGGTGGGAGGGCCTGGTCGGCCAGCAGCGTTTCGGTCATCCTGGCGGCGGTGGTGCGAAGCAGGGGGTCTTCGTCTGCCAGGGAGTCAAAGAGGACCTTCTGCAGGTCGGGGTTGCGCTGCAGCCAGGGACCGCTCAGTCCCAGGGCCGCGCTCCTCCAGAACTTGGAGTTCTCGACGGCCAGTAGAGCCGTGAGGTCCTCGTCAGCGCCATCCTTGGCTCGTCTCGCCTCGGCGAGGGCGCGGGCGCGCCGCTGGGTGTGGCGGTTCATTCGTTTTCCATACCACCTTTCGGTCCACTCGACGGCCCAGCCGGTTTTCTTGTCGGTATGGCAGCGGTTGCAGGCGTTGGGGATGTCGTAATCCCGCGTCAGCGTGGGGTCGGGGATCGTGAATCCGTGGTCGCGGCGCGGATGACGCTGCATGTAGGTCGTCAGCGGCATGTGGCAGTTGGCGCATTTGCCGCCGGCCTGGGCGACGTCGTGATGCGAGTGGGTGGCGGGATCAATCTTGCCCTGGTGGCAGCCAAGGCAGAGGTCGTTGTCCTGGGCTCTCAGCTTGGAGGTGTGCGGGTCGTGGCAGTGAATGCAGCGCACTCCCATATCGTGCATCCGGCTGGAGATGAAGGAGGTGTATTCGTAGTCCTCCTCGTGAACCTGGCCGTCCTCGTAGTAGACATCGCTCTCGTCGGGGATCACCGGGCGGTAGTGGTCGAGGAACTTGTCCCCCGGGCGGAACCTGCCGGTCAGGTCGACTCTCCGGGCGTGGCAGGAGCCGCAGGTGTCGAGGATAACGTCGAGACGGGTTCTCTCCTTGCCGCTGATGGCGGGTTGTCCCTCGGGGCGTTTTTCGAGGAAGGACTTCGGCGGCCAGCTTACGGCGACATCGGATGAGCCGCCGGCTCCGGTTTTGCCCTCGGCTTCCATTCGCATGATGTGATCCTTGTAGGGGCCGTGGCAGCCCTCGCAGCCGACGCCGAGCTCGAAGAACTTCGTGTCATAGGTGTCCGTCTCCGAGTCGTAGTTCTTATGGTAATCGGTGGTGTGACAGCTGCCGCACATGGAGTTCCAGGTCATGCCGCGGTTCGCCCAGAAGCCCCATTCATGCGGCCGGCGGTCCTCGTCGCCGTAGACGTCAAACCATTCATGCTTATGGGGGTCGTAGGACAGGGCCATGACCTGGTAGCGTCCGCGTTCTCCGGGTACGACCGCTTGCCAGAGGGGGCTCTTTCCGATGACCCGCAGCGGGGTGAAGGGGGTGACCTTTCCATCCGCTCCCTCGGTGATGACAGCGTATTTTCCGTCCTTCTTTCCAACGACCGATTCACGTTTTCCGTGACGGACCGTCTGCCCGGGCTCAAAGGCCGGGCCGTGTTTCTTCGGGTCGAAGGGAACCTCTGCCAGCGCGTGGTGCGAATTCATCCATTTCACGTATTCCCTGTCATGGCAGCGCTTGCAGGAGAGGGAGCCCGCGTAGGCGGGCCTGGCCGCGGTCTTCTCTTCAGCCAGACCATCCTGCTGGATTTCCGGCGGCTGCTGCCGGCAGGAGGCGCAGAGGGGGGCAAGGAGAGCGGACAGGATCAGGAGTCTTTTATAGAAGGTCAAGCCGCAGTCTCTACCAGGGGGGTTGCTGACATCTGCCGGTACAGTCCGGCGGGGGGAAACCCACATTATAGCCAGCTATGTTGTCTTCAAAGAAGACTGTGCTGCCGCTCTTTGAAATTTTGTTGAGGTGTTGTGAATGACGTGAAATTGGTTCGAAAACGCCCTGGCAGTACCGATAACGCTCCTTTGAAGCAGTTGCGGTTGACTCGAAGTTCAGGGTTAGAGAGATTAGTTGGTGCCTTTTTCACGAGGCTTGTCCCGTCAGGGCCGGTTTGATTTATTTCATTTTGAAGTTTGAAGTTATGAATCCTCTTCACGGTTTTATCAGGGTTGCTCTGCGCAATGTCTACCTCGTTCTGGTGGTAGCTCTGCTGGTGGTCGTGATCGGCGTGGTGGCGCTCAGCAGAATACCGAGCGATCTCCTGCCCGTGTTTGACACCCCGGCGGTCCAGATCGTCACTTTCTACCCTGGAATGCCGGCGGAGGTGATGGAACGTGACATCATGAGCCGCCTGGAGCGGTGGACGGGTCAATCGGTTGGAATCGAGCACCAGGAGGCCAAGGCGATGCTCGGCGTCTGCATCGTGAAGGACTTTTTCAGGGAAGGGATCAGCCTGGATACGGCGATGAGCCAGGTCACCTCCTACGCCATGAGCGACATGTTCTACCTGCCTCCGGGCACGATTCCGCCGATGGTGATGCCCTTTGACCCAACGGCGATGACGCCGCTGTGTCTCGTCAGCGTCTCCTCGAATGACGAGGCGATGACCGAGAAGGAGCTCTACGACATAGCCTACTATCAGCTGCGAAACCGGCTTCAGTCGATTCAGGGCGTCATCGCGCCCGCTGTCTACGGCGGAAAGCTGCGGCGTATCCTGGCCTATGTGGACCGCGACAAGCTGCATTCGCGCGGACTGGATCCCCTTGACGTGGTTGACGCTATCGGGAAGTGGAACACGCTGATTCCCACGGGAAACGCCAAGCTTGGCGATCTTGACTTCCAGCTCAGCGCCAACGGGATGGTGCACGATGTGGCGGAGCTGGATGATGTGCCGATCAAGTTCAAGGATGGCCGTCCCATCTATCTTCGCGATGTGGGGAACGTGGAGGACTCGAGCCAGATCCAGACCAACGTCGTTCGTATCAATGGCCGTCGGCAGGTCTATATCCCTATCTACCGCCAGCCTGGAGAGAACAGTCTCGCGATCGTGCAGTCCATCAAGGATCTGCTCGATCCGATCCAGTCCAGGCTGACCGAGCCGGTGGATCTCAAGGTGGTCTTTGACCAGTCAACAGTCATCAAGAGCGCCATCAACGAGCTGAGCCTGGCCGCCATTATCGGCGCCGTTTTCGCGGCTCTTGTCATCGTTGGTTTTCTGCGGAGCTTCCTGCCTTCGGTCGCGGTTCTCGTGACCGTGCCGTTAGCTGTGCTCGGGACCTTCATCGGGCTATCCTTCAGTTCGCAGACCATCAACGTGATGACGCTGGGCGGGATCGCGCTGGCGGTGGGGGTCATGGTCGACCAGGCGGTGGTGATCATGGAAAACATCCTACGGCATCTTCGCGGCGGCAAGACGCCGCTCGCGGCGGCCTGGGATGGAGCGAGAGAGGTCGCCACGCCGGTGCTCGTCTCCACGCTTACCTTTATCGCGGTTTTCTTTCCGGTCGTATTCCTCACCGGCATGGCCAAGTTCCTCTTCGCCCCACTGGCGGTTACGGTGATCTTCGCCATGCTCTTCTCCTATGTCATGGCGATGCTGATCATCCCTGCCTTCGCGGCCACCTTCCTGCGTGCCGGGAGCGCAGAGGAAGAAGCCCGGGCTGCGGCGCCCGTGCCCCCGCCCGTGCCCCTCCCGGGGTTTGAAGCCGGATCGACGGATGAACCTGCCAGCGCGGCCTCCGCCCCTGCGGCCCGTGAGCCTGCATCCGGCGGCGGTAGGATGCAGAACTGGTACGAAGCGGTTGTCCGGAAGTACACCCGGAAACCCTGGTACACTGTGGGAGCGGCTCTCGCTCTCTTCCTCCTGACCCTGGTTCCCTTCAGCTTTCTTGGCAGGGAGCTCTTTCCGAGGCTCGACCAGGGGCAGTTCACCATCTTTGTCCGCGCTCCGTCGGGTACCCGGATCGAAACTACCGAGGCGATCCTGGGCGGTGTGGAGAAGGCTATCGAGGAGACCCTCAGAGGCGGAGAAGGCGGCGCCGTAGCCAACGCAGCGGAGGACAGCGCCGGTCTTGATTTTTCCTCCCACCCCAACGTGGAGATGGTCATCAGCAATATCGGAGTCCTGATGGACTGGCCGGCGGCCTATACCTGGAACTCCGGCCCGATGGATGCCTTTGTCCTGGTGCAGCTCAAGGATGGCCGAAAGCTCGGCTCGGAGGCCTGCGTAACCAGGCTGCGGGAAGAATTGCCGAAGCAGTTTCCTGGAATCGAGTTTTCTTTCGACACGGCGGGAATGCTCACCACGGCTCTTAACTTTGGCCTGCCCTCTCCAATCAATGTCCGGGTAGAAGGAACCAAGGGCTATGACAAGGCCCACGAGATAGCCAGCAAGCTCAGGGCAAGGCTGGCCAGGGTGGAGGGGGCGGTCGACGTCAGGATCCAGCAGAAGATCGACTATCCCCAGATCGCGATCGATATCGACCGCGAGAAGGCGGCCTTCTACGGTCTGACCCAGGAAGATATCGTTCGCAACATCGTTACCGCGACGAATTCGAGCATCAACTTCAACCCGGCCTTCTGGATCGATGAGAACAACGGCAACCACTATTTCATCGGGGTCCAGTACCGCGAGGAGGCCATCGATGGCATGGAGACCCTGATGGACCTGCCGATCAACAGCGAGAAGCGCAAGGTGCCGGTCTCTCTGAAGGATATCGCGACCTTCCGCCAGACCTCGGCGCCGGCTGAGATCACCCATCTGAACATCACCCGCCAGGTGGACATCTTCGTCAATGTCAAGGAGGGCTACGATCTCGGCACGGTGGCGACAGGAGTGGACGATGTGATCGCCCGGGCCAGGTCCGGAGAGTTTCCTGAGCTCAAGGGAAAAGATAATTTTGACCCGGCCAAGTTCGATGTGATCCAGGCTGGTGAGTACGGAACTTTCCAGGAATCCCTGAAGAGCTTCAGCTTCGGCTTCATCCTCGCGGCGATCATTATCTACCTGATCCTCGTGGTACTCTTCAGATCGCTGCGGGAGCCCCTGGTGATCCTGCTGTCGGTGCCGCTTGGGCTGATCGGTGTCGGCTGGATGCTGCTGGTGACAGGGACGACCCTGAATATCCAGTCCTTCATGGGGATCCTTCTGATGGCGGGACTGGTTGTCGAATACGGCATCCTCCTGGTTGATTTTGCCAACCGGAGGAGAGGGGAAGGCGCCGGGATCGAGGAGGCGATTATCGAGGCGGCCGTGGTCCGCCTGCGGCCGATCCTGATGACCTCCCTGACGACAGTGCTGGCCCTGATACCCATGGCCTTCTTCGGGGGGCAGGGCGGAGGAGCCAACGCGGCGCTTTCACGTACCATTCTTGGCGGCGTGGCCGCCGCCACGGTGCTGACCCTGCTGGTGATGCCCTCTCTCTACTGCCTGCTGGCAAAACGTGAGCTCAGCAGGGAGGTCGAACTCGAGCCATGAAACACCCCGGCTCCGGGCCGCTGCCCGGCCGGGGTCGCTAACTGAAAGGTTGATCAAGATGTCGAAACGGATCTTTACACGGGCCGGCTGCTGCCTGGGGGGGCTGCTGACCATCCAGCTCGCGCTGGCTTCCGCTCTGCCGGCGCAGGCAAGCCGGGTGAGCGTCGCCCAGGTTGTGCGCAAGAGCCTGCGGAAGCCGATTGAGCAGGCCGCCATTCTGCTGCCGTATGCCAGGGTCCTGGTGAGATCCATGGTTACGGGGTTTGTCAGCGAGGTTCACGTCGATATTGGCGATCGCGTGATCAAGGGAGCCCCCTTGCTGGTGGTCGCGGTTCCGGAACTCGAGGCAGATCTTGCGGCGGCCGACGCGAGGGTGAACAGCGCCGACGCGGACCTGAGCCATGCCCGCGCGAACATGAGACTCGAGGAGATTCGCTACAACCTGACCAAGAGCCTCTTTGAGAAGAAGAGCCGAACACGCTTCCAGCTGGAGGAGGCCGATGCGCAGCTGAAGCTGGCTGAGGCCGCGGTGGCGGCCGCCGAGGCGAAAAAGGTGGAGGCGGAGGCGAAGGTCCAGAAGCTTCGCGTGCTGGTCGGGTTCGGGAACATCAAGGCGCCCTTCAAGGGCGTCGTGACAGAACGCAGGATTGATCCCGGCGCCCTTGCCCACGGGGGTCTTGCCGGCGTCGCCACGGAGCTGCTGACCCTCGAGCAAGACGACAGGCTGCGCTGCAGGATCGAGATTCCCGAGCAGGATGCGAAGCTCGTCCTCACCGCCTGGGGAAGGGGCGGCCTGGGTGTGAAGATCACCCTGGGTGCCTCTGGGGAGGAGTTCGAGCTTTCTCCGGCCGACCTGGCTGGAGGGGCGGCTCATTTCGCCATGTCCCTTCATCCGCAGAGCCACCATATGCTCGCGGAGATTGAGCTCGACAACAGCTCTCTCAATCTGCGGCCGGGCTATTTCGGCAAGGCGAGCTTCTCGATCGCGCCAACGGATGACATCGTCCGGTCCTTAGTCATACCGAATACCGCCCTTCGCGCTCCTCGCAAAGGAAGGCCCCATGTCTTCGTGGTCAGCAGGAGCTCGGGGGAGGATGTCGTCAGGCGTCTCGATGTGACCCCCGGGGCGACCGATGGCCGGAACATCGAGGTCAGCCCCCTCGGAAACGGAAAGCTGGAGGGGCTATGGGTCGTGGTGCGCGGCGGCGCCGACCTGAGGGGTGGTGAGAAGGTGAGCATAGGAGGGGAGAAATGAGACATCTCGCCCTGGCCGCACTTCTCGGTATCTGTGGTTGTTCAGGCAGTTACACGACCCGGGATGACTACACCTTCTATCCTCTTGAAGATTCCGGCGCGTCGGAGTCACCGCCTCCGCGCCGGGCGGCTTCCGGTCCGGACAAGCCGATGACCCTTGACCTTCTGAGCGCCATGCGTCTGGCGGGCGCCGAGAACATCGACATCTCGGTCATGCGAACCCGCCTGGAGGCGAGACGGGCCGGCACCGACGAGGCCTTTTCCAGATATCTTCCCGATCTGCGGCTCGGCTTCAACTACCTGCGTCATGACGGTCTTCGCCAGGACTCTGTCGGCGAGGTCGCCGAACAGCCGATGTCATCTTTCGGGGCAGGCCCGGAGCTCTCTCTTCAGCTGGATCCCGTCGAGGCCCGCTTCCAGCATCTGCGGGCCCTCCAGCTGGAGGAGGCCGCGGAGCAGAAGGCGCGGCGGACAAGAGCGGAGGCCGTCGTTCACTCGGCGATCCTCTACCTCGAGCTGGTGCGTGCCAGCGGACTGGTGGCTGTCTCCGAGGAGGCTGTCGAAAGATCCCGGGAACAGGTCAAGCTGCAGGAGGGGGCCGCAGAGCTACAGGCTGTGCTCGGGGTTGAACTCGCCAGGGCTCGTGCCGAGCTGGCCCGGGACCAGGAGGCGCTCCTCGCCTCCAGGGAGGGGCTCAGAGGCGCTGGAATCAGGCTCGCGACCTGGCTGCGGCTACCGCCCCAGATTCCGCTCATTCCTGAGACGAAGGACATTCAGCCCCTGGGGCTGGTGGGCGCGGATCGCAGCCTGGCGGACCTTCTTGATTCGGCGCTTGCGGCCAGTCCTGACCTGGCCGAGATGCGGGCTCTGAACCGGGCGGCCCGGGAGATGGAGAACGCCGCGACCTGGGGCCCCTGGACTCCCGACATCTACGCTTCGGCCGGCCATGGGGCCTACGGCGGAGGTCCCGGTAACGGCGGCCTTTTCGGCGGGCTGGGGGATCGTACGGATCTCGCCGCGGGGCTGTCCTGGAACCTGAGGGGGCTGGGGCTTGGAGACCGGGCCAGGAAGCGGAAGGCGCGCGCAGAGGCCCTTGAGGCCGGCCTGCAGGCGGCCAGGACGCGTGAGCAGGTGAGCGCCGAGGTCGTGGTCGGCTGGGAGAGGTCGAAAAGTCTCCTTGGGAGAATAGAAGCCGCCACGAAGGGAGTCGCGGCTGCAGGAGAGACCCTGAAGCTCGTCGAGGCCCGCTTCGAGGCGGGTGACGTGATTCAGCTGGAGGTGCTCGAGGCCATCCGGGCGGTAGCCGCGGCGCGCGCGGTTCTTATCGACACCGTGGTTTTTTACAACCAGACCCAGCACCTGCTGTATTACAGGGTCCGCGGCGCCTCCTGGAGGCAGACCGCTGAATAGGCCCTGTCTTCGGCAGGGTCTTTTCAGCGATCAAGGAGGTGGACGCAGTCAAGGAGCTGGCTTCCGCCGCCCTCGTTGACAGCGTATTGCCTTCCCTTGTAGATCGAGCCGGCGGCGTGCTTGCCATCCTTTCTGAGGGCATAGAGGACCACCTCGAAGTCCGGGCGGCCCTTCTTGTCGAGCAGCCTCGGGTCGACAGTCTGCTTGACGATCCTCTTCAGGACATCCTTCACCGCCGCGGCGGGGCTCATGCCATGGCGCATGTTCTCCACCACGATCCGGGAGCCGCAGGAGATGATGACCGCCTCGCCGCGCCCGGTTGCGCCGCAGGCGCCGACGTCGTTGTCAACGTAGAGGCCCGCGCCGATGATCGGAGAGTCTCCGATCCGGCCCGGGATCTTGTAGGCCAGCCCGCTGGTCGTCGTGACCCCGGAGAGCTCTCCGGCCGGGTTGAGACCGAGGCAGGTGATGGTTCCGGTAGGCCGGGCCTCGTGTCCCGTCTCCGCCTCCTTCGGCGAGAGCCAGTCGTCCTTGTCGGAGAGGCTCTCCTTCCACTTCAGCCACTCCAGCCGCGCCGCGTCGGTCAGAAGGTTCTCCGCCTTCATGCCGTGGGCCAGGGCGAATCGCCGCGCTCCTTCTCCCACCAGCATCACGTGATCGGTTCTCTTGAGCACCAGCTGGGCGACGCGTGATGGCAGCTTGATGTCCCTGATCGAGGCTACCGAGCCTGCGTTGCAGCTGGGGCCGTGCATGCAGCAGGAATCGAGCTCGACGATTCCATCCTCGTTCGGCAGTCCTCCGTAGCCCACGGACATGTCCTTCGGGTCCACCTCGACAATGTTCACCCCGCTGATGACGGCCTCGAGGGTGTCCTCCTTCGCGTTCATCAGCTTCACGGCTCTCTTGGTTGTCGCAAGTCCGTTGGCGCTCGAAATAGAGACCGGCTTCGCCGGTGGGGCTGGCTCGATGGCCTCGAGATTCGAGGCGGCCGGTACGGCGGCGGCGGCGGCGGCGGCGCCTGCGCCGAGGAAGCGGCGTCTTGAGAGATCGCGTTTCATGGTACTTTCTCCGGTTTCTCAGGTTTGGCTTATTCGCGTTTCAGCGTGAGGGGGTCGGCCAGGGGAATCGCCTCGATGGTTATTCCTCCAGCGAGCTTCTTGATCGAAAACTGGGGTTTGTCGGGATCCCCGGCAAGGATGTCCTTCGAGTTGCCCACGATCAGGATGATGAGCTTCTCCGGAACGAGGTGTTTTTTCGCCACGCGCAGGATCTCTGCCGGCGTTACCGTCCTGATCCGGTCACGGTAGGTGGCGAAGAAGTCGCTGGAGCGGCCGGTGAATTCTTCGTTGGCGAAGGTCCCGGCCACCTGGCTGGCGCTTGCGAAGAAGCGCGGGAAGACCTCGATCATGTAGTTTCGCGCGTTGTCGATCTCCGCCTTCTTGACCTGCGTCGTACGGATTTTCTCGATCTCCTCGAGCACCAGGGTGGCGGCATGAGCCACCGATTCGCTCTTGGACTGGAAGTAGGCGCGGAAGATTCCAGGGTAGTAGACACCGAAGTCGTAGCTCGACCGGGCCGTATAGGCGAGTCCTTCATCGGACCGGACCCGCGACATGATGCGGGAGACGAAGCCGCCGCCGCCGAGGATATGGTTCATCACGCGCAGGGCGAAATAGTCCGGATGATCTCTCCTGACTCCGATGTGTCCGATGCCGACCCGCCCCTGGTTGACGTCGGGCTTGTCGACCATGTAGACCCCGGGACTCGCGGGGGCTCCGGGCGCGGGAATCTTCGCTGGTTCACCGCCCTGGCTTTTCCAGCCGGCGAGCTGTTTTTCCAGCAGGGTCAGCACGCGCTCACGCTTCACATCTCCCGAGACGGAGATGATGAAGTTGCCGGGATGGAAATGTTTTCGATGGAAGGCCGTGAGGTCTTTGCGGGTGACTCCCTCGACCCCGGCCCTGGTTACCTTGTCGTTGGTGAAGTGTTCGGGGCCGCGAAGCAGCCGCTGCCACTCTCTGCTCTCGATGGAGTCCGTCGAGTCGTTACGGCGCGCGAGGTCCTGGAGCACCTGGCTGCGGTAGATCTCGAGCCGTTTCTGGTCGAAGGCGGGATTTCGCAGCATGTGGAAGAACAGCTCCATTACCTGCTCGAGATCCTTGGTCAGGCAGTTGAAGCTCGCGCTTCCCTGGGTGTTCCCGATCGAGGTGCTCATGTCGGCTGCGAGGAAGGCGACCTCTTCGTCGAAGGCTTCGGGGCTCCTGCCCTCGACGCCAGCGGCCCTGATCTGGCTGCCCACCGCCCTGGCGATACCTTCTTTCCCCGCCGGTGCGAGGTAGGCTCCAACCCTGATGATCACCTGCAGGTCTACGAGTGGAAGGCTGGGGTCTTCAACCACATAGACCGGTATTCCGTTGGAGAGCACGCTCCTCGCCCCGGCTGCCTCGGGCGGAGTGAAGCTAAGCTCTGAGAACTTCAGCTGGGTGGGATGGGGCGCGATATCCGGTTCCCCGGGGGCCGTGGCGCAGGCTGTTGTCGGCAGGATGCCGGCGAGCGCCAGGAGCGAGAGCCAGCGCCGGAGCGCGCTGGTCTTGTTCTGTCGTTGGTTTCTGTCGGTGGGATGCTTCATGTTGCTTATTCCTTCCCCTCGAGGTGCCTGTCGATGATCTTCAAAAGAGCCTTGAGGAGAACCCGGCTCTCCTTCGGTGCGTTCAGCAGGCCGGTGGAGATGTCCTCCCGCAGCTTCTCCGTGGTCGCACGGTCCATGGCGGGCAGGTTCTTCTTGAGCAGCGTCGCCTTCTGCCTTTCCTCCGGGGAGAGCCCCGCGAGGTCAGGATCCACCTTTTCCGGGGCCGCTTCCTTTTCAGGGGCAGGCTTCTCCTTCGTGTGGAAGACCAGGATGGCGCGGTTCTCGCGGGTGAAATATTTCGCGGCGACGCGCCTGATGTCAGCCGCGGTGACAGCCTGCAGCAGGGCAGGGTCGGTGTTGATCGTTTTCCAGCCCCGATAGGAATCCCGGAGCAGCAATTGGAGCATGAGGGAGAAGTTGCTTCTGAGCTTGCGGAACTCGCTGGCGGCGCGCTGGTTTTTCACCTTCTGCAGCTCGCGAGCGCCTACGTCCTTCTCCTTGAGCTCCTCGAGAATCGTCTCCAGGGCCCCCTGGACCTCCTTCGGGGTGTGGCCCTCGGCTGCGGTCGCGGAGACCTCGAAATAGCCTTCGTATTTGCGCCCTTCCTGTCCGCCCCCGGCCGAGGTCGCGATCTTCCTGTCGAGCACCAGGGACTTGTAGAACCGCCCCGTTCGCCCGTTCAGGATGTCCTGCAGGACGACCAGCGCCGGCTCGTCGACATGCCCGTCGGCCACCGAGTGGTAGCGCAACCGCACCTGCGGCTTGGTCTCGGCGTAGCCGGTCATCTTTTTTTCCGCCAGTTGCTTGATTTCGGTCGTGCGCACCGCCGGCGGAGGTTTCGGACCCCTCTTGAGACGGCCGAAATATTTTTCCGCCAGCTTCCTGGCCTGCTCCGGTTCAAAGTCGCCCACCAGGCAGGCGGTGAGGTTGTTCGGGGCGTAATAGACTCCGTAGAAAGACAGCGCCTCCTCTCTGGTGATTCCCTCCACGTCGCTCGGCCAGCCGATCACCGGCCAGCTGTAGGTGGAGGAGCCCCAGAAGAGAGCGTCGAACTGCTCCTCGAATTTACCCGTGGGGGTGCTCTCCACTCGCAGCCTGCGCTCCTCGCGGACCACGTCCCGTTCGGAGTAGAACTCGCGGAAGACCGGATTCAAGAGCCGGTCGGACTCCATCCAGAACCACAGCTCGAGCTTGTTGGCAGGCACGTTCACGAAGTAGATCGTGAAATCGTAGGAGGTCCCGGCGTTCATTCCCGAGGCGCCGTTACCCTTGTAGATCTTGTCGAACTCGTCCTTGACGATGTTGGCCTTCTGGGCCTTGAGGAGCGCCTCGAATTTTTTTCGCAGTTCCTGGTGGTTGGCGGAGCGGACCTTCGGGTCGCGCGTATCGGAGATCTCGCCTACGCGCAGCCGTCGAGCGAGCGCATTCTCCTCCTTCCGCATCTCGCCCTTGATGACATCGAGCCGGGCGAGAGTCTGCAGGTCCTTGTCGATGTCGGAGGTGCCTATCGTACGGGTCCCCTTGAACATCATGTGCTCGAAGAGGTGGGCGATGCCGGTGATTCCAGGGCGCTCATTTACAGAGCCGACCTTGGCGATCCAGCCGGCCGTGATGTTGGGGTCGCCCCGGCGGGGAACCATGAGCACCTTCAGCCCGTTCTCAAGTGTATGTACTTTGACGTCGACGTTCTGTGCCGGCGCTGTCGCGGGGATCGCAAGCAGGGCGGCGCAGAGAAAGAATACGCGTCGGTTCATGGGGTACCTCTGGTAGCAGCCTTCAGATACGGAAATCAAAGAGCCTATTGTACGCAATAGACCCTTCCGTCTGGAAGCCTGTACCAGACAAGGAGACGGAGCCTAGCGGCTCAGGAACTCGACCACCTGGTTGATGTTCACCGGGACTCCGATGTCCTCGGGGCTCGGATCGCTCACGATCTTGGCTATCATCTCAGCCGGCTCAATGGCGATGAAGGTGCATTCCGGAGCATCGTTTCCTTCGATACGCTTGGAATAGATCTTCTGGAGGTTTTCCCTCGCGCGCACCTGGATGGTGTCACCGGTTTTGCAGATGTAGCTGGGGATGTCGGTCTTGCGGCCGTTGACCATGAAGTGGCCGTGGGCTACCGCCTGGCGGGCCTGCGCCCTGGTGGTGGTGAGCCCCGACCTGCTGATTACGTTGTCGAGTCTGCGCTCGCAAAGCAGCAGGAGGTTTTGACCCTTGTTGCCGCCTTGCTTCTTGGCGATCTTGAAGAACCGCTCGAGCTGGGTCTGGCTGAGTCCGTAGTAGTGACGAATCTTCTGCTTCTCTATCAGGGCCCGTGCATAATCGGTAGGCCGTCTCCTCCTGGTCGGTTGCTTACCGGGGGGCTGAGGACGACGGTGGGTGGCGCGCAGGGCGCCCGCGGAATCATAGATATCCAGTCCCAGCCTTCTGTTGATTCGGGCTTTTGGACCTGTGTAATGTCCCATATTGAAGAAGCTTCTCTGGTTGTGTGATTTTGCGGCAATGAAACACCGCATGAAACGAACAAAAAGACCGTGTTTGGGGTCTAATTTCAAGCAGTTTTTTCCCGGCTTCGATTCGGGAAGTCGAGAATTTCCATCAGGTTGGCAATTTTAAGGTCTGCCTGTTCCGAAAACATTGAATTCTTTGAATTCAGCAGCAGCACAGAAACCGCCGCGGCGTTCCGTGCAGACTCGATATCGAAGATGTAATCACCGATGACATAGGTTTTTACAGGAGCTACGCCCATTTTATCGCAGAGGATCAGCACCGCTTCCGGCGAAGGTTTCACAGGGGCCTCGTCACGGCTGAGGGAGGTGTCAATCTCGAGCCTGTGCAACTGAAGTATAGTATCGAGAGACTGGCGGCTGTTACGGGTGAGGATGGCTGTTGGCAGTTTTCTTCTTCTGAGCTCCGCGAGGACCTCCCTCGCTCCCTCTTGCAGGACGGCTGTGGAGGCGGCTTGCTCTTCGTGTTTCTCGAGGACCTTCCGGGCCCGCGCGGCCGTCTCGTCATCGAGGAGCTCGAGCTCTTCAAGGATGGGGCCGGCGGCGATTCCCATCTCCTTGCGGATCACCTCAAAATCAAGCTGGGGGATGGTCAGGGTTCCGTCGAGGTCGAAGATGAAGGCTTCCGGCGCCGGCAGTGACTGGCGCTTCAGCAACCGCTCAGCCCTCCTGCGCCTCGGCCGCTTCCTGCGCATCGGCCGAGGCTCGCTTGACCAGCCCCAGGCCGAATTGCAGCAGGTCATCCTTCTCCCGGGCAATATCGAGGAGTTGCGAGTAGTCCTCCGCCTGGGCGCTCAGGTGCAGCAGGCTGGGGCAGATGGACAGGGGGCCGGGGACATCCTTGAGGTGCTCGGCGTAGGTCGCGATGGCATCCTTCGGACGCCCGACCCTCGCGAGCAGGAAAGTGAGGACCTCGGCAGGAAAGTTGTTACCCTCTTCGTCTGTTCCGCCGCGCTCCACTTTTGAGGTGTAGTAGCGAACGGCGCCATCGATGCCTTCCCCCGCGAGAGCCCGCAGCATGATGCGGTAGTCGTTGTAGAAGTCTTCGAATGGAGGGCGCTCGGTGACCTGGTAGTCCCGGCCGAGGCGCCGCCCGTAGTCGCACATCTGGATGGCCTTGCGGATCGTCTCCGGGTTTTCGAGGCTGGCGGCGGCGCGGACGCAGGACTGGAGATGCGAGATGTCGATGTGGTAGCCGAGGCTCTCGAACAGCCAGTCTCTCTCGGCGATGAGCTCTCCCACGTCAGTGTCCTTCGGCGGTTCCTTCTTCTCGGTGGTTTCGATGTCGTTTCGCAGGCTGTCGAGGAGCTCTCCGTAGAGCTGGTCGATGAGCAGCTTGCCGCAGGCCTCCCGGGTCTCGCCCTGGTAGGGGAACTGGTGCTCAAAGGTGGTGATGGCCCTGCAGGTGCCGTAGTGCGACAGGATCATCTCGTATCCGCGTACCGGGTGGGCGCCCTGGTTGAAGGCGACCTCGATGATTCCATCCAGGTCGTCATCGTCGTTTTCTTCATCGTCTTCCTTGTATTCGCCCCAGTCCTCCGGCGGCTCCCATGCGGAGATGGCCTCGGCTATTTTTGTCGGGTCGTCGATCGCCCTGAAGTAGGGCCAGGCCGCGCCGATCTTGTCATTGGCGAGCAGGTGTCCGCCGATGATCTGGCAGACCTCGACATAGTAGTCTTCGACCTCCTGGCGGTGCTCCTCGGGAATGTCCCGGATCGAGTCGTTGCCCTCGAGCGCAAGCCCGAGCTGGTGGCGTTTTTTCATCAGGAGAGCCTCGAAGAGCTGGGGGAATTTTTTTTCGCTTTCGAGAGTCTGGGCCAGAAGCTCGATGGTGGCCGGCACGCCGGATTCATCCAGCGTCGCGATAAGTTCCTGGAAGCGGTCGGGGGCCGTCGCGGATTCCGCTTCCGTTTTTGCGTCGGTGCTCATGTCATTGGTTCCAGTGGACTATTGAGGTGAGAGGCAAAGCCTAACCGAGGCGGCCCCGGAATCCAAGAGTGCAGGTTTTCCGGCATTCTTGACATAGATGTTTTTCGGTCATTGCTGTATTTTAAGCCCTTCATTTTTCTTCAACAATACTCTTCAGGTAGCTCTATGATGACGAAAGAAGCCGTAACTATCACCGACCATCGTACGGGCGAGTCCTATGACATCGACTTGGTGGATGGCGCATTGCCGGCTATTGCTCTCAGGCAGATCAAGACTCCTGATGATGATTTCGGGCTCATGACCTACGATCCCGCGTTTACCAATACCGCCTCCTGCAGGAGCACGATCACCTACATTGATGGTGACAAGGGCATTCTCGAGTATAGAGGCTACCCCATTGAAGAGCTTGCCGAGAAGAGCAGCTTTCTCGAGGTTGCACACCTTCTGCTGCACGGAGAGCTTCCCAGCGGAGATGAGCTGAACCAGCTCGCCGGTATCGTCGGTGGGAATATGGCTGTCGATGAGAGCATGAAGAAGTTCATCGATGGCTTCCTGCCTGAGGCGCATCCCATGGGGATGCTCATCAGCAGCGTGGCCTGCCTCTCGACCTATTATCCGGAGGCCAAGAATGTTTCCGATCCGGAGAACCGCCTGCAGCAGATCCACAGGCTGCTGAGCAAGGTGCCGACTCTCTCAGCTTACGCATTCCGGCGCAACGCGGGTCTTTCCTACCCCGATCCCGATCCGAATCTCAGCTTCGCGGCGAATTTCCTGAAGATGATCTTTGCTGACGAGGATGGTTCCTATACGCCTGACCCGGTCCTGGAGCGGGCCATGGACGTGCTCTTCACCCTGCACGCCGACCACGAGCAGAACTGTTCGACCAGCGCGATGCGGGGAGTCGGCAGCTCCTACAGCGATCCCTATTCCAGCCTGGCCGCGGCGGCCGCGGCGCTCTACGGTCCCCTGCACGGGGGAGCGAACGAGGCTGTGCTCAGGATGCTCGACGAGATTGGCGACAAGGACAACATCCCGGCCTTCATCGAGCAGGTGAAGAACGGTGATATGCGCCTCATGGGTTTCGGCCACCGGGTCTATAAGAACTACGATCCCAGGGCTAAGATCATCAAGAAGCTCGCCTACGAGGTCTTCGAGGTCCAGGGGATGAATCCTCTCCTCGATATCGCTCTCGAGCTCGAGAAGATCGCCCTCGAGGACGAGTACTTCGTCGGCCGCAAGCTCTATCCGAACGTCGACTTCTACTCAGGACTCATCTACCAGTCGATGGGCTTTCCGACTCCGATGTTTCCGGTTCTCTTCGCTATCGGCAGGACCTCGGGATGGCTGTCGCAGTGGAACGAGTTCTTCGGCGACAAGGACCAGCGCATCGCCCGGCCGAGGCAGCTCTACCAGGGCTCGCCGACGCGGTCCTACGAGAAGTAGGGAACCCGGACCAGGCTGGAGTCTTGTGGAAGGTTGTCAGCCGGCCAGCTTGCGGAGCTTCCGGACTCGCTCGTGGATTGGTGGGTGGGTGCTGAAGTAGGGGAGTTCCTCTATGCGCAGGCTGTTCTCCAGCGGCTCGAGCATGCCGAGCTTTTCAAGCAGGTTGGCCAGCCCGGCCGGATCGAAGCCGGCCCGCCCTGCCAGGCGGGCGCCTTCGAGGTCGGCCTCGAATTCCTGTTCCTGCTGGTAGCCGCGGTCGATCACGACCTCCAGGAGATCTGCGGTCTTGCGCAACATAGGGCCGCCAATGTTCAGCAGCTTGTTCGCCGCGAAATCTTTTGCCAGGGAGCTCAGAGCATGGCGGCAGTCGATGTGCTGGATCTCGTGCGCAATAACACCCGCGAGCTCGTCCCGGCTGGAGCAGAGCTCTACCAGGACCTGGGAGACAAGGATGCTGCCGCCGGGTATGGCGCAGGCATTGGGAGCGGGGTCATTAACAACCAGGAAACGGTAGGGAATCTGTTGTCGGCGAGCCTGCGCGGCCAGCTGGTCCCCAAGCCTGACGACAGCGTCGGTCTGGTCCGAGCGGGGCAGGCGGGGCCGGGTTGCGAGGGCCTTATCGAGCAGGATCTTGCCGGTCGCGGTCTCGATTTCGGCCAGCACGCTGTCGGGGACCTCGACCCCCGTCACCATCTCTTTGCCTAATCGCCCCGCCTGCCCTGTTCTCTTGCCGAGGAATCGGAAGAGCCTGGGCAGGTACTGGGGAAAATAAAAGATCGCGGCAAAGACGAGGAAGATAATGCCGAGCTTGATGATCAAGGGGGCGTTCCTCACGCAGGTGGGCAGGGCCGCTGCTCAGGCGAGTCCCAGCTCATGGTTTGAGAGTCGTTCAAATCCGT
>CAUZHA010000052.1:0-29510 GCA_963579555.1 Planctomycetes bacterium UBA1146
TTCGTTGCGGGTGTGCGGCCGGGAGGCGGAGTTTGAGATGCTCGCTGATGGCCAGACTGTGCAGGTCGTCGCGCCGGGCTGTGAGCTGGCTGGGCCGGCCAGCGTAGAGATCTGTACGGAGGCCGGCTGCTACCTCGACGAGGAGGGCTTTTTCTATACCGCGGGAAATGGCGCCTGGGTTCGCGGAGATTCCAACGGCGACGCCGTCCTCGACATCTCCGATCCCATCCTGATGCTGGGTCGCCTTTTCCTGGGCGACCTGACACGGGAGACCTGCCCATCGGCTCTCGACGTGAACGCAGATGAAGCCTTTGACATCTCCGACCCCATCATCCTGCTGCGATTCCTCTTCCAGGGAGATGTGATCCTCACCCCTCCCCTGGCCACCTCCCCGGAGCTGTGCCCCTGATATCCGGTTCGCGGTTCAGGGAAGGAGGTCTCTGAGCAGGTAGGCCCCGAGACCGATGAGGCCGCCGAACACGTTCCCCCAGACAACCAGCCAGCCGAGGTGTTTGCGAATCACATCCTCGATAATGCGTTTCACATCCAGGGGGCTGAGGTCTTCGAGGCGTCGCTCGAGCAGGCTGTCGACCTCTCGGCGGATGTCGGCTACCAGGCGTTCGACATCGAGCTCGAGTCCGAGCGTTGAGGGATTGGCCGAGAAATCCCGGGCTGTTTCGAGGACCTTCTTCTTCAGCGAGTCGGTGAAAGATCCGACAAAGGTTCTGACGATATCGAGGATCGTGTCTTTTCCCACGAGGCTGAGCAATCCGCCGAGCGCCGAGCTCTCAAGGATTTTCTCCACCTGCTCATCCAGCAGGGGATCAAGAACCTCGGGACGCGTCAGCCGGTCCCATTGCGTTTCGACAAAGGTAACGGCAGGGTTGCCTCCATCCTCTCCCTTGAGATAGGAGAGGAGGTCCACCTCCGCGGTCTTCTCGCGGAGAAATTGATGCAGGTTTTCTTCGGTGAAGAACTGGTCGAGGATGAGGCGCTTGATTTCCTCCCGGATCTCGGTAAACCGCGACTGGATCACTCCCGAACCCGCGAGACCGGGTATCCGGTCAAAGAGCATCTTCACCGCCAGCGCGTTGGTGATGCCTCCGCTGAACGCGAAGAGTCCAATGGAGAGAATCACGTCGCTGGCCGCCGCGCCGGTTTCCGTTGCCGCCAGCAGGAGCCCCGTTAGAAGCAGGGTTCCGGAGACCAGGTTGGAGAGGGTTCCTTTGTTCATCATAAGGCAGGACAGTGTATCAGAGAGGGAGCCGGCTGCAATAAGGCCGCGCTCAGCCTTCTTGCTCGCATGGGCTGTCGTCTGCGGGTAAATTTTCCAGCGGGCTCCTCGGCCCGGTCGGTCATCCAGCCGCAACTTTCTCAGGAAGATCCAGATGCTCCATTATTTCAAGTTCTGTTCGGAGGTTCCCGCGCCCGCTCCAGCCCGTGGTGCTTACCACAAGCGACAGCCCGGCAAGGGGTGGCCTGAAGAGTGCCCTCCGATGCGGGCCGCCAATTCCTTCGGCTGGGATCTTCTCTGTCCGAGTGACCTGGAGTTCAGCCGGCACGAGGGCGGCTGGCGGCTGGATACGCCTGTCACGCTGGAGAGTGATTGGGATTATGCCGCCACCGCTGATGGGCCGGGTGCCCCCCTGACCCAGGAAAATGCCTGGTTCTGGGAGCAGGACCAGATGCTGCCGCACGTGATTACCCCGGAGGTCTATCCGGAGATCAAGAACCAGGTCAAGGTTTCGACGCTGCTCTTCATGCGAACCGAGAGCGATGAGCTGCTCTATTTCTGCGACATTCCAAATCTTTCCCGACCTTTCAAGGTGCTGAGCGCCCTGGTGGATACGGACTGGTACCCGGCCTCCTACCCCTGGCATTGCGTCCTCGAGCTTGACCCGTCGGCGGAGAAAATCCGGATCGCCCGGGGCGATCCTCTATGCCGGGTTTTTACCGTTCGGCGAGAGCATTACAGGGCGCAAGAGATGTCATTCGGTGACTTTGAGTCCTATTACGAGCGCAGCCAGCAATGGCTCAGGGAATACGGCCGCGAGGGAGATGCCGAATCGCTTGATATTACGGGTACCTATGGGAAGCGGCAGCAGCTGTCGAGGTTTAGCGTCGATCTATAGGGGCTCGGTTTTGGGGGCGATCTTTATTTATTCAGCCAATCGGCCCGGTGGGCACGGCTTGATTTCTTCAGACTAAGTCTCTATGGTAGTTAATTTCGAAGCTCTCTATAGGATAGAGAAGGGGGCTTTCCAGCAGTCATACAAGAATCTTATCAGGGAGCTGTGTTTCAGTTAGATCAATGGGTGAGCAAGGTAACGAACTCGAGTTTAATGAAGAGTATATGAATCTGCGTCCGGCTCGTCTTTACGAGATTGGAACATCCCTGGAGGGAGCGCAGATCAATTCAACCGGTGCCCTCGCCGCCAATTCAGGCGCTAAGACCGGCCGTTCTCCCAAGGACAAACGAGTTGTCAGAAATTCCGCCAGCGAGGGGGACGTCTGGTGGGGCTCGGTCAATATTGGCCTGGAGGAGTCGAGCTTCGAGACAAACCGCGCCGCGGCGATCGAGTTTCTCGCCGCCCAGCCGCGCCTCTACGTTGTAGATGGATTTGCCGGCTGGGATCCCAAGTACCGCCTCAAGGTCCGGATTGTCTGTTCCCAGGCCTACCATGCGCTCTTCATGTACAACATGCTTATCCGTCCGACGGATGAGGAGCTGGCCACCTTCGGCGATCCGGACTTTACGATCTACAACGCCGGCGGTCTTGATGCCGACACCTCCGTAGAGGGAGTCGACACCACGACGAATGTCGCGCTCAGCTTTGAGCGCAACGAGATGGTGATTCTCGGCACGGAATACGCAGGAGAGATGAAGAAGGGTGTCTTCACCCTGATGAACTACCTCATGCCCAGGGATGGAGTCCTCTCCATGCACTGCAGCGCGAATGAGGGCGACGAGGGAGATGTCTCTCTCTTCTTCGGTCTCTCCGGAACCGGAAAGACCACGCTCTCAGCCGATTCCGGCCGCAAGCTTATAGGTGACGACGAGCATTGCTGGTCGGACGATGGCGTCTTTAATATCGAGGGGGGCTGCTATGCCAAGTGCATCGACCTCACTCCAGAGAGTGAGCCCGAGATCTACCAGTCCATCCGCTTCGGTTCGATTCTCGAGAATATCGTTTTCGACCCGCGCACCCGCGAGGTGGACTATACCGACTGCTCATTGACGCAGAACACCCGCTGCTCTTATCCGATCGAGTTCATTCCTAACGCCAAGGTGCCCTGCGTCGGCTTGCATCCGAAGAACGTGGTGCTGTTGACCTGTGACGCGTTCGGGATTCTTCCCCCGGTCAGCAAGCTCTCCCCTGCGGAGGCGATGTATCACTTCATCAGCGGCTATACGGCCAAGGTGGCTGGCACCGAGATGGGCGTGACCGAGCCGGAGGCGACCTTCTCGGCCTGCTTTGGCGCGGCCTTCCTGGTCTGGCATCCGACCAAGTACGCTGAGATGCTCGCCGCGAAGATCCGTGAATTCGGATCCAACGTCTGGCTGGTCAACACCGGCTGGACAGGCGGCGGCTACGGTGTCGGCTCGCGGATCAGCCTCCCCTACACCAGGGCGATCATCGACGCGATCCACAGCGGCGCTCTCGATCAAGCTGCCTGCCAGGAGGATGAGACCTTTGGCTTCCAGGTGCCCGTGGAATGTCCCGGTGTGCCGGCCGAGATCCTGGTTCCCCGGAACACCTGGGAGGACAAGGAGGCCTATACCGGGGGTGCTGTCAAGCTGGCTGGGCTGTTCAGGGAGAACTTCAAGGCCTACGCTGCTGGAGCCTCTGAAGAGATTCTCGCGGCTGGGCCGCGCGGCTGAGCGGGACCAGGTCCTATACCGGTGAACCTGCTGCCAGCTGGTAGCAATGGGCCAACAGCAGGTCGAACTCGAGCTCCTGCAGTTGCTCCAGGTCGAGGCGGCAGTTTTCCAGCTGTCCCCTGACAGCCGCCTCGCAGGCATCGGTGTATCCGAAAGGATCCCAGGCAGGCGAGGTGAACCCGGCCAGGATTTCAGCGTTCGTTATCGAGGACGCCTGTCCGGTGAGCTGTTCGAAAACAGGGTGAGGTCCGACCCTGTTGAACCAGTACTTGGAGTTGGAATAGTCAGGCTCCAGCCGGTGCATGATGGCGTGCCAATAGCTTCCCTCCGGGCTGCTGATGGCCTGGCTGAGGTTATGGGATGCTTCCTGGAAATCGCCCCGAAGAAGCAGGCCGCTCCGGATACAGGCGGCCATTGCAGGGTCGACCGGCTCCACCCCCAGGAGCTCTTCGTCGCTGAGGCGGGCTATGCGGTCCGGCCAGGGTTCGCTGAGATCGTAGGCCGGGGTCAGGCCCAGGAGGGGAATATCCTGGCGGATCCTGTCCAGGATCTTCGCTGCCTGGCAGTCATCGGGCAGGTATTGCATGGGCTCCTCTGAAGCGTGTTTTTCGATCCGCTCTCAACAGGGCGGAAATGATAGCAGGATGCATGGGGCTGGTCGAGAGCCTGCCTCGGCGCCGCTTTCGCTTCCTCAGGGGATCTTCCTGAGCTTCTTCGATGCGCTCTTCAGGAATCGGCGTTCAGAGGTGCTCAGGCTGCCCATTCCTTCCCGGTGGATTTTTTCAAGCAGCGCATCGAGGCGTTCACGATCCCGCTCTTCCCTTCGCGCACTTTTCTCCGCCAGCCGCCGCTGTCTCTCCAGCTTCCACCGCTCGAAGAAACCCCGGCGTCTCTCCCCCGCCCCCGGGTGGTCGAGGCTGGTATAGCCTTGAGAAAAATCAGAGCCGAAGGCGCCGCTGTCCTCGGTATCGTAGAGCACCTGCTCGCGTACCTGCCTGGCGGTCATGAAGTAGAACAGTCCGCAGAAGGCGCTCACAAATCCAAGCTCGTCAAGGAAGGGGTGGGCAAATCTCCAGCTCTCATCTGAGAAGCCCAGGACGATGGTGGCGCCGCCGAAGAGGAGGGCGAGTATGGCGGTGAACTTCGAGATTCGCAGGGTGAGCTCCAGCGCGCCGTGATGGGTGCCCATCCTGCTCCACAGCAGGCAGTGCAGAAGCCGCCCGCCGTCCAGGGGGTAGCAGGGCAGAAGGTTTACCAGGAGGAGAACAAAGTTCCAGAGGAAGAGGTATTGCAGCAGCCGCTGCCAGAAAATCGGCTGGCCCGAAAAAGGCAGAAACTCGAGCCCGAGGAGGAGGCAGGCCGCTGTGACCAGCAGTCCGAGTCCCAGGTTGACGAGAGGTCCGCCGGCCGCGACCCAGAACTGTGAGCGGTGGTCATGTGGCGCTTCGCATACCGCCAGGCCTCCAAGGGGCCAGAGGATGATCCTCTCTGTTCGTCCGCCCTGCCTGTGCGCGGCGTAGGCATGGCCGAGTTCATGCAGCAGGATTGTCAGCAGGAGCGCCAGGGCGAACGCCGCGAAGGCCAGCAGGGGAGGTCCGTATTGGCCGTGATTCTGCAGCAGGATGTCGAACAGCTTGAGGCCGATGATCAGCAGGAGAATCCAGTGCGCCCAGATGTCGATTCCAAACAGGCGGCTTACCCGCAGGCCAGAGTGGCGGAAGGAGTCCTCTCTCATCATGCTTCGTCTTCCCGGCCCATCTTCATCCGCTCTTTCCAAGGAGGCCTTCCAGGCGCGCGATGGCGGCGCCCAGCTTCTCCATCGGGGTGGCGTAGGATAAGCGGATATAGCCCTCGCCGCTCGAACCGAAGGATGATCCTGAGAGCACGGCGACACCGGCCTCCACAAGTAGCTTCGTGGCCAGGTCAGCGGAGGACATGCCGGTCCCGGTGATGTTGGCGAAGGCGTAGAAGGCCCCGCCGGGCGGAGCGCAGCTGATTCCGCGGATCTGGTTGAGGGCATCGACGAGGAAATCCCTCCTCTGACGGAACTCGCTGACCATGGCGAGGACGGAGTCCTGTGGGCCGCGCAGGGCTTCGACGGCCGCGTGCTGGCTGAAGGTACAGGCGCAGGAGGCTATGTTGACGTTGTACAGATCGAAGGTCTCGACCAGGGCGGGGGGAAGGATGGCGTATCCCAGCCGCCAACCGGTCATCGAGTAGGTCTTTGAGAAGCCGTCGACGATGACAACCCGGCCATCGGCGTCCTCAACGGAGGCGATGGTTTCAAATGGCGAGTCGTAGCAGAAGTGGAGGTAGATTTCATCGCTGAGGATCGTGATGTCATGTTCCGCGGCCGCGGCGGCTACCGCCTCGAGGTCGTCGAGCTCGAGGACGCCGCCGGTAGGGTTCTGGGGAGAGTTGAGGATCACCAGCCTGGTGCGGTCGGATACCAGCGCGCGAAATTCATCGACATCGAAGCGGAAGCCGGTCTCCTCGCGAAGAGGCAGCGGCACCGGCCTGGCGCCGGAATGGGCTATCACAGACCGGTAGGCGGGAAAGCCGGGGTCGGGGTAGATGACCTCGTCGCCCGGGCCCGCGAGAGCGTTGATCGTATAGAAGAGCAGGGCCTTGGCGCCGGGGGCGACCACGACCTGGTCCGGGCTGAACTCGAGGCCTCGAAGGGCGCCCGCTTTTTCGGCGATGGCGGCGCGCAGCTCGGGCAGCCCCTGGGATGGACCGTAGCCCGTATGGCCATCCGCGAGGGCTCGCACGGCGGCCTCCTTGACGTGATCGGGGGTCGGGAAATCGGGCTGACCGATCTCGAGATGGATGATCTCCCGGCCGGCGGCCTCGAGCTCCTGCGCCCGCCGCAGTACGTCAAAAGCCGATTCGCCGGCAAGTTGTCGCGCTCGTTCATGCAGCATGAAAGTATGATAGCCAGCAGCGGACGGACTCTATACTTGAAAGTCTCCGATCGGAGCATCAAACTGCAGCCTTGTAAGAGCTTCGGCCGGACCTGGTGAAAGATGATGCAGACAGCGAAAAGTCATAAACCGCTCCAGTTGGGATCCAACCTGACCATCTGGCCCCCGGTGGTTCTCGCGCCCATGGCGGGAGTTACGAACTATCCCTACCGCAAGATCTGTTCCGAGCTTGGCGCCGGTCTCTGCGTCAGCGAGATGGTGAGCTCAAGGGGGATTCTCGAGGGGCATCGCGGCACCTGGAAGCTGGTCCATTTCGCTGAGACCGAGCGCCCCCGCTCCATACAGATCTTCGGTGGTGACCCGGTGGCCATGGGTGAGTCTGCCCGTCGGCTCAAGGATGAACTACAGGTGGACCATATCGACATCAACTTCGGCTGCCCGGTCAAGAAGCTGGTCAACAAGGGGATGGGCGCCGCTGTACCGACGAATCCTGAGAACTGCCGGGCGGTGGTCCGGGCTGTCGTTGAGGCGGTCGATCCATTGCCGGTAACGATCAAGGTTCGACTGGGCATCGACGATGAAAACCTCACCTTTCTCGACGCGGGCCGAATCGCCCAGGAGGAGGGCTGCTCATGGATCACCGTGCACGGGCGCACGGTGAAGCAGATGTACTCCGGCAAGGCCAATTGGGATCTCATCGCGGAGCTGAACGATAGGCTCGAGATCCCGGTGCTTGGCAATGGCGATATCTTCGAGGCCGAAGACGGGCTGGAGCGTATGCACAGGGCCGGGGTTCCCGGGATCGTGATTGGCCGGGGCTGCCTGGGTAATCCGTGGCTCTTTCGCGAGCTGAGAGCCCTCTTCGATGGAGAGACTCCGCCGCCGAGGCCGGCAGTCGAGGAGATTGTCGAGATGGTCCGTGAACATTTCCACCTGCTCCTCGTCCACTATGGAGAGTCCGAGAGGGCGGCTATTCTCAGGATGCGAAAGTTCGGGGCCTGGTACGCCACCGGTTTTCACGGCGCGGCTGAATTCAGGCGTCGCTTCAACACTGTCCGCAGCGGCGAAGAGCTCGAGGAAATTCTCGGGCTCTGGCTGGCGGGGCAGGCGCAGAGGGAAGGCTGAGGACATGGTCGGCAGGAAGAGCCAGCAACCGGACGGATTGCGCTACAGGGTGGTGCTGGGAGACTCGCGCTCGATGGCCGACGTCGAGGACGGCTCGGTACACCTGGTGGTAACCTCTCCTCCCTACTGGCAGCTGAAGGACTACGAGGCCGAGGACCAGATCGGCTTCCACCAGGAATACGATGAGTACATCGGCGAGCTTGACAGGGTCTGGGGTGAATGCGAGCGGGCGCTCCACCCCGGCTGCAGGTTGGCGGTCAATATCGGCGACCAGTTCCTTCGCGCCAAGACCTACGGCAGGTACAGGGTCGCGGCGATCCACGCCGACATCATTCGAGGCTGCATCGACCGGGGTCTCGACTTCATGGGTTCGATCATCTGGCAGAAGGTGACGACGATGAACACCTCCGGGGGCGGGGTGATCATGGGCTCCTTTCCCTATCCCCGCAACGGTATCGTGAAGCTAGATTACGAGCACATCCTGCTGTTCAAGAAGCTGGGGAAGGCTCCGCGGCCGGATCCAGCGCAAAAGGAGCTCTCCCGCCTGAGCACGGAGGAGTGGAGCGAGTATTTCTACGGCCACTGGACCTTCCCGGGCGCCAGGCAGGAGGACCATATCGCCGTTTTCCCCCGCGAGCTTCCCCGCCGGCTGATCCGCATGTTCACCTTCGCCGGGGAGACGGTTCTCGACCCCTTTCTCGGCAGTGGAACCACGCTGAGCGTGGCGCGGGAGCTGGGCCGGTCCTGCACGGGCTACGAACTCAACCCCGCATTCCTCAAGACCATTCGCGAGAAGACGGGGTTTGGTGAGCAAAAGGAGTTCTTTCGCGGGAAGGAGAAGCTGGAGGTGATCGGCGAGCTTCCGTCCGCGGAGGGAGAGAACGGCAAGGCCGTCGAGCCCTCCGCCAGGGGCCCGGGCGGGAGCTTTGGTTCCGTCATTCGAAAGGGCGACAGCCGCCGGCGGGAGGAGTACCACCGGGTCCGGGATGTCCTGGACGTTCGGACGGTTGAGCTCGAAGACGGCAGGAACCTGAAGCTCCTTGGATTGATCGAGGCCGGCGGCATCGAAGGGGTAGAGCGTCTTCGCGAGCTGGTCGATGGGAAGCAGGTCTACTTCAAGAGCGATCCCGGAACGGCTGGAGAGGACGAGGTCTATCTCTACCTGCGCAACAGGACCTGCATCAATTCACGGCTGATCAGGGATGGGGCGGCAGGAGTTGACGAGGGCCGTGAATACAGGATGAAGAAGAGGTTCCTGCGCTACCGAGCTGAGCTCGAGTCCTGAGTTCCGCCCCTACCCGGCCTCCAGGTGATCAAGGAGCGCCGCGCCATCCTCGAGGCCCGGGGCGAGGAAGTGAGCGCCCGCCTTCAGCAGCCGCTCGCGCTTGCCGCTGTTCATATGGTAGCGGTTCTTTTCCCGGGTGTGGACGCCGAAGGCGATGGCCCCGGTTTCCCGGCCGTCCTGGATCTCGACATAGCCATCTCCGATGACGATGAGCTCGGGACCGTCGAGGCTGTGGTCCGCGATGATTCGCTCGATCACCATTCGCTTCGAGAAGTTTTCGTATTGTCGGAGCGCTCCGAATATCCGGCCCTCGAAAAGATGCTCGAAGCCCAGGAGGGCGGCGTCTCTTCGAACCAGGTCCTCATCCGTTCCGCTGGCGAGGTAGCAGCTCACTCCGCGTCCCGCCAGCTCCTCCAGGAAGGCAAGGGAGCCGGGGACCAGGAAATCTCCGGGCGGAAGCAGGCCCCTCTCGATCGCCGAGAGCCGGTTCGAGATGGCGGTGTCGAGCCGGTCGTTGTAGAGCGCCTTGTATTCAAGGGGCTCCAGCGGCGCGCCGCCACGCCTCTTGATCTCCTCGCAGAGCCGGATCATCTGGTAGATGGTCTGCTTGCCGGTGAGCTTGTCTACGAACCCGGTCACCAGCGCCTCGAGCTCTTCGCGGGGCTCGTCCTGCCCGCAGCCCTCAAGCAGGTCGACCATCAGGGGGACCATTTGGTCCTGCCAGCCATCCCTGAGCAGGGACAGGGTGCCATCGAGATCGAAGAGCGCGCAGCGCATGGACGCCCGCTGCGGCTCCTCCACGATCTCGATGGCTGTCCCGGGTATCCTGGGGAGCAACCGCGATTAACCGGCGGCAGCGCCTACGGCGGCGAGGGCCGCGTCGTAATCGGGATGGTCGGTCATCTCCGGAACGACCTCGACATAGGTAATCTTGTCTTCGGCATCGACAACGAAGATCGCGCGGGTCAGGAGCTTGAGCTCCTTGATCAGCACGCCATAGGCGTTGGCGAAGGAGAGCTCACGGTGGTCCGACAGGGTCGTCATTTCGACCTCTTCGGCGCCGCACCAACGGCCCTGGGCGAAGGGCAGGTCAGCGCTGACGGTGAGGACCTGAACATTTTCCGGAAGTCCGGAGATCTCCTCGGCGAAACGCTTGGTCTGCTCGGAGCAGACGCCGGTATCGAGCGAGGGTACCACCGAGATCAGCCTTACCTTGCCGGCCGAGGAGGCGAGGTTTACGGGCCCGAGGTCTCCATCGATCACATCAAAATCAGGCGCCTGGTCACCGGCCTGCAATACCGGCCCTACGAGGGTGAGGGGCGCTCCCTGAAAAGTCACTCCGCCTTCTCTTTCGCTCATTGTTCTGAACCTTTCCGTTCTAGATGAAATATGGCTGTCGACGAGGTCAGCCAGGAATAAGACAAGCGGAGCATAGTAACGAAAACCGGCGCGCACTTCAATGAGCCTGGCTGGTAACCTTGTACCTTTGAGACGGTCGTCTGAATCGTTTATCCTGAGCGGGACTTCTTTTGACTTCTCCGGTGAGAATATGAGCACAGAAAAAACTGAAAATACCCCATCGGTAGAGATCATCGCCCGGCGGGCGCGGGCCGCCGCCCTGCAGCTGGCGGCGCTCTCTACCGAGAGTAAGAATGCCGCCCTCGAGGCGGTCGGGAGTAAGCTGGAGAAGAGGCGCGAAGACATCCTGGAGGCCAACCGCGCCGACAAGGCGGACTGCGAGGCTGAGGTTGAATCCGGCAGCCTGAGCAGGGCCCTGTTCAAGCGTCTTGATCTCGAGGGGAGCAAGTTCGATTCCATGCTGGCCGGGGTTGGTGACGTCGCCCGGTTGCCGGACCCGGTCGGACAGGTGACCCTCGCGACGAGGCTCGACGAGGGGCTTGATCTCTACCGGGTAAGTTGCCCGCTTGGAGTCATCGGCGTTATTTTCGAGGCGCGGCCCGAGGCGGCCGTGCAGATCGCCGCCCTCGCGCTTAAATCCTCCAACGCCGTCATTCTCAAGGGCGGCCGCGAGGCCTCCCGAACGAACGATGCCCTGGTCTCGGTCATCCAGGAGGCCCTCGGCGAGGTGGATGGGGTGTCGCCGGATGCGGTTCAGCTCGTCTCGACTCGCGAGGAGGTGCGGGAGATGCTCGATCTCGATCGCTGGATCGACCTGATCATTCCCCGCGGCTCGAATGAGCTGGTGCAGTCCATCCAGGAGGCGACTCGTATTCCCGTTCTTGGCCATGCCGATGGGCTCTGCTCGGTTTATATCGATCGCGATGCCGATGAGCGCAAGGCGGTGGCAGTCAGCGTCGATGCGAAGACTCACTATCCCGCCGCCTGCAATGCCTGCGAAACGCTGCTGGTTCATCGCGAGCGGCTCGGCGACCTGCTTCCCGTTCTGGGCGCGGCCCTGCGCGAGGCCGGGGTGGAGCTCAGGGCCGACGAAGAGGCCGCTGCGCATCTCGAGGCCGCAATCGCCGCCGCCCCCGCGGATTACGACACCGAGTTTCTGGACAGGATCCTGGCGATCAGGACGGTCGCCTCGCTCGAGGAGGCTGTTGAACACATCAACTCGCATGGATCCCATCACACCGATGCGATCGTGACCGAGGACGCCGCCGCTGCCGAGTATTTTCTCTCGCGGGTTGATTCAGCAGGCGTCTTTCACAACGCCTCGACCCGCTTCGCCGATGGCTTCCGCTTCGGCCTCGGAGCGGAGGTCGGCATCAGCACCAACAAGACCCACGCTCGCGGCCCGGTTGGTCTCGAGGGGCTGGTCATCTACAAGTACAGGCTCTACGGCTCCGGGCATGCCGCCGCTGACTACGATCCGGGCATCGGCGAATTCCTCCACGATGAGCTCGAGCGCAGGGAGCTTCCCTGAGCTTTTTTCAGCTCTCCGGTGTCCTGTAAGGCCCCCTGGCCTTCACCCCTTGACCACGAGATGGGCCGATGGCATACTCACCTTCTTGGTTGTTTTTCAGCCTGACCCGCCTGTGGGCCTTCCCTTGAGGGGCGACCCCGGTTGATCTGGGGGGGCTGGATTCCGTTTTTACGCGGCAGGATCAGTACTGGAGCTCGAGAGCCATCGGCGTACCTATTTCACAGATGTGGGCGGTTGCTTCCCATGTTCTGAAGAACAAGATAACGCGAAAGAAGCGGTATCCGCTCGTGCTGATGCTTGAGCCGCTCTTCCGCTGCAATCTTGCCTGCGCCGGCTGCGGCAAGATCCAGTACCCCGGGCATATTCTCAAGCAGGAGCTCACCCCCGAGCAATGTTTCAACGCCACGGATGAATGCGGCGCGCCGATCGTGAGTATTCCCGGAGGAGAGCCCCTGATGTATTCGAAGATCCAGGAGGTGGTCGAGGGGCTGGTCGCCAGGAAGAAGTACATCTACCTGTGTACCAACGCGGTTCTGCTCAAGGAGAAGATCGATCTCTTCAAGCCGACCAAGTACCTCACCTTCAGTATTCACATGGACGGGCTCGAGGAAGAGCATGACTTCGCCGTCTGCCGGGAGGGTGTCTACAAGGACGCCCTTGAGGGCATCAAGCTGGCGCTTTCGAGAGGCTTCCGGGTTACGACCAACACGACCCTCTTCGAGGGGGCCAGGCCCGTCCGGGTGCGCGAATTTTTCGATGAGATGACGGCACTGGGGGTGGAGGGAATGATGGTGTCCCCGGGCTACAGCTACTCCAAGGCTCCCGACCAGGAGAGCTTTCTTCATCGGGAGCGAACACGGGGTCTCTTTCGAAGAATTCTCGCCGCGCCGCGCAAGGGCTGGCGCTTCAACCAGTCACCGCTGTTTCTCGAATTCCTGATGGGGGTCGAGGGGCGGGATTACCACTGCACGCCCTGGGGAAATCCCACCTACAATCTCTTCGGCTGGCAGAAGCCCTGCTACCTGTTGCAGGAGGGCTACGCGGAGACCTTCGACGAGCTGATGGAGACGACCGACTGGGATCAGTACGGTCATGATAAAAATGAAAAATGCCGCGACTGCATGGTGCACTCGGGATACGAGGCCACCGCGGTTGACCAGACCTTCGGCAGCCTGCGCGGTTTTCTGGCGACCGTTCGCGCCACCCTGCTGGGGTATCGCTGGAGCGGGGATGGCGCGGTCGAGAATTCCGCTGGCGCCGCCGACAGGGATGAGGCCGTAGAGCCGGCGGCGGCTGACAGGACCGAGGTGGTCAGCTGCGGCGCCGCGCGTACAGAAACGAAGGCATGAGGGCGGCGGAAATGCAGGGTGATTCTTCTGAGGCCGAATCCATCGATGGCGCCGGCTCCGATGAGACCGCTCGATGTGACCGGGGCTTTTCCTGGGTCGAGGGTGAGCCGGGCAGCCTGGAAGAGGTTATCGAGGCAGCCTTTGATTACCGGGGTGACGTGACCACCCTGCTTAGAGACGAGGATGACCTGGTCGGCTATCTTGCCAATCGCTCCATCAGTCAGCAGGCCCCGGCCGAGTCTTGGATCGAGGTCTTTCCCGCCGCCGGGGGGCCCAGGAGGAGGATCTCGCTGGCGGTCATCCGGGGGTTGATCCTGAGTGGAAAAGACGTCGCTTCCGGAAAGTCCTGGGAGAGCTGGTTGAAAAAGTATACTGAACGTAGAGACTCTCTCGCCCGGGGGGAAGATGTGGAGAACATAGATCTCTTTCCCGATGAGCGGGACTGAGGGTCCCTTCCTGAAACCACCCCCCGGGGCTGGCTTGGTGTGCCGTGCGCTCTCTTTTTTGAGGACCGCACCTTCCGCCGCTCTGCTGCGATCTGGTCCTCACGGAAGGTCCGATGGGCAGGCCTCCAGACCGCTGTGGGCTTCCTGGCCGGAGCAGCCCCCTTCGGACACATTGTCATTAAATGTCACCCTGATTAGAGTCATCGTAGATATGGGCCTATACGTTTGTGAAGACGTTTGCCTGGAGGGGCAGTAAATCGATTCTAAGGGTTTGCCTCTGCTCAAATGCCGTGGCTTCGTATTGCATAACATTATGCGGTATAAAAGGATGCGGCATTTCTGAGAGCCCTTGAGAAAGGGTTCTCAGGCTCTTCAGGCCGCTGGTTTGAGCTACAGATCAGGAGTTTGGCTTGCAAACCTTTGGTTGGTATATGCAAACCCTTTAAATGAAAGGGTTTATATCGATTAGATGTTGAAGGGTAGCATTTACGGGGTTTAAAATATACCTCAGGCTTTGTGTGAGACGTTACATGTTCGTGGGGAATGGGGGGATGTAAGAAATGAGAGCGCCGATGAATATTTTCTGTTCTATCGCCAGCCGGATGACAGCTTTATTTTTTATAGTGGCTCTGCTGCTGGGCCAGGTAGGCCTGCGCGCCGATGAATTCGACATCATCATCAATGAGCTGAACTACAATGTTTTTGACAACGGCGGCGAGGACAGCCTGGAGTTTATCGAGCTCTACAATCGCGGAGGGACGGTCGTCGATCTCGGCGGCTGGGATTTCTCCCGCGGTGTTGACCTCACCTTTCCCGCGGGGACCATGGTCGAGCCAGGCGAGTATCTCGTCCTGAGCCCCAACCCTGCGGCTGCAGCGGATCGCTATGGATTGCAGCGCGTCCTGGGACCCTATCTTGGCCAGCTGGATAATGGCGGAGAGATCCTCGAGCTCCTCAATTCGACGGGGCAGATGATCAGCCGGGTTCATTATGACGACAGTACGCCCTGGCCAGGCCGTCCGGATGGCCGGGGATCGTCGCTGGAGTTCACCGGCGTCGACAACGCCAATGACCTGGCGAGAAACTGGAAGCCCAGCAAGACTCTCGGGGGGACTCCCGGCCGGGTCAACTCGCGCAGGGTGCTGCCCTCGCGCCTGACCCAGGGAGGTCCGCGTCCTGTCGTCTCGTCGCAGGGTATCTGGAGGACCTTTGCCGGCCGCTCGAACCCTTCGGACCCCATAGATGCCTGGACCCGGATTGACTTTGATGCCGAGGAGTGGGGCACCGCCCAGGGAGGCTTCGGGTACGGACAGGGGGCCGGCTTCAACTTTTCGACCCGGATCAGCAATATGCGCCAGGAGTTCAACACCTACTACATCCGTAGTAACTTTACAGTTACCGAGGAGACCCTGGCGGCAATTACCGATGGGTCGATTGACCTCAGCCTGACGGTTTCCTATGACGATGCCTTTGTCGCCTACGTGAATGGTACGGAGGTGGCCAGGGACAATGTTGGCGACCCCGGGGAACCGGTCGCCTTTGATGCCACCGGAGATGAGAGCCGCAACGAAACGGCTCGCGTCGAACTCCCCGACATTGCGGGCCTCCTGGTCGAGGGCGAGAATGTTTTCGCGCTCCAGGGCGTCAACGCCACGCGGGGCAGCAGGGACTTCTATATTGCCGCCGATCTGCTCATGGCGGAGAACTTCCAGGATGAGAAGGATGAGGAATCGGCAAATCCCTACATCGGAAGAATTATCAACGAGATGCTGGCCGGTGAGGGAGATGACCCGGGCTTTATAGAGCTCTTCAATCCCGAGGACGAGGAGCTTGACCTCAGCGGCAATGTCCTGCTCTCCAGCCGCGGTAATTTTCTCTACGAAATTCCCGGTGGGACCGTTCTTGCCCCGGGAGAGTTTGTCGCCTTTGACAGCAAGGTGTTGCCTGTTCCCGTTCCAGCCGGCGGCGCCCGCTATGTGCTGCTTGCGGCCGATGGACGCACTGTCCTCGATGACATCGATGTCGAGATCGAGACGCCTGGGCGAAGTGTGGGACGTTTTCCTGAGGGGGATGAAGATGTCTACGTGCTTGACCAGCCGACGAACGGCGTGGCCAATGCCTATACGTACCGGTCACCGGTGGTCATCAACGAGATTCATTTTCATCCGCCCTATGTTCCCGCCGGCAAGGACTGCCTCCGACAGTGTTCGGACGCCCGCCAGTGGGTTGAGCTGTTCAACCGCGGGGAGGAAGCTGTCGACCTATACGGCTGGAAGCTCACCAATGGAATC
Organism: Planctomycetes bacterium UBA1146; assembly: GCA_963579555.1. Taxonomy (GTDB): domain Bacteria; phylum Planctomycetota; class UBA8108; order UBA8108; family UBA8108; genus UBA8108. The sequence goes on from CAUZHA010000052.1 coordinate 16,194, forward strand.
AGGTATACCTTTGAGCCCGGCACCATCCTGGCTGCCGGAGCCTACCTTGTCGTAGCCTCTTCACTGGAGGACTTTTCGGCGCTTCACGCTGGCGTCGAAAACGTCGTCGGCGACTGGTCCGGGCGTCTCAACCACGCCACCGAAACCATCAACCTGCGTGATGGTTCCGGCAATCGTGTCGACAGGGTGATCTACGGAGACGGCGGGGCGAAGAATGACGAGGACCCGGATGATGGAGTGGACGATCGTACCTTCCGCGGCAGCACCTGGCCGATACTCGCGGATGGAGAGGGGCCCACCATCGAGCTCGTCAACCCGGGCCTCGGCAACAGGGCCGGCGTCTCCTGGAGGGCTTCCAATGATGCTGGCGGAACTCCCGGTGTCCAGAACTCAGTTTTTGAGGCGAACCCCGCCCCCTCGATCAGGTCGGTGAAGCATTCCCCTGCCGTTCCGCGCAGCGATGAGGCCGTGGTGGTGACCTGTTCGATCTCAGCTCTCGATGCTCTCACCGAGGCCGAGGTTCAATGGTCAATAGCGGGCGGGCCCTCCGGCAACGCGAATCTTCGCGACGATGGAGCGGGCCCTGATGCGCTCGCCCAGGATGGCGTCTTCTCAGCCAGTATCCCGGCACAGGATGATGGGGACATCGTTAGATTCTCGATCGTTGCCTCAACTGGCGCTGGCGGCAGAGTTCGTCTGCCGCTCGAGCCGGAGGCCGATCCCTTTGGCGGGTTCCAGGGGGTCTTCTATCTCTACGAGGTCGATAATTCCAACCCGCCGGATATTGGCGCGGTGGTCTTCCGCATCATCATGAATCCGAACGACAGCGATGAGCTCGAGGACCGCGATGAGGACAGTAACGTTCTCTTGCCGGCGACGCTGATCTGCGATGGAGAGATCTACTATTGCGCCGGTGTTCGTTATCGAGGCGAGAACTCACGTCGATTGACCAACAAGGCCTTCAAGATCAAGCTTCCGCCGGAGAATTCCTGCAAGGGTATTGGAAATATCAACCTGCTTGCGGGTAATGGAAATGATTTCGGCACCTCGACCTTCAACGAGCTTCTCGCTTCCGACCTTTATCGAAGAGCCGGTGAGCCCCATCCCCAGGAATGGAATGCTGTCCTGCATTTTGCCGGAGTCGTGGGGCGTAATTACGACACCCGCTACATTCGCAAGGAGGCCTATGACGATGACTTCCTCAAGCGTTTCTTCGCCGGCAATTCAGAGGGTAACCTCTACCGTCCAATGGACCCCGGCGGCAGGATAATGGGTAACCTGGAATACCAGGGGACCGATGCTGACGATTACCGCCGTATTTACGACAAGCGGTCGAACGAGGATGAGGATGATTTCAGCGACGTCATCGCGCTGACGAGGATGTTTGACGCCGATGAAACACCCCAGGCTGAATTCAGGCAGAGAGCCGAGGAGCTGATCGATGTCCGGCAATGGGCGCGCTTCTTCGCCATCATGGCCTGCGTAACGAATAGCGATGGGGGGATCTGGAACGATGGAGGGGAAGATTATTTCCTGTATCGCATGCCCTCGGATGCCGATCGTCCCGATGCCGGGAAATGGCTGATCCTGTGCTGGGACCTGGAGGAGACCTTTACCGGTAGCAATGAGAGGCTCTTTCGTCCGGAGGCCGACGGGCTCCAGAGATTTTTTGCCGTATCCGAGTTCGCTCGTCTTTATTACGAGGAGCTGTTGATTGTCAGGAGAGCGGTCTTCTCCCGGGCCCAGATGCGTCAGCGCTACGGCTACGCCGACCTGATGTTCCCACCCGAGGATGTCTACGATGTGGTCGATGAGGTCGACACGACCGTTACTGAGCGCCTTGGCTATTTCGACGCCAACATCACCCTGGGGGTTGAAGGCGGCGCGCGTCGCAACGCCGATGGCGGCAACCGGCTTATTGATGCGGGAGAATCCTGGCGCTATTTCCGGGGTACGGAGAATCCCCCGGGGGATGGTCTTGCCTGGACGCGCCTCGGATACGACGATGAGGCCTGGGAGGCGGGTGACAGCGGCTTCGGCTACGGGGATGGAGATGACGCCACCGTTCTCGGCGACATGCGCAATAACTATACGACCGTATTTCTCAGGAAGGCCTTCGAGGTCGAAGACCCCGCAGCCATCCAGGCGCTGACCCTCGTCATGGATTATGACGATGCTTTTGTCGCCTTCATCAATGGAGAGGAGATCGCCCGATCGAACAACGCTCCTGACGGAGCGGTTGACTACGAATCAACCTCGACCTCAAATCACGAGGCTGGAGATGACCTTGATCGCTTCAATATCTCCATGGACAAGATCCGCGCCGGCGAGAACGTTCTCGCCATATTGGGCATCAACGGCAACCTGTCCTCCAGCGACTTCTCCCTCATCCCGGCCCTGGCCTCGACCCTTGCCGGCGTTGTAGCGGGCCCCACCGGCGGCTGCGGCGACAGTATCTACACCACGGGCTCAACGATCATTCTCGCGGGCCTGGCGGATCCGGTGAATACGAGGTCCGTGGTCGTTCGCGGCCGCGAGGCGGCGCTCGATATGGTGAGCGAGGGTAATGGCCCCTACGGTCTGCGCTGGCAGGTGGAGGTGAGCGGCCTGGAGGCTGGGGAAAACATCGTCGAGGTCATCGCCCTTGATGGAGAGGCTGGAAAGGGTGAGCCGATTGCCAGCTTCGAAACCACGATTCATCGATTTGAAGGCGATTTCCGCGAGTACGATGGAGCCCTCGATGGAGATGAGGAATGGACGGCTGAGGGAGGCCCCTACAGGTTGAGGGGAAATGTGCGGGTGCCGGATGGGACGACCCTTCGGATTCGCCCGGGTACCGTGGTGCTGGCCGATGCGGATGCCGCGATTATTGTCAGTGGAGAGCTTCGTGCTGAGGGCAGCGAAGAATCACCGATTATCATGCGGGCCTTCTCCTGCGCCGATGAGTGGGGAGGAATCGCGTTTAACGAGACCGGCACCGATGAGAACGATCCGACTCACCTGCTGAGCTTCTGTGATATCAGGGGCGGCTCGAATCCGAACGGCTACGATGGCTGCATCGCTCCGACGGACTCCCGCCTGCTGGTGACCGACTGCCATCTCGAAAACATCCCTGCCACCGCCATCGATGGGTTGGACGCTGTTCTCGAGGTTCGGCGGACGACCATTCGCAACATCTTCGAGGGGATCCACTGCGAGGACTCCGACACCATCGTGCTTGATACGATCATCGAGAACGTGATGGGCAATAGCGACGCGGTTGATTTTGATGGCAGCGGCTCCGGGCGGTCCAGGATCCAGGGGTGCATCTTCTACGGCAGCTCCGACGATGGAGTCGACCTCGGCGAGGTGTCGGTCGATATCAAGGACAACATCTTCGTGAACATTGCCGACAAGGCGATCTCGATCGAAGATGTCGGAGACCAGGGACACCCGACGATTACCGGGAACCTGATCGTTCGCTGCGGCACCGGCATGGCGATCAAGAATGGGATCACGATCTCGGAGGGGGATCACAACACCATCACCGGATGCCAGGAGGGTATCGCGCTTTTCGCCAAGGATGAGAGTAACGAGGGCGGGCGTGCGACTTTCCATAGCGTCATCTGCTGGGGCAATGCCATCGATGTCATCGTCGATGAGCTCTCGACGGTCGCCTTCGATTTTTCAAACATCGGAATGGACGAGTGGCCCGGGGAGGGAAACCTCTCGGTCGACCCTCTCTTTCTCGACCCTGCCGGTCTTGACTACAGCCTGGCCGCCGGGTCTCTCTGCATCGGTACAGGCAGGGAGGGTAGTGACATGGGGGCCTTCAGCTCTGAAGGTGGCGGACCAGATCCTGAGGATACGGTTTTCCTGCGCGCGGATGCCAATCTGGATGGCGCGGTTGACGTCTCAGATGCCATCGCCATGCTCGATTACCTCTTCCGCGGCGGACCTGGACCCGACTGCCTCGATGTGATGGATGTCAACGATGATGGACAGCCGGATGTTTCCGATGCCGTGTTCCTGCTGCGCTACCTCTTCTCCGCCGGCTCTCCTCCGCCCGCTCCCTTCCCGGAGTCCGGGACCGACCAGACGCCCGATGGACTCTGGTGTCCTGCCAGCCCGGCCAATTGATCTTCAGCTCGTTTCAGCCTTCTCTTTCAGCAGGCGGATCCCATCGAGGATTTTCTCCGCGGCCGCCTGAATCTTCTCCCGGCTGGGCTTTTTCCCGCTGTCTTCAAAATTGATGGGCTCTCCCACGTAGAGTCGGCTGCGGGAGGGGCAGATGATCCCCATCAGGATGGAGTCAAAGGCTGGGGCTCCCTTGATATAGACGGGGATCAGGGGGGCTCCGGACCAGAGGGCGAACATGGCGGCTCCCATCTTGGCGGCGTCATCGTCCTCGAGCTCTTCAGGAGTCCGAATGCCGCCCTGGGGAAACAGGCCGATACCCTTGCCTTCCTTCAGTAGCCTGAGGGAGGTGCGTGTCGCCCGCAGGTCGTTTCCATCACGGTTGACGGGAATCGCGCCCATCGCGTTGAAGTACCAGTGCATGCCGAAGGTTTCATGGTATTCGCGCGCCATCAGGTAGTGTACCCACCTCTTGGTGAGATAGCTTACAAGCATTGGATCTGCTCCGGAGGTGTGATTCGCGACGAGGATGAAGGGGCCGGATTCCGGGATGGAGTCGTTTTTGGTGACCACCTTGAGCTGGTGGTAAATGCGGCAGTAGATCGAGTTCAGCAGCCTTGCAACCGAGAGAAGGAAGGTGTCTTCCGGGCCACGCAGGAAGGGGGCGAGAAGGCAGCAGAGGGAGATCAGCGCGGTCGGCAGGACGATGAGTGCCACCGCGATGAGCAGGAGGATGTGGTAGGCGGCTTCATTCATGTCCAATACATTGCCTTAAAAGGGGTTCATCGGTCAATATGTCGGAGCTGCGGGGTCTTTTCTTATGAGGCCGACCGCAGGTTGTCGTATTGAGCAGCAGGTTGAATATGCGGATTATATCCGGATCGCAGAGAGGCAGAAAGCTCCTGGGCCCGCGCGATACGTCGGTTCGGCCAGCTCTCGACAATATCCGTGAGGCGGTCTTTAACATCCTCTCCGCCGAGGTGGAGGGCGCTCGCGTCCTGGACCTCTTCTGCGGTGTTGGCGCCTTCGGACTCGAGGCTCTCAGCCGCGGCGCCCGGCGAGCTCATTTCGTCGATAATTCTTCCGGCTCGCTGGCGATCCTCGGCAGGAATATTGAGCTTCTCGGCTTTGACGCCTTCTCGAGCGTGGAGCAGGGAGACGCCTGCGGGTTTTCGTCAGCCGCCGCGTCGGCCTACGGCCTGATCTTTGCCGATCCACCCTTCCCGGTGTTCAAGGAGGAGGCTGGAGCCGCGCGGGTCTTCGAGATGGTGGAGAGGGTTCTCTTCGAGGAGCCTGGCCCGGAAAGAACGACCATGGTGTTGCGTCTGCCATCTTGGTTCAGGCAGGAGCCGCCTTTCAGCGTAGAGGACCGCCGCGTCTACGGTGAGTCGGCGGTGCTGTTTCTCTCAACGCCCGGCGACGTTTCGAGCTCCTCGTAGGGGGGGAGGATTTCAAGGTCTGAGGTGTCGAGCTTCGCAGGGGGGCTGGAGGACAGGGCGCTGGTCTTCTTGATCCGCAGTTCGAGCACGGCCGTGGCTTCCTTCTTCGCGATAAGATCCCGTCCCCTCAGGAGGATCCTGTAGCTCCCAGGGGCCAGGGTATTGGGCAGCCTGTAGTCTTCCAGGAGAACGAAGCCTCTCTTCCCTTCGAGAATGAGGTTTCGTTCCTTGACGCTGTAGACGAAGTTCCGCTCCTCTTCAATGACCCTTGAGTCGATGATCTTCGAGGTGGCATCGACCAGCTTCCAGTCAGCGCTGAACCGTCGTGTATAGCTTTCGTCCTGCCCCTCGTAAGAGGGCTCCTCCTCGAGACCCTTCAGCTCGGCGTGGAACTGGATTTTCTCTCCCCGGTTGAAGGTGCTGCCGCCTGGGTCGTAGTCTCTGAGCCCCCGGAATTTATCGATGAAGGTTACGTTCGCCAGGTGGAAACCGTCCGGGGAGATGCCGCTGCGCGCAGAGGGCTCCGCGACCGGTTCCAGCGCGACCGGGGGGGCCGTCTTCGGCTCCGCGATGGTTTCGACCGGGAGGGTCTCTTCTGCTGTTTCGATCGCCACCGGGATGGACTTGATCTTCTTCACGGCAGCCGTTCCTTGTTCGGCTGGTCTGCCGGCCGGGGCTCTCTTCTCACTGGCGGGCTCATTGATCCTGTTGCGGATGATGATCGGGATAATCGAGGCCAGGATGATGTCGCGCTGATCTGTGCGGCCATCGAGCTCATGTCTTGCCGCGTCGAGCAACAGGCCCGCGAGTCCGCCGCCCCTGGCCGGGGATGGATTCGATGTTTTGGGAATACTCGATCCGGGCAGACCGTCTGCCGCGCGGGCAGGGGCCGGGCTGATTGCCGGGCGGAGTCCCGGCAGGTCCCTTGAGCTGGCATAGGCTACCGGCCTTCGCGGTTGGGCGGCCGGCGGGTTCAGTGAGCGTCGGCGATCGGCGGAACTCTTTTTCTTGTTCCCATCGAGGGAGACCTCCAGGCCGCCCTGGCTGTCAGAGGTGACATTCAGATGGACAGCCACCGGGGCGCTGGACGGGGGATTGCTGATGAGGTAACTGAGACAGAATCCCAGTGTGAACGACGTGCAGAAAAGAAGTACCCAGGTTTTCATCGGCCAGTATCCGAAAAGCCTTATTGAGTGATCCTCACAAGGTTTTATCGGCATGAAAGCCCCGGAAGGTTGAGAAAGAATCGTCTTCAATCAGCGGAAATCTGGTCCCGGGAGCGGTATTTCCGCAGGTTTTCGACCAGCAGGCTCATATCGTCCGCCAGGGGGGCGCTGAAGCTCATCTCTTCGGCGGTGGCGGGATGGGTGAAACGGATGTTGGCGGCGTGGAGCGCGTGTCGTTCTATGAGCGGGGCTTCGGACGCAGGCTTCTTTTCTCCTCTCAGCACCGAGGGGTAGATGGTCTTCTCTCTCCCGTAGAGTTTATCGCAGGCGATGGGGAGCCGGATGGAGGCGAGGTGAACGCGGATCTGGTGGGTTCGTCCGGTATGCGGGTAGCATTCTATGAAGGAATATCCCTCGTAGATTTCCTTCACCTTGAAATCGGTTTTCGCTTCCCGTCCTTCCCCCGGCGCGGCGACAACCATTTTTTTGCTGTGAGATCTGCTGCGTCCGATGGGGCCGTCGAGGGAGCCCTCCTCGTTTCGGACCTCGCCCCTGGAGACAGCCAGGTAGGTTTTGCGAATCGTTCTCTGCTTGAATTGGTCGGACAGTCCCTGGTGGGCGAGGTCGTTCTTGGCGACGATCAGGACTCCGGAGGTTTCCCTGTCGAGTCGATGAACGATCCCCGGCCTCTCGACGCCGCCGATACCAGAGAGGTCATCGATCCAGTGAAGCAGGGCGTGTACAAGGGTCGCCTCCTCCAGGTGAGGTCCCGGGTGAACAGTGAGCCCGGCTGGCTTGTTGATGACAGCCAGGTGGTCATCCTCGTGGAGAAATTCGATGGGGATCGCTACCGGCTCCAGCGAGATTTTTCTCGGGGGCGGCACTCCGACCCTTACCGTTGTTCCCGCTGGGATCTTGAGTGAAGCCTTGAGAGGCTTGCCGGGAGGCGGGTCGAGTTCGACACAGCCGGTGCTGATGAGTTTTTGCAGGTAGCTGCGGCTCTGCCCCTCCAGGTGAGCTGCGAGGAATTGGTCGAGACGGCGAGCCGCGCCATCATTGACCAGCTCGTGGACCTCGACCGGGTCGGCCGCCTCTTCCGCGTCCGGTGTTCCAGTCGGTTCCGGGTCTTCCTGTTCTGGACTGGTCACGGCATCTCTCGCAGAGGGACTCCTACGGGCTACCCGGGTGGTCCGGCTGTCTCCCCGCTTTGCCGGGCATCAGTCTTATTTGGATGGAGCCTTCTTTTCGGGCATCAGCAATCGATAGAAGCGGGGCTTGCCGAGCCAGCTCTTATCAGCATCCTCGTTGACCATAGCCTGGATTTTCTCGTTCCATTTTTGCAGGTGCAGGTCCTCGCCGAATTTTTCATTGGCTTCCCTGGCCAGCAGCCCGGCCGCTTCGAGCAGTTTTTTCCTGCCGGCATTGCCGTCATCGTTCGAACCGGCTGTGACGGGCGTGAGCGAGAATGGGTTGGCGCTGGCGGCCACGGCGGGGTCGGCCTGCTCGAGAAGGGTGGCTACGATCTTGAGGTAGAAGCTCCTCTCCTGCGGCTGGCCCTTGACTGTCTGGAGAAGCTCTCTCATTGCGGCGACCCGGCTATCCTCCTGGCCCGCGGCGGGAGGACTCGAGGTCAGCAGGTACAGGTTCTCCTGGAGCTGGTCTTCCTGCCCCGCCTTGATCTCCTGGAAGAGCTGGAAAGCCAGAACTGCCAGGGGTACGAAGACAAGGAGAACGATCAACGGGGTTCGATTGCGCTTGACCTTGCTCTTGGTAGAGGAGGCGAGGTCTTCAACGGCAGCGGCAACCCGGGACTTCTCCACCTGGGGCTCCGGGGCGCCGCGATGGATTTTGTTATGCGTAAGTTTTTTGGACAAGGCTCTTGGCTCCAGCAGACCACCCTGTGGGGAGGGTCTCATTCTGTTAGGACACTAAAAATAGATATCCCGCCAGTCTACATTCCCCAGCGCAAGGTGCAAGCCTCTCAAGGTCAGGACTTACTCAATTATCAATTCCTGCCGGGCTTCTTTCGGGTCTGTCGGCTCCAAGGTACCCTTCACAGGCTGAATTGAGGGGGCCTCCTCGACTTTATCAGACGGTGGAGCTGGTGCGGGAGCCGGCTCAGCAGTCGCAGCCGCTTTTCCGGTGAGATGGCGGTAGTTTTCCTCCGGAGTGAAATGCTGCAATCCGAGGATTCTGATCTCTGCTGTAAGAGAACAGGCGTATCTCGAGGTCTTGCGGTCGAAGGTACGCTTGAGGTAGATGGTCGCTCCCTCGGTATCCTTCACAAACTCAAGAACCTTGTCGCCGCTGACTTTTTCAATGATTCTGCGCAGATTCCATTTTCGTGCCTTCATCTCGCGGATGTAATAGGCCACGTAGTTCTCAGGAAGCTGAGGTCCCCTGTAGTGGCCCGTCCAGGTAGGCTTGAAATCGGTCCCTGCGAGGCCTTGGGGGGCGTATCGATAGCCTTTCTTGTATTCCAGTTCCGGGTGGACAGGGAAGTCCCCCAGCTCTTCAGGAATGTAAGGGGTCGGGGCTTTAGCCGCGCTGCCTGCGCAGCCGAGGCAGAAAGCTAATATGACAAAAACCGGAACGCTGGCCGCCAGGCGGCGCATCAAGTAACCACGAAAACTCTTCACTTCTGATACCCTCCATGCTCTCCCATTTGATGGGAATGCTAGTTTAGTTCTTCCCCCCGTCAATTGTGTTACAAGCAGCGGTGGACTCCTCTTTTTCCCGCCTGGCAAAATTTGTCTCAGGGAATCTCCGTTCCTATTGGAATGAGTCCTCCCTTACAGGCAGGAAAGTCTTAACGCTGAAAGCACTTAGGAAGTATGCGGCAGATTTTAGTGTTTTTTTTATCGGCCGCAAGACAAATAGCTCGTTCCACAGCCCAGGAGCTGTCATTCAGGCTTTCCAACCGGCTGAAAACCCGCAGATTGACTGGCAATTGAGCCCATTTCAAGTCGGTAGCGCATTTGCGAGGAGATGTTACTCTTTAATAGACCGAGGGCCACGGTGGACGGGTATCCAGAAGGCCTGAAAATATGTCGATAGCGCAGTTTTTTCATATCCAGGAGACGGAGCGGCAGGATTCTCCAGCCGCTCTGAGCCCTGTAGCGCAAAGCGTCAGTCGCGGTCAAGGGAGGAACCTCGCCCGGGGCCTGGTTTTTCTCATCGCCTATTTTTGCGTCTGGCTTTCGCTCAGCCCGGTAGCGCACAGCTGAAGACCAGCGTCCGCGGATCGACCTATTCGTCGAATCGGGGGTCGGTCGGTTTCCGCTCTTTCTCTTCATCATCGTCATCGAGGGTTTTGATGCGAATCGGTTCCTCAGCTCTGGTCTCCGCATAGTCCTTCCTTAGGGCGGCCGGTTTCTTGGAAGAGTCCGGGCCGGCGCTCAGGATGAAGAGTCCGATGACGAGGATCGCCGCGAGGCCGGCCAGGGGAGCCAGCCAGCGTAGCCGGGAGCTGACGATGGCGAAGGGTTGGTTCGTTTCGCCATCGCGGATTTCAGAGAGCATCTTCTGCCAGCGCTCATCGCTGACCTCGGGCGGCCGGTCGTTTTTCGCAAGCCTGGTGAGTTCTTCCGCCTCGGCCGCCAGCTTCCGGTACTCTTCAGAGCTTGCGAGGTACCCCTCGACCGTTTCCCGCTCTTCTCCGGAGAGCTCGCCGTCGAGGTAGGGGCCGATCAATTTGATGAATTCTTCACGTGACATAATTCTTTCCTGATTTCTTTTTTTCTGGTTTTTCCGGGAGGACTCAGATGGGCCTGTAGCCCATGGAACTGAGTGATTCCTGTAGTTTTTTCCGGGCGTAGAAAAGTCGGGACATTACGGTTCCAATGCTGCAGCCCACGACGTCTGCAATTTCCTTGTAGGAGAGATCTTCAGATGTGTGGAGGGCGAAAACGACCTGGTGTTTATCCGAGAGCGAGGAGACCGCCTGCTGCAGGTTCTCCTGGAGCTCCTGTTCCCGGGCATATTCAATCGGGGCCTGGGCCGGAGCTCTGCGAGCGGTAGGTTTTCCAAGGGCCTCCATGGCGGACTCTTCCATGCCATGGAGGGGACGGCTTTTGCGGCTGCGCGTGAAATCGATCGAGCGGTTGACGGTGATCCGGTAGAGCCAGGTGAAGAACTTGGAGTCGGTCTTGAATTTTTCGAGTGCCTGGTAGACGCGAAGAAAAACTTCCTGTGCAACCTCGAGGGCGTCTTCCCTATTACGTACAAAACGGAAGGAGATTCCGTAGACCCGCTGCCGGTATTTCTCGAAGAGGAATTCAAACGCGGCTTCATCACCGGCAAGGAACGCTTTCACCTTGAGAATGTCTTCGTTGTCGGAGGAGTCTCTCAATTTCTTTTTCCGGCGATCGAGGGCGGGTTGAATCGGGATGACGACAGCGCCACCTCGACGGGGTTCATGGCGGACCTTCACCTCGACATGCGAGGAGGAATCAATGGGTCCGCGTTGGCGTACCAACGCGCCGTTGATTGTAGCGGGGCTGAGTTGGGCTCTCATCATCTCTAATTCTTTTGAAATATTAGTTCTCATTGAATACTGACGGGTTTCCGCGGGTATTTATTCGATTCCCGGGAGGGAAAAACCCATCAAGGGGCCGATAAGAGCTGGCCCGGATCTTTTTTTATTGACAGAAGGCGTACAGGCTTCTAATTTGCTTCTAATTAAACCGCTGCCCGAGAGGGCCAGGCAGGTTTTAGAAAGAAGCGGGCTTTACTTAAGAGGAGCTTACAGCCCGTACGAAGAGGTCCGCGGTGGATGCGGGCAATATATAGAGAAGAAGAGATGTATCCCTCGGAGACGGTTTTCACCGTCCGGGCCTGTGAGAGTGGTCGGTGGCTCGGTTCCTGGTCTTTAGTGGTATTGGAGAACGGGCATAGGCTCGAGGTATTAGTTCTTAATCAATATTAGTTAGATATTAGCGATTCAACCTACCCTTCCCTACACACCCCACTCGGTAGGTTCCTCCTTTTTCCTCGTTTATTTCAGACCCAAACACCTCCTCATCGAGTAGGGACGATGAGGAGTTTTTTATTGCCCGCGTTTTCGCGCCCGGGGTTGCCGCGAGCGCGAGATGCGCTTCTTTCCCAACGGTTTCCGTGGGGCAGATGATACGATACGGCCGTGGGCCAGCGGGGTCATTGCTCCGTGAACGTGGTCGAATTCTTGCGAATCCAACTCTCTGCGGGGTCCGGTGGATGCAGTTAGTGCGCCGCATAAAAGATGTCCTGTTTTCCGGCCCTCCCGAAGCGCTCGCCGGCTCCAGGGGCCTCCTGGTAAAGGTTGGACAGGTGATCTACCTCCTGGTGGGGAAATTTCGCAGGGATTTCTGTCTCGAGCGGGCGGCCAGCCTGACCTTCTATTCCATTATCTCGCTCATACCCATGACGGTGTTGTTTTTCAGTTTCGCCACCAAGTTCATGGGGGAGCGGGAGCGTATCAAGGAATGGTTTATTCTCAAGATACCGAAGCTGCTGGCGCCGGGGCAGGAAGAAAAAGTGAGCGCCTGGCTCAAGGAAGACATCGGCAGCGATGCCTTTCAGCTGCCGGAGGACGCCAGCTGGCTGATGGATTTCACCGCTGTCTGCGGACTGGTCTTCATCTCGCTGGGAATATTCATCGCGACCGAGAGGGTCTTCAACCACATCTGGCAGGTGGACAAGCGCAGGAGCTATCTACAGCGGCTGTTGGTCTTCTGGGTGATCCTGACGACGAGTCCTCTGCTTTTTGGCGCCTCCCTTTGGGCTGAGGATATGTTGCCCACCGGCGGCCTGAAGTCCTTTCTCCAGGATTCACCATACTTCGCGGCCTTTCTAGCCTTTCTCGCCTTTACCTTGATGTACATCTTCATGCCGGCGACGAAGGTTCGTTTCCGCAGCGCCGTGATCGGAGGGATCGTGGCCGCGATTCTCTGGCAGCTGGCCAAGTATGGCTTTCTCTACTACCTCGACCGGATTAATAACGTCACGAGATTTTATAATAAGATCGCCGCCCTGCCGCTCTTTCTCATCTGGCTCTACGTTACCTGGATGGTGGTTCTCTGTGGGGCGCAGCTCAGCTTTGTTCATCAGAACCTGGCCGCCTTGTCGCGAGCCAGGCGGGCTCGTTCGGCCAGGGGGAAACGATCCCTCGCGCAGCTAGGCTTGCATCTTCTCTACAGGGTCGGGGCCGCCTTCAGCTCCGACGGCAAGGTCCCATCGCTGGAGGCGGTGGCTAATGACCTTGGCCTCAAGGACAGCGAAGACCTTGCAGAGGCCGCGTCTGTGCTGCTTCAGCAGAATGTATTATCAGGGGCTGGCTCCGGCGACAGTCGCTATGCCCTGGCTCGGGACCCGGCCCATATACGGCTCAAGGAGGTGATGGCGGGACTGCGAAAAGCTGAATTTCCCGGCGAGAAAAACACGGTGAAATCGTCGGCTGGGAGTGATCGCGACCAGCCAGGCATCAACCGGCTTATCGCTTCGGCAAACGCTTCCTGGGAGGACTCCTTTGAGTCTTGCACCCTGGCTGATATGCTGTCTTTAGAAGGGGAAAAACCAAGCTCTCAAGCCGTTGCTGGAAAACAAGATAGAGAGTCCGG
>CAUZHA010000053.1:0-29276 GCA_963579555.1 Planctomycetes bacterium UBA1146
CTCTGGAGCGGAAGGCTGGCGGAGAATCCCGGGCAGCATACCGCGACGCTGCTTCCGCGTGGAGCCCAGGTCAGCGGCACGCAGTGTCCGCCGCCCTGCGATCCAGGCCGGGGGCTGGGCCGCTGGATCGCCGCGCCGGCGCTGTCGTTGGAGCGCTCCGGCCTTGTCGGCCACCTGTGCCGGGAGCACGGTCTTGCGGAGATCGTCCCCGGGCTCGGCTTGCTGACGGCGCCGAGCGCGGCGCCCGATCCGTGGTTTACCAGCTACGAGGTGCTCGAGTCGATGCCCTGGCGCCCTCGCAAGGTGGCGGCCTGGCTTGCCGCCCGGGATGCGGGAGTGGTCGATGTCAAGACGCGGGGAGGAGCGGTAGATCCGGAGCAGGCCAGGAAACAGCTCAGGGGAAAAGGCGCGAATCACTTTATGGTTTTTGTGCTGAGGCTGGGTAAGAAAGTTGTCGCGGCGATCTGCCGTCCGCCAACACCGGGGTAGGCATCTGTCCGCACCCGGGGCGCCCTCATCCGGCAGTTTCTTTTCGCGGTTGTGGGAAGTCGCTTCCGTTTGTTGTAATTTGTCTTGGGGGCGGCCTGTTGTCGCTCGGGCTAAAGGCGTGTTTCAGTCGAGGGTTTGAAGTGAAATTGCTGGTAACTTTGAAGCGTACACCGCAGAGAGATGCGCGCATCCAGATCTCAGAGGGTGGAGACGCTCTCGATCTCGACAACATCCAGTTCGAGGTCAATCCCTTTGATGAGCTCGCCGTCGAGGAGGCCCTGAGGATCAAGGAGGCTGTCGGCGAGGCGGAGGTTGTGGTCGTCAGCGTTGGAGGCGAAGAGTGTGAACCGCAGCTCATCAGCGCCCTGGCGATGGGCGCTGACCGCGCGGTGAGGGTTCATCTTGGCGGTCAGCTTGATAGTCTCCAGGTGGCGAAGGCGATCGCCGCAGTTGTCGAGCGAGAGGCTCCGGACCTGGTCCTCTCCGGCAAGCTGGCGGTAGATGATGAGTGCGGACAGGTACCGGCGATGGTGGCCGGCCTGCTGGGCTGGCCCCAGGCCAGCCAGGCCTCCAATATCGAATTGTCCGAGGACCGCTCATTTGCGACGGTGGTCTGCGAGGTAGATGCCGGGTTGGAGACCGTAACCCTGGCGCTGCCGGCGGTGATCATGGCGGACCTTCGTCTCAACGAGCCCCGCTACGCTTCCCTGCCAGGCATCATGAAGGCGAAGAAGAAGCCCCTCGCGATCCTGGAGCCGGAGGAGGTCGGTGACCTGGGACCAGCCAGGAGCCGGGTGGCGGGTTTCCGAGCGCTGGAGGAGAAGGCGCCTGGGATCAAGGTGGACTCGGTCGAGGAGCTCGTACGCGCATTGGAGGAGAAGAAGCTCATTTGAGGTGATGGTTTTCCCCGCTGCGCTTTCAGGCGGGATGACAGGCAGATCATGGCAGATACACTCATCATCATCCAGGCGGTGGCGGACACGCTCAGCAAGTCGGATCTTGCGGCAGCGGGCTTTGGCCGAGACGCATCGATGGCTTCCGGTGGCGCCTTCGACATCCTCCTCCTGGGTCCCTCGGCGGCCGCCCTGTCCGGGGAGGCGGCCGGGCTCGGGGCGGGCAGGGTGTTCACCATGAGTCCCGCCGAGCTCGATGTTTACACGGCGGAGGCCTGCGCCGCCGCAGCCAGGACCTTTCTTGAGGAGGACTCCTATCGCCTGGTTGCCGCGGCGACCAGCTCCTCCACCAAGGAATACTTTCCCCGCCTCGCCGCCCTGCTCGACTCCCCGATGGCCAGCGACGTGCTGGCGGTGGAGAGCATCGATTCACAGAAGGTGGTCGTGACCCGAGCGGTATTTGTCGGTAACCTGCTGGCTACTGTCGAGCTGGAGGCGCCGCAGGCGCTCGTGACCTGTCGCGCCAGCGAGTTCGAGCCGCAGCCCCGGTCGGCTGAGAGTTCGGCTGTCGAGGAGGTGGCGGCGCCGGCAGGATTGCTGCACCCGGGCAAGGCCTTCGTCGGGATCGAGGCGGCCAGCTCGGACCGTCCGGATCTCAAGGAGGCGGATATTGTCGTTTCCGTCGGCAGGGGAACCCGGGGCCCCGAGGAGGGCATTCCCCTTTGTGAGCGGCTGGCGGACACTCTCGGGGCGGCGCTTGGGGCGACCCGGGCGGTGGTCGATGCCGGCTGGCTGGCGAACGAATTCCAGATTGGGCAGACAGGCAAGATCGTCGCTCCCGAGGTCTACGTGGCCATCGGGCTCTCGGGATCCATCCAGCACCTCGCCGGAATGAGAAACTCGGAGACGATTGTCGCGATCAACAAGGATCCAGAGGCGCCGATTTTCGAGGTCGCAGACCTTGGCCTGGTGGCTGATCTTTTTGACGCGGTTCCGGAACTGACCGCGGCCCTTGAGAAGCGGGGTGGTTGAATTGAGCACGACCCTAGCGGCGGTGGTTACCCGTGAAATTCTCTGGAACGTTCCGCCCTGGGCGCGCGCGCTCATGTACCTGCTCTTCCTTGCCGCCGCGGCCGTCTGCATCCTGGGAGTTGTCCGGAGGGTGCGGGCCTGGAGTCGGGGGCGGGAGTCCGGGGCATCGGTCTCGGCGGGGAAGGCCTGGGGACGGCTCTGGCGGGATGCGATCCTGCAGGCGCGGATCTGGCGCTCGGGGATGGCAGGGCTGGGCCATGCCCTTGTCTTCTGGGGCTTCATCGTGCTCTTCATCGGTACCTGTATCGTCGCGGTGGAAGACTACGGGAGCTGGCTGCTCGATCGAGAGCACCTGTTCTTCACCGATACCTTTTATCTGGCGGTCTCTTTCGCCCTCGAGCTTTTCGGAGTCTTTTTTCTTATCGGTCTCGTATTGGCCCTTTCCCGCAGGAAGTCCAGGGGTCGATTTCGTCCGCTGAGCCGAGGGGTGGACCTGGGGGTGCTCTGGTTGTTCCTGGTGATCGGCCTGAGCGGCTTTGTTACCGAGGGCTTGCGGATAGCGGCTGCCGGGGGGGGGCTGGAGAGCCACCCGTTCGAGCGCTGGAGCTTCGTCGGCTGGTGGTTAGCGACGGGATTGCAGGCTGTGGATGAGAGCCTCCTGGCCACACTCCATCTCGGATGCTGGGTGGGACACATGGCGTTGTCGATGGCCTTCATCGCCCTTGTTCCCTATTGCAAGCTGAGGCATATCTTCTTCGCTCCGGTCCACATCGCGCTGCGCGAGGACCGCAAGGCTGGTCGATATGCGGGGGTGTCGTTGGAAGAAGTTGAGGAGACCGGTCGTTACGGGGTCTCCACGCCCGCTGATTTTACACGTCGCCAGCTCATGAGCTTCGATGCCTGCACGGAATGCGCTCGCTGCCAGACGGTCTGCCCGGCGACGGCCACGGGCAAGCCGCTCTCTCCAATGAAGGTGGTGCTGGATATTGCCGGGGCCGGGGGAGCGGATGAGAGCCTGCATGGCGAAGAGATCAGCCCTGAGGTCCTCTGGGCCTGCACGAGCTGCGGAGCCTGCGTGGAGGAATGCCCGGTCTATATAGACCAGCTTGGAGCGATCGTTGACCTCCGCCGTCACCTTGTGGCCGAAGGCGAGATCCGGGGCAGCGCCCAGGCCGCTCTCAGGTCGGTTGCGGCGGCGGGGAACCCCTGGGGTATGCCGCGGGAGGACCGGGCCGATTGGGCGGTGGGTCTTGGCGTACCGACGATCGAAGAGATCGATTCGCCGGAGATTCTTTTCTGGATCGGCTGCGCCGGGAGCTACGACAGGCGGAGCCGGAAGGTGACCGAGGCCATGGTGAGGATTCTCCAGGCGGCGGGCGTGCGTTTCGCGATCCTCGGAAAGGGTGAGTGCTGTACGGGCGATCCGGCCCGCCGGATGGGAGATGAGTTCACCTACACCGAGCTGGCCGGGGCCAATATCCAGACCCTGTCGGCTGCGAGCTTTGAGCGGGTCCTGACAACCTGCCCTCACTGCTTCAACGCGATTCGCAATGAGTATCCCGATCTTGGCGGTGATTACGAGGTTATCCACCACTCGGAGTTTATCGAGGAGCTGCTTTCCTCCGGCCGCCTGGAGCTTGAGGATGGGGGCTCCGTTCGCGGCACTCTGCACGACCCCTGCTACCTGGCACGTCAGAATGATGTGGTGGAGGCTCCGCGCTCGGTCCTCCGTTCGGCCGGCCTCGAGGTGGTGGAGCCGGAGCAGTCCGGCAAGGATGGATTCTGCTGCGGCGCCGGTGGTGGGCGCATGTGGATGGAAGAGGATACCGGCGAGAGGATCAATTCCGAGCGCTGGAGGCAGCTGCAGGAGACGGAGCCGGAAACGGTCGCAGTCGGCTGCCCCTTCTGCATGACGATGATGACCGATGCCCGCGACGCGGTTGAAAGCGAGGTGGAGGTGAAGGACATCGCGGAGCTGGTCGCGGAGCGTCTTCCCGGCTCGGGATCCTGAGCGCGGTTCCGGTTCAGGAGAGGATCTTTTCACGCGGGCTGTCGTAGAGCGCCCCGTCGTGTCGGATCGCCGTGATGGATTCTCCCATGACCTCGATCTCGAAATCATTTTCTTCGGCCGCGCGGGTGGGGATGTATCCGTAGGCGATGGAGCTGCCAACGGTATAGCCGTAGCCGCCGCTGGTCAATACGCCGAGCACCTCTCCCTTCCGTAAGATGGTCTCACCTCCGTTCAGCGGCCTGTATTCTTCGAGGGTGAAGCAGCAGAGCTTACGCGAGGGTCCTTTTGCTTTCGCTTCCAGGAGCGCCTCGCGGCCGATGAAATCGCCCTTGTCGAGCGCGACGCAGAAGCCGAGCCCCGCCTCCCAGGGGGTGTAGTCTGCGGTCAGGTCACTGCTCCAGTAGCGGTAGCCCTTCTCAAGGCGGCAGGATTCTATCGCCCTGTAGCCGGCGTTGCGGACTCCGAGAGCTGTGCCGGCTTCCATGAGCAGGTCGTAAACCGCGGCCGCGGCCTCCATAGGCATGTGGAGCTCCCAGCCGAGCTCGCCGACATAGGTCACCCTGAGGGCGAGGAGAGACGCGCCCCCGATCCGCAGCGGGAGACAGGCTCCGAAGGGAAAGGCCTCGTTGCCTGTCGGGTCATCGCAGACGCTCTCGAGCAACTCCCTCGAGCGTGGTCCGCAGACGTTGATGACAGCGCGGCTGTCGGTGATGTCTGCAAGCCTGATAGCGCTGCCGCTGTCGAGGTTCTCCCGGAGCCAGGAGAGGTCGTGTCCTCCAAAGGCCGTTCCTGTGACGATGTAGAAGCGCTCGTCTTCGAGCCGGGCGATGGTGAGGTCGCACTCGATCCCGCCGCGCTCGTTGCACAGCTGGGTGTAGGAGAGCCTGCCGGGAGGCTTGTCAATGTTCGCCGTCGCCAGGCGTTGCAGGAACTCGAAGCTGCCCGGTCCGGAGACCTCGAGCTTGCTGAAGGGGGTCTGGTCGATCAGGGCGACGGCCTCGCGGATGGCCTGGTGTTCCGCTCCGACAGCTTCGAACCAGCCGGGCTTACCGAAGGAGGGGGTCTCGATGGCCTCGGCTCCCTCCGGCGCGAACCAGTTGGCTCTTTCCCAGCCGAACTTTGAGCCAAAGACCGCGCCCTGCTCCTCGAGCCGGGAGTAGAGCGGGCTGACCCGGAGCTTTCTGCCCGACGCGTGTTCATCTTCCGGCCAGGCGATGGAGTAGTGCTTGCCGTAGAGCTCCAGGGTGCGGTCCCTGACATAGTCGAGCTGCTGGTGGTGATCGCCAAAGCGCCGGATGTCGACGCTCCAGAGATCGAGACTGGGTCTTCCCTCGAGGATCCACTCCGACAGCATCCTTCCAGCTCCGCCGCCTGCGGCGATGCCATGGGCGTTGAAGCCGGCGCCGACGAAGAAGTTATCCAGCTCGGGCGCGCGCCCCATGATGAAATGTCCATCGGGGGTGAAGGATTCAGGTCCGTTGATGAGCTCCCGCACCCCGGCTGTTTCCAGCAGCGGCGTGCGCTCGATCGCCATGCTGGAGATCTGCTCGAAGTGAGCGAAGTCCGGCTCCAGCAGCTGTTGGCCGAAATCACCCGGGATCCCCTCGACGGACCAGGGGATCGGGTTGTGTTCATAGCCGCCCATGGCGAGGGCTCCGGCCTCCTCCTTGTAGTAGACAAGCTTGTCGGGGTCGCGCATGGTCGGCAGGTCGGCGGGAAGCCCGTCCAGCTTGTCGGTGACAAGGTATTGATGCATTACCGGGATGAGCGGCACGTTGACTCCGGCGAGGGCTCCCAGCTGGCGAGACCACATCCCCGCGGCCAGCAGCACCGTCTCAGCTTCGATGTCTCCCTCGCTGGTCCGCACGCCGACGACCCGCCGGTCTTTTATTCTGAACTCTTCCACCTTGACGCCCCGCTCTATGCTGACGCCGCCATCCCGGGCTCCCTTTGCGAGCGCCCTGGTTACGCTGCTGGGGTCGGCGTAGCCATCGGTGGGCAGGAAGGCGGCTCCCACGATGTCCTTCGGGCTCATGATCGGGAAGAGGTCGAGAGCCTCCCGGGGGCTCAGCATGTGCATCTCGAGACCGAAGCTCCTGGCCGTGGTGGCGCCCTTGCGGAGCTCCTGCATGCGCTCCTCGCTGCAGGCCAGCCGGAGTCCGCCCGCCTGTTTCCAGCCGGTCGCCTGTCCCGTCTCGGCCTCCAGGTTCTGGTAGAGCTCTACGGAGTGTTTGAGCATCCGGGTCACGTTGCGCGAGGAGCGCAGCTGGCCGACCAACCCGGCAGCGTGCCAGGTGGAGCCGCTGGTAAGTTCCCCCTTTTCGACCAGCAGCACATCCCGGCAGCCGGATTTTGCCAGGTGGTAGGCTGTGCTGCAGCCGACGATGCCTCCACCGATGATCAGGACCTGTGCCCGGTCTTGCATGGAAGGGGTCTCCGGTGGCATGAGGAAGAGTATCAGTCGGGAAGCAAGAGGATACGTTAAAACCCGCGCTCGTTAAAGTCCGGGTCCCACAACAGGTTCTCGAATGAAAACGATCTTTCGCCGGCCTCCGGCCTGCTGTGGTAGGCTATCGATTCGGTTGTTTCCAGCCAGCCGGTCTGAATCAGTCAATCAATTCCGAGGAGTCCGTCAAGCGATGAAAAACAAGCTGAGGAACCGAACGATAAGCGGTTTGTGCCTGCTGCTTTGCGCTCTTTGTGTTCACTCGCAGGGCAAGGTGACTGGAGCTGAGTACCTCTGGTCCGGTGGTGCGGCTCCCGGCGCGGTGGGCAAGGAGAGCGCCGACAAGCCGACCCTCACTGTTCACCTGGCGAAGGGGCGCGGAGCCACCGGCTGCGGAGTGATCGTATGTCCCGGGGGCGGCTATTTCATGCTTGCCGACAACCACGAGGGCAAGCAGATCGCCTCCTGGCTGAACTCTTTCGGCGTGAGCGCCTTTGTTCTCCGCTACCGGCACGCGCCGCGTTACCACCATCCGGCGCCCCTGCAGGATGCCCAGCGGGCGATACGCCTGGTGCGCAGCCGGGCGAAGAAATGGAAGGTCGATCCGAACCGCATCGGCATCATCGGTTTTTCAGCCGGCGGGCATCTCGCCTCGAGCACCGGCACCCATTTCGATAAGGGCAATCCTGAGGCGAAGGACCCGGTTGACCGGGAGAGCTGCCGGCCTGATTTCATGATCCTGGGCTACCCGGTGATCTCCTTTACCGAGCCATTTACCCATGTAGGTTCACGGAATAACTTCGTTGGCGGCAACCCAGCCCTGGCGGAGCTCTTCTCCAACGAGAAGCAGGTGACCGCGCAGACGCCGCCCACCTTCCTCCTGCATACCAGCGAAGATCGAGTCGTTCCCCCGCAGAACAGCATCGTTTTCTACATGGCCCTGCTGAAGGCGGGGGTACCGGCGGAGCTGCATATTTACGAAAAGGGTCCCCACGGAGTGGGCCTGGCGAAAAAGCGTCCGGGCATTTCCGGCTGGCCGGCAAGCTGCCAGGCCTGGCTTGGAGGGCGCGGATTTCTCAAGAAGAAACGGTAGGGGCAAGGGTCCTGCTGTGAATTGAAATGCTATTGGAGAATCATGAGATGAACTCGAGAGTTGGATTGAATTGTTTGCGGCGCTTTTGTTTTCGCCCAGCCCTGGCCGCAGCGCTCGCGCTGTTTTTTATCAGCGTCCCCCTGGTTGCGGAGGAGCCCTGGACTCCGAAACACCTGGCAAAGTTGCGCTCGATTGTTTCGGCGAAGATTTCTCCCGATGGAAAGAGCCTGGCGTACCTGCTGGCGATTCCGAGGAAGCTCATGACGGAGGACAGCGGACCCTCCTGGACCGAGCTGCATCTGCTGAAGGACGGAAAACACACCCCCTTCATCTCAGGGAAGGTCAACATCAGCTCGATCCAGTGGACCCTTGATGGAAAATCGGTTTCCTTTCTGAACAAGAAGGATGGAGACAAGGTGCGGGCCCTCTACCTGATCCCGGTGAATGGAGGTGAATCACGCAAGGCCTTCGACACCACCCTCTCGGTCTCATCCTACGCCTGGAGCCCGGATGGGAAGCGGGTCGCCTTTCTTTCCTCCAGCGAGCTCAAAGAAGACAAGGAAAAGAAGAAGCTCAAGGACAAGGGCTTCGCTCCCATTGTCTACGAGGAGGAATGGAAGCCCGTTCGGGTGTGGCTGGTTGACATCAATTCCGATGGCTCCGGGGAACCGAAGGCGCTCGATCTGCCCGGCTCGGCGAGCGCCTTGAGCTGGAGCCCGGATGGGTCCCGGCTCCTGGCCGCGCTGGCCCCGACAGCTCTCGTCGATGATTATTACATGAACCGCAGGCTGCGAGTCATCTCCGTCAAGAGCGGCAAGGTCGAGGCGGAGATCGCCAATCCCGGAAAGCTCGGGGACACGGCCTGGAGTCCTGACGGCAAGCACATAGCGTTTATCACGGCCCAGGACCCCAATGATCCAAGCGCCGGGAGGATCCGGGTGGTTCCCGCCGCCGGCGGTAAGCCGGTGGACGCGCTGCCGGATTATCTCGGCGAGGTATCCGCGATCGGTTGGCTCGACAATTCGAGGATCGTCTACGTCGGGGATGTCGGCACCGTGACCGAGATTGCCGAGGTGGGCCGCGATGGCAAGAACAGGAAGACGCTCCTCGAGCCCGGCCCGGAGATCTGGAAGGGCCTGTCGATCGCCTCTGCCGGCGGCATCCATTCGATTGCCACCCTCGGCAACAGCGCGACCCATCCTGGAGAGGCTTTCCAGTGGGAGGTGGGCAAGGGCAGGCCCGAACGCAAGACTGACAGCAACCCCTGGCTCAAGGAGATGCGCTTCGCGAAGCAGGAGATTGTTCGCCACAAGGCACGCGATGGACTGGAGCTCGAAGGGATCCTCATTCGCCCCCTCGATGAGAAGAAGGGCCAGCGCTACCCGTTGATCCTTACGGTTCACGGCGGCCCCGAGGCCCATATGCAGAACGGCTGGCTGTCGCGCTATTCCTACGCCGGACAGGTCGGCGCGGCGCGCGGCTTCGCGGTCTTCTATCCCAACTACCGCGGCTCCACCGGCCGCGGGGTCAAGTTCTCCAAGCTGAGCCAGGCCGATGCCGCCGGCAAGGAATTTGACGACTTCGTCGATGCGGTCGACCACCTCATCGAGATCGGCCTCGTGGACAAGGCGAAGGTCGGGATTACCGGGGGGTCCTATGGCGGGTACGCATCGGCATGGGGCGCCACCTACTATTCGCACCGTTTCGCGGCCAGCGTCATGTTTGTCGGCATCAGCGACAACATCTCCAAGGTCGGCACCACCGACATTCCCTACGAGATGTACATGGTCCATCACCGCAAGTGGCTCTGGGATGACTGGAAGTACTTTCTCGAGCGCAGCCCGATCTATCACATCAAGAAGGGCCGGACGCCGACCCTGATCCTGCACGGCAAGGATGATCCGCGTGTCCACCCGGGACAGTCGATGGAGCTCTTCCGCCATCTCAAGACGCTTGGGAAGGTGCCTGTGCGGCTGGTTTTCTATCCCGGTGAAGGGCACGGCAACCGCAAGTCCGCGGGGCGCTACGACTACAGCCTGCGCCTGTTGCGCTGGATGGAGCATTTCCTCAAGGGACCGGGCGGCAAGGCTCCCGGCAAGGACCTCGACTACGATATCGAGGAGCCGAAACCCAAAGAGCGGGTGTCGGGAGGAGAGCCGGGGAAGGAACCCGTGGGGCGGGCTGTTTTTCCAGGGGCGGCTGATTCGAGCTATGTCTCTCTCCTGCCCGAAGAAAAGATGCCGGTTCTTCCGAAAGGGAAACCCTCTGCCAATTTCAAAGAGCCCAAGGCGGTGCTCAAGCCGCTGGGCGTCGAGGTGAAGAGGCCGACCCTGGCCGTGAAGAAGGGTGTTTGAGCCCTTCCGGATGTGACCTGCAGCCGGCAGGGTGGCCGTGAGCTCAAGCTTGATCTCTTCGTGCCAGCGGCTGCCGCGCGAGCCGCCGCTCCGACGGTTTTGCTGATCCATGGAGGCGGCTGGAAAAAAGGAAGCAAGGCGGGAGAGCGCAACAAGGCCATCTGGCTTGCCAACCGGGGCTATGTTGCCGCCGCTATGGAGTACCGTTCTCTCGGGGGAGGCGAAGTTTCCCGCCGCCGTGCATGACTGCAAGGCGGCTGTACGCTGGCTTCGCGCCAACGCCGTGAAGTACGGGATCGACCCCGGCAGGATTGTCCTGGTCGGAGGCTCCGCCGGAGCGCATCTCGCCGCCCTGGTGGCCACGGCCGGGCCGGAGGCGAAGCTTGAGGGTGTCACCTCAAAAGACATCTCCAGCGCTGTGCAGGCGGCCGTTGTGATCGCCGGGCCTACCGATACGACCGATGAGCAGGCAGCGAAAAACTCACGCAGGCCGGGCTCCAACTACCAGCTCTTCCTCGGCGGCATCATCGATGAGCTGCCCGCCCTCTACAGCAGGGCATCCCCGGCCCACTGGGCCTCGGAGCGGACCCCTCCCATGCTGATCTTCGGCGAGAACTCCGCAAGCTCCTACCAGGCCATCGAGTCGAAGCTCAGGAAGCTCGGCGTTCGCTGCGAGAGTTTCGTGCTTACCGGCGGCATCCACGGAGAATGGAATCGGGAGCCCTGGTTCTCGATCACCATGAACCGTATCGATCGTTTTCTCGGGGACGTTCTCAAGAGCCCCGCGAGCTGATTACCTGATCCGGAAGCTCCAGGGCATGACGGCGAGCACCCGCTCGCGGCCGAGCGCCGAGCTGATCCAGCTGACGCTTCTGAGCGCCTGCCGGGCTTCCAGCGGGAGATCCTGCAGGGCGTGCTCCAGCAGCGCGCCCGCGCGAATCCCGGGGAGGAAATCAAACAGGCCTCCGGATGACTCCGGTAGGATCATGAGCTCCGCCTCGGCCGGGGTCTTGCTCAACTCTCGCGCCTTGGCGAGCGCCTCATCGAGGCCGCCGAGCTCATCGACGAGGCCCAGCTTGTGGGCCTGCTTGCCTGTCCAGACGCGGCCCTCGGCGATCGAGGCGACCGCCTTCTTCGGTAGCTTGCGCCCCTCTGCCACGTGGGTGAGGAAATCATCGTAGATCCGCTGCATCTCTTTCATGATGAGCTTGCGGCCCTCGGGGCTGATCCTGCCGTAGCCATCGATGAGGTCGCCGCGTTTTCCGCGCGTGATGGTCGTCACCTTGAGGCCAGCCTTGTCGTAGAGCTCCTTCATAGATGTGATCGCGCCGATGACCCCGATCGAGCCGGTGATGGTGCCGCTCTCGGCGACGATCCAGTTCGCCGGGCAGGCGATGTAGTAGCCACCGGATGCAGCCACATTGCCCATCGAGACGACGACGGGCTTGACCTTCCTGGTCAGCACGATCTCGCGCCAGATGAAGTCGCTGGCGAGCGCCGAGCCGCCGGGGGAGTCGACGCGCAGGACCACCGCCTTGACGGTCTTGTCCTCGCGGGCCTTACGGATCGCCTTGACCATGGTCTCGGAGGTCATGCCGCCGAAACTTAAGAGGCTCTGCCCCTCGGCCCCGGTGCTGATGGCGCCAAGGGCGTAGATGAGGGCGATCTTTTCCTTCTTGCTGCCCGCCTTTTTCTTCGGTGAGCCGAAGAGCTCGTTGAAGAGAGTCATGAGACCCGTGATTCCCTCGAGCTTGACCTCTTTTTTCTTCGTCGAGTCGACGACCTTCATGGCCTTGTCGCCCTCGCCACGAACGCGGGCGAGGAACTCGTCTTCGTATTCAACATGATCGACGAGGCCGGCCTTTTTCGCATCGGCGGGTGAGAACATCCGCTGGTCGATATGGCCTCGAACGACGATCGGCTTCATGCCTCGGTTTTCAGCCAGCGCCGCGACCTGGTCCTCGTAGAGGTCATCGAGGATCGCGTGCATCTCTTCGAGAACCGGCTCGCTGGGTCCATCGCGCGTATAAGATTCCAGCGCGCTCTTGTAGCGCCCCATTCTCAACTCCTGGAAGGTGACGCCGATTTTTTTGAGCAGGCCGTGAAAGTGCAGGAACTGGGCGCCGGGACCAAGCAGCTCGAGTCCTCCGGCGGGATGGAGTGAGACCTCGGAGCAGGCCGAGGCAAGCAGGTAGCTCCCGGTCGAGGCGGTGGCCATATGGCAGAAGGATTTCTTGCCGCTCTTGCGGAAGGCGATCAGCTCGCGCCGCAGGGCCTGGGCCTGGGCGGTGCCGACTCCGGCGTTGCCGACATCCAGCACAAGGGCACTGACCTTGTCGTCGCCGCCGGCCTTGCGAATGGAGTCGCAGAGCTCTCTGAGCGAGGCTCCCGCGGCGGGCGCAAAAAGCGACATGGAGCCACCCTGCTCGGGTACGGATCCCGTGATGCTTACTTTCAGCAGGTGCTTGACGGGGGCCGGCTTGTCCTCGGCCGCGAGGCGGCCGAAGGAGATGGTCGCGGCGATAAGAGCCAACAGGAAAGCGTGTTTTCCGCGCAGAAAGGTACTCATGGTTACTCCAGGGGGGGCGCTCGTTCGGTTTCAGAAGGGACCTGCCATTCTAAGGGCGTCCGGGCCGGGGTGCGAGGAGAGCCTTCAGTCTTTTGTATCGGTCAACCGAATCGAGACCGAGGGGCCTGGAGGGCTGGAAAGCTCTTCCTCTACCACGTGGCAGGCAAACTGGTGGCCATCGGAGTCGACGGTGAGGGGCTCTTTTGTATCGCACAAGCCCTTGACGGCCAGGGGGCAGCGCGGGTGGAAGCTGCAGCCCGTTGGGGGTGCGATCGGGGAAGGTACGTCTCCCTGCAGCACGATGCGCTCGTGCTTGAGGGTGGGATCGGGTTTGGGTACGGAGGACAGCAATGCCTTTGTATAGGGATGGAGCGGGTTGGAGAAGAGCTCCGAGGTTTTCGCGAGCTCGATAATCTTCCCGAGGTACATCACCGCCACCCGGTCGCTGATGTGCTCGACAACCGACAGGTCGTGGGCGATGAAGAGGTAGGCAATGCCGTATTCTTCCTTGAGGTCAGCCAGCAGGTTGATGATCTGGGCCTGGATCGACACGTCGAGAGCGGAGATCGCCTCATCGCAGACGATGAACTCCGGCCTCAGAATGAGCGCCCGGGCGATGCCAACGCGCTGGCGCTGCCCGCCGGAGAATTCGTGCGGATAGCGGTCGAGGATATTGCGCGGCAGGCCAACACGCTCGAGCGCCTCGGCCACCATTGCGTCCCGCTCTTTCTTTTCGCCGATTTTGTGGATATCGAGGCCTTCCCGGATGATCCTGCCGACGGTCATGCGCGGGTTCAGCGATGCGTAGGGGTCCTGGAAGATGATCTGGAGGTTCTTGCGCAGCGGCCGCATAGCCCGGTTGTTGAGTCTGTCGATAGACCTCTCCCGGTAGATGATGCTCCCGGCGGTAGGCTTGAGCAGCTTGAGAATCGTGCGGCCTACCGTTGTTTTGCCGCAGCCGCTTTCACCAACAAGCCCAAGGGTCTCTTTTTCTTCGATCGACAAGCTTACGCCGTCAACAGCCTTCACATGGCCTTTTACCTTACGTAGGAGTCCCTTGCGCAGGGGGAAGTGTTTTTTCAGGTTCTCGACCCTGATCAGCTCAGTCACGGGAGCCTCCTTCAATCACATCGCAGGCTGCCGAGTGGTCTGGGGCCAGGGTTCTTAGCCCGGGTTCGATTTCACGACAGGCATCCACCGCCAGCTCGCAGCGCGGCCAGAATTTGCAGCCGGTTGGGAAGGCCAGGGGGTCGGGTACGGAGCCCTCGATGGTCTGCAGGCGGCCGTCGGCGTTTCCGCCAAGACTAGGCAGCGAGTTGAAGAGCCCCCGGGTATAGGGGTGGAGCGGGTTGGCGAAGAGCTCCCGGGCCGGGGCCTTCTCGACGATGCGCGAGGCGTACATCACCACCACCTCATCGGCGATCTCGGCGACGACCCCGAGGTCGTGGGTGATGAAGAGCACCGAGAGGCCGCTGTCGGCCTGCAGCTCCTTGAGCAGCTCGAGGATCTGGGCCTGGATGGTCACGTCGAGGGCGGTGGTCGGCTCATCGGCTATGAGGAGGTCGGGCTCGGTGACGAGCGCCATGGCGATGAGAGCCCGCTGGCGCATCCCGCCGGAGAGCTGGTGGGGGTATTCGTCCACGCGCTGCTCGGGGGCCGGGATCTTGACCTGCTTGAGCATCGAGATCGCCTTTTTACGCGCCGCATACTTGCCAATATTCTGGTGGGAGAGAATGGCCTCGATGATCTGAGCCCCGATGGTGAAGACCGGGTTCAGCGAGGTCATCGGCTCCTGGAAGATCATCGAGATCCGGTTGCCGCGAATGGAGCGGAGCTCTTTCCCCGAGAGTTTCAGCAGATCCTGCTTTGCCGCACCGTCGAGGATGGCCTCTCCGCCAACCACACGGCCGGGGGGCGAGACAAGCCCGAGCAGGGAATAGGCGCTCACCGATTTGCCGCAGCCGCTTTCGCCAACCAGGCAGACTGTTTTCCCCAGGGGAATGTCAAAGGAGACCTCGTTGACGGCGCGGACGATGCCCTCCTCGGTGTGAAACTCGACGCTGAGATTCCTGATGCTCAAGAGCGTCATATTCCTAGGCTCCCCTCCCCCTGGTTCGCGGATCGATGACATCCCGCAGGGTGTCGCCGACGAGGTTGAAGCAGAGCACGGCCAGGAAAATGGCCACGCAGGCCGGCGGGATCATATGCGGAGAGGTGGCCATCAGGCCGTAGCCATCGCGGAGGATATTGCCCCAGGAAGGATTGGGCGCCTGCACTCCGAAGCCGAGCCAGGACAGGCCCGATTCGACCAGGATCGCGCCCGCGATGCCGAAGGTGATGCTCACCAGGGCGGGGGCGAGGGCGTTGGGGAGCAGGTGCCGGAAGACGATTCGGAAGGGGCCGGCGCCGAGCGCCCTGGCGGCGGCGGTGTATTCCAGCTCGCGAAGCCGCAGCACCTCGCCGCGGGTCAGCCGCGCGATACCGACCCAGCGGGTCAGTCCGATGATGATCATGATGTTCTCGATACGCGGGGGAAACCAGGCGAGGACCGCGAGGATGAGGAAGAAGACCGGGAAGCACATGAAGATCTCGATGACCCGGGAGATGATCATGTCGACCCAACCGCCGAAGTAGCCGGCGATGGCGCCGAGGCAGAGGCCGATCAGCGCGGCGATGCCCATCGAGATAAAGCCGACCCGCATCGAGACCTGGGTGCCGTAGACCAGCCGGGAGAGGACATCACGTCCCAGCTCGTCGGTTCCGAGCCAGTGCCTGCCTGAGTAACCCTGGATCCGGTCCCCGGAGGTCTCGAGCGGGCTGAAGGGTACCGGGGGCATGATGGCCCAGTCGCGTCCCGGCTTGAAGTGCTTCTTGAACTTGAAGTCCATGCGGCTGAAGGGAGGCGCCGCGCTGAAGAGCGCCGGGCCGATCCAGGGGAGCTGCCGCAGCGTCTCCTTGACACCCGGAAAGTAGAGCTTGTTGGTTGTTGCGCCGTCCGCGCGGGTGTACTCGATCCTGCAGGCAATCGGCTCGTCATTGGCGATCATGGGCGCGAAGAAGGCGATGACCGCCAGGAGGCCGAGGAAGGCGAGGGCGAGCATTCCCATGCGCGACCTCCTGTAGCGCTTCCAGGCGGTACGCCAGAAGCCGGTGGATTTTTCGTTTCCCCTTTCAGTCATGGGAGATCCTCGGGTCGACAAGGCCGTAGGCGAGGTCCGCCAGCAGGGTGCAGATCAGCACCAGCGCGGCGGTCATGAAGTTCAGGCCCATGATGGCGTTCACATCACGGCTCATGACGGACTCCATGTACAGCCAGCCGATTCCCGGCCAGTTGAACATATGCTCGAGGATGACGCTGCCGCTGAGGATGAAGGGGAGGGTGAGCCCCATGAGCGATACAAAGGGTATCAGGGTGTTGCGGAAGGCGTGATGGATGATCACGCGGGACTCCGAGAGCCCCTTGGCGCGGGCGGTACGGATGAAGTCCTGCTGTATGACCTCAAGAAGATTCTGGCGTACGAAGCGGGAGTAGTAGGCAAGGCTGCCGACGGTGAAGCAGATCGTGATGAGCACGTAGTGATGGGCCTGGTCAGCGAACTTACCGCCGAGGGATAATTCCTCGTAGTTGTCGGAATGCATGCCCTGGATGGGAAACCAGTCGAGCTCCACCCCGAGGTAGAGGATCAGCACCATGCCGATGACATAGGATGGGACCGAGTAGAGCATATAGAGGTTGGTGCTCATGATCCGGTCGAAGATTCCGCCTCGGTGAACGGCGCTGTAGAGCCCGATCGGGATCGACAGCAGGAAGGCCAGCGCCAGGGAGATGATTCCGACCGAAGCGGTTGGCCAGATGTGGCGCCGGATCATGGTGGTGACCGGCTCCCCGGTCTTGATGGACTCGCCGAAATCGAGGGTGACCAGTTTTCCGACCCACTTAACGTAACGAACGGCCATCGGGTCGTTGAGGCCGAGAGCTTCCCGCAACCGCTCGCGGTCCTGCTCTGTCGCGTCAGGCCGCTCCCAGAGCATCAGCTCGACGATGTCGCCGGGGGCGCTCTCGATGGTCAGGAAGGTGACGAAGGTGATCCCGAGGAGCGTCACCAGGCCGATCAGCAGGCGGCGGATGATGTAGTTCAGCATCGATTGACAGGGCTCCCGAGTCCTGGCCGCCTCAACGGAGCTTGTCTTCCTTGCGCACCCACCAGTCAAGGTGCGATGGGTAGACGCTGAAGACTCCGCGCGGCGAGAAGGTCACGCCGCGGATCCGCTTGTGAAAAGCCCAGGTCGCTGAGCGTGACAGGATGAACATATACGGCTGGTCATCGTAGATCAGCTTGTGGATTTCCTTGAACTGGTTGGCGCGCTTGACGGTATCGAACTCCCGTCGCGAGAGCTCGAAGAGCTCATCGACTCTCGGGTTCGAGTAGCTGACGAAGTTGCGCCCGCTCTCCGCCTCCTTGGTATGCCAGAGGTTCCGGTTGGTGTCGGGGTCGATCCCGGTGCTCCAGCCCAGCATGAAGGCCTCGTAGTTTTTGCCCCGGAGCCGATCGAGCAGGGCGGAGAAGTCGAGAGTCTGCTGCTTGAGGGTGACGCCGATCTGGGCGAGACCCTCCATGAAGATCGCGGCGAAGGCCGGGCCGATACTGGACCCCTGCGGAATGAGGAGGGTGAACTCGAACTTGACCTGCTTGCCATCGATCTCCTTGTAGCGTGCGCCATCGTTCTCGTTGATCTTCCAGCCGGCCTCATCGAGGAGCTTTCGAGCCATGTCGAGGTCATAGGTAAGGAGCTGGACCTGTTCGTTGTACATCCAGGCGCCGGGCTGGAAGATGCCGCTGGCCTGCCTGGAGAGCCCGTAGGTCAGGTTCTTTAGCACCCGCGGAATGTTGGCGGCGTGCGCCATGGCGCGGCGGACCCGGCGGTCGGTGAAAAACGGATTGCTCTTGTCAGAATCATTGATCCCGTTCCAGCCGACGCAATAGTAGCTCCAGGTGGGATGAAAGGCCTTGACGCCCACCTTGGCGAAATTCCCGTCATTGGTCTGGGTGGCGAACTGCAGCGGGGAGATCTCGATCTCATCCAGCTCGCCCTTTTTGAAGAGATTCAGGGCCTGGTTGGGATCCTTGACGACCTTGAAGATCTGGCGTTTGAAGTGCGGCTTCTTGCCGTGGTAGTCATCCCAGCGTTCGACAATGATCTCGCGGTTACGGTCCCAGCGTACGAATTTGTAGGGTCCGCAGCCGATGGGGGCCTGGGCGTATTCCAGGTAATACGGGTCCTTTTTGAGGGAGGGGTCTTTTTTCCGGTTCTCATCGTTCTTGTCGCCGATGATGTGCCTCGGCAGGATGGAGTAGAGCATGTTCCATTTGCCGGTGGGCAGCGCCTCCTTGTGGACGAAGCGGACGGTCAGGTCATCGAGGGCGGTGACGGATTCAAGCTGGTCGCGGCCGCTGCGGAGCGTCTTGGTCGGTACGGCGTCGTCCATGATGGCCTCCCAGGTGAAGGCGACATCGTGGGCGGTCAGGGGGTGCCCGTCGTGCCACTTGAGTCCCGCGCGCAGCTTGACGGTCCAGGTCTTGTGGTCCTCGGTCTTTTCCCATGACTCGACCATCGACTCGTTGACGATCCATTCGAAGTCGGAGTTGAAGGTGAAGAGGCCGTCAAAGAGCGTGTCCTCGACATAGGTCTCGTAGACGCTCGAGGTGAAGAGCGGGTTGAGGGTGCCGGGGTCGGATTTCAGGTAACGAACCAGGGTCTCGTCGCGCGCTATTTTTTCCGCATCCGCGGGCGCTTTTTGAAAGAGAGAATCGGGGTTGACCAGCGGATCCGTGTCGGGCGAATAGAGTTCAGCTGGAGGGGGAGATTTGCCTCCTTCGCGGAAGCCCCCCCCGTCGCCGTTCACGGGTGCGGCGCCGGGATCGGCTCCCTGGCTGTCCTCACCCTGGTAGCTGCAGCCGGTTAGGGCCAGCAGGAGAACAAGAAGTCCGGTCCACATTCTCATGTCGAGTCACTCCGCGGGTTTTCCGAACTCTTCACTGCCCTGGAACCGCGTTCCAACCTGTTTTATAGCGTTGTCTCAGGGCAGATTTCAACGCTATTCGCCGCGGTTGGCCCAGGGGGGCGGGGAATCTCTTCCGGTAACCTCATTCTTCCCTGTCTTCATCGCCAATCAGGGGTTTGAGGTACCAGACCGCGGCGTAGAAAAGGGGTGTGTCTAATAGAGCTACGAGCATCTTGAAGAGGAAGCCGTTGACCAGGAGCCCGCCAAAGAGCTCCCAGGCGATGACATCAAAAGAGCAGAGCAGCAGCAGGACAGCCCCGGTATCGACCAGTGCGCTGACGATCGTCGAGCCGTTGTTTCGAAGCCAGAGGTGCCGGCCTTTCGTCTTCTTTTTCCAGAAATGAAAGATGCGGATGTCGATGAACTGCGCGGACAGGTAGGCGACCATCGAGGCGAAGACGGCGGGGCCGTTCAGTCCGAATACCGCTGAGAAGGTCTCGTTGCTGACCGGCGACCAGCTCGTCTGCGGAACAGCATTGGCCACAAGCACGAGCAGGCTGACGAAGACCGATGCGATGAGGCCGGAGATGACGACCTGGTCCGCTTTACGTTTGCCGTAAAGTTCGGAGATGATGTCGGTTACGAGAAAGGTGACAGGGTAGGGAAGGATTCCTACCGAGATCTCGAAGGTGTAGAGCCCAAACGGGGTCCAGCTGAAGAACTTCTGGAAGATCAGGTTGCAGGAGACCAGGGCGGCGATGAAGATTCCCGCCAGGATGAGGAAGAGTCGGTCTCGCAAAGTCATGGTTCGTTTCCCGGGATTCCGCTTACCAGTAGGCGCTTCAGCCTACCAATGACACTTCGTGAAGGGAAGCCCGGGCGCGCGGCCGGAGAGAAAATGCGTGACTTAAGTTCCGGGAAGATAAAAATAGAGGGTTCACTCGGCCTGCGAGCGTTCGAGCCATACACAGATCCAATACAGGGGTTTCCAATGAGAGCTTTCATGATCACCGCGTTTTTTCTTTCCGGTTTTATCGCGCCCCTTACCGCGTCCTCCGAAGAGGTGAGGCTGGATGGCACCTGGGTCATCACCGTCGATGACAGGGGCCGCCAGCGCGACTACTATCTCGAATTGAAGCAGGACGGGACCAAGGTGAGCGGCGCCTTCATCAGTCCGCGCAGCGGCTCCTATGCCATCAAGGAGGGCAGCATCGCCAAGGGCGGACTCAAGCTGGTCATTCCAAGAGACTTCGGAGATGTCGTGCGAGTCTTTGAGATCGAGGCCAGGCTTGGCAAGGACGGCTCGTTCACGGGCACTCTCACGGTCGATGGCAATGAGGGAGGCGGCGTGGTGATCAAGAAAGACAACACCCTTCCCACGGTGGTTGGCCGCTGGGCCGCGACGGCCAGGAGCAAGGATGGCGAGCCGGTTCGGTCCATGGTCGAGATCAACGCGGACAAGGACGGGAAGCTCAGCGGCAGGAGCCTCAGCGACAGCGGGGAATTTCCGCTCCAGGCCATCAAGTTTGACGGCAAAAAGCTCTCCTACAGCCTGGTGATCGCCTTCGACGGAGAGAAGGTGACCTTCGTGGTGGAGGCTGAGCTCAAGGGCCGTTTCCTGATGAGCGGCAAGTGGTCCGACAAGGCTGATTCCAAGTTCGGCGGTTCCTGGACCGCCAATCTCGCTTCCGCCGGCGAGCGTGGCGACAGGGCGCAGCGTCCGGAGGGCCGCGAGAGACCTGGGGGAGGAGAGAGGCCGGAAGGCGGGCGGCGGTCGGAAGGCCGTGAGCGTCCTGAGGGCACGCGGGGCGAAGGCAGGCCGCGCAGCGCCGTCGCTTTCGTGGGAAAATGGTACGCCGCTGTCGAGATGCCCGGTGGAGAAGAGCAGAAGTTCGTGTTCAATTTCCAGCTTGCCGGCGAGAAGGTCGCCGGGAGCGTCAAGGCGGGAGACGGCTCGAGCTTCAAGATCCTTGGCGGCTCGGTGGAGGGACGCAAGATCACCTTCAAGATCGAATACAGCCTCGATGGGGTTGATACCGAGGTCGAGCTCAAGGGGGAGCTCCTGGGCCGCGGGAGCATCAAGGGCTCCTGGACCGCCGAGGGCGAAGAGGGCGAGTGGAAGGGCAGCAGGTCGAAGACCATCTGAGCTCCGCCCGCCGCCTATCCGCCGATCTGGGACATTGACCGGTTCGCTCGAACGAAGTCAGGCTCGTTGATCCGGTGCCCGGGCTCTTTGTCATGGACCGCCGCCGACACGGCCGCGGCGATTTTCTCATCCGAAGCTCCCCCGCGAAGGAGGGAGGCGAGGTCGGTCTCTTCCTGTGAAAACAGGCAGGTGCGGAGCTTGCCGTCGGCGGTGATCCGGATCCGGTTGCAGTTTTCGCAGAACGGCTCCGACACCGAGTTGATGAAGCCGATCTTGCCGGGCGCTCCGTCCGAGAAGATGTAGTCCGTCGCCGGCGCTCGTTGATCTCTCGCCGGGTCTTCAACCAGTCGGGCTCCATTGTCAAGGTGTCGGTCGATGTGTTCGCGGATCTCGGCTCCCGTTACCAGGCTGGAACGGGACCAGCTCTGATCCGCATCGAGCGGCATGTATTCGATGAAGCGGATGGTGTGTCCATGTTTTCGGGCCAGCTCGGCGAAGGCGGGGGTCTCTTCATCGTTGAGTCCGCGCAGGAGCACGGCGTTGATCTTGAGGGGGCCCTGAAATGTTTTCGCGGCCTGTTCGATTCCCCGCAGCACCCGATCGAGAGCGTCCCGGCGGGTAATCTGTTCGAAGCGCTCTTTCAGCAGGGAGTCCAGGCTGACGTTGACGCGGTCCAGCCCGCTCTTCTGCAGGGCCTCGGCCTGCTCAGCGAGCAGCAGCGCATTGGTGGTGAGGGCGATGTCATCGATGCCCTCGATGGCCCTCAGCAGCGAGATAAGCCGTGGAAGGTCACGCCTGAGAAGGGGCTCTCCTCCAGTCAACCGCAGCTTTCGGATTCCCATGGGGGCGAGGACCCGGACAACTCTCTCAAGCTCTTCAAAGCTCAGGATCCCTGCTTTCGGCAGCCACTCCATTCCCTCCTCCGGCATGCAATAGAGGCAGCGAAAGTTACACCGGTCCGTGACCGAGATCCGCAAATTGTCAATTTTGCGGCCGAGCTGATCGATGAGAAGAGGCATATTTCAGGTCCCGGAAGAGGGAGATCCAGGTCGCCATGTGGCGACGATTGAAGCAATATACTAACAGGTTACCCATCTTTGAGCGAAAAAGACGGTGATAAATTATTGTGCTAAGACTCATCTTGATTGCACAATATAAGGTCACTGCTTATAAATAGGGCAGGGAGTTGTCGGGTCAGTGGATAGGTGAGAAGTCCTTGAAATAAGCGGGTTTCGGCATGGCTAAGATGGGTGAACACAGCGGATCTTCTGATTCGGCGTCCCTGCGGCGGGAGGGAGGAGCGGATGCTTCTCGTGCCGACAGTCGCCTCGAAATCTTCCAGGAGATCGCGCTGGCGCTGAACTCGACCCTCGACCCGATCAGGCTCCTCGAGGTTCTTCTCGATTCGAGCATTCGCTATACGGGCGCCACGACCGGCTCGGTGATCCTGCTGGAGGGGGAGACGCTCAGGATC
The DNA here is from genome assembly GCA_963579555.1 of Planctomycetes bacterium UBA1146. GTDB lineage: Bacteria > Planctomycetota > UBA8108 > UBA8108 > UBA8108 > UBA8108. The sequence continues at coordinate 22,512 of CAUZHA010000053.1, forward strand.
GTCGCCTCTCGCGGTCTCGGCCAGGATGTCGAGGACAAGGTCGCCCTTCGTGTTGGCGAAGGAATTACGGGGTGGGTCGCCAAGCATGGCGAGGCTCTCGGTGTTCCTGATGTGCGCAAGGAAGATCGCTACGTCATGGTCAAGGAGCACATTCGCTCGGAGCTGGCGGTTCCCATGATTCTCGACAAGAGGGTGGTGGGGGTGATCAGTGTCGATTCGACTCGCAAGGGTAATTTTGCCCAACAGGATCTCGAGCTGCTGACGATTGTCGGCACCCAGGCCGCGCAGATTCTCGAGAACGCCCAGTCGTTTTCCGAGCTGCGGCGGCGAAACATCCAGGATGAGACCCTGCTCGAGATCAGCCAGGCCCTCGGCTCCTCCCTCGTCTTTGAGGATCTGTTCACCCAGGTCAGCGAGATCCTGGCCCGCAGATGCGAATTGTCCCAATGCTTCCTGGTCCTGGTGCAGCCTGATTCGGATGATCTCAAGATCTCCCTTGCCTACGGGATGACGGAGGAGGAGATGGCCAAGGGCCAGTACGCGCGCGGCGAAGGTATCATCGGACGTGTTGTCGAGAGTGGTGAACCGATCGGGGTGCGCGACATCAGCCAGGAGCCAAAGTTTCTCGGCAGGACCGGAGCCTTCCGCGCAGGCTCTGAGCAGATGACCTTCATGGCGGTCCCCATTAACCTCGAGGGGAAGGTTGTCGGGGTGCTCGGCGGCGCCAAGCCCTTCCATGGCGACAAGGAGTTCGACCAGGACATGGCCCTCCTTCAGATCATCACGGGAACACTTGCCCAGGCGGTCAAGATCTACCAGGACGCGGCGGCGGAGAGGGAGCAGCTGCTTGAAGAGAACCGCATGCTCAAGGCCGAGCTGCGCGAACGCTATAATTTCGACGGGATTGTGGGCAACAGCCCCGCGATCCAGGCGATCTTCCAGACCATCGTCAGTGTCGCCCCTACCCGTTCCACGGTCCTCGTCCGGGGAGAGAGCGGAACAGGCAAGGAGCTCATCGCCAATGCCATCCACTACAACAGTCCACGCTCCGGGGGTCCATTCGTCCGGGTCAATTGCGCCGCGATTCCCGAGCCGCTGCTCGAGGCCGAGCTCTTCGGTCACGTGAAGGGATCCTTTACCGGGGCGATTGCCGACCGCAAGGGGAAGTTCGTTCTCGCCGATGGAGGGACCATCTTTCTGGATGAGATTGGCGATATGAGCCCCATGCTGCAGGCCAAGATGTTGCGGGTTCTGCAGGAGCGGGAGGTTGATACGGTAGGATCGGAAGCACCTCTGCAGGTCGATGTCAGGGTTGTCGCGGCCACCCATCGTGATCTCGAGCAGCTTGTGCAGGACGGGACCTTCCGGGAGGACCTCTATTACCGACTCAATGTCGTTCCGATCGCCATACCGCCCCTGAGGGACCACTCAGAGGATATTCGCCTGCTGGCGCAGCATTTTCTCGATAAGTTCTCAGCTGAGAACGACCTGCCGCCGATGAAGCTGGGCAAGGATGCCCTGCGAGAGCTCATGGCCTATTCCTGGCCCGGAAATGTTCGTGAGCTTGAAAACCTGATTGAGCGGGCTGTTATCCTTTGCGATGGAACGAAGATTCATGCCGCCGACATCCCATCGCTTCACAACGATGCGAACCCCGGGCTCCCCGACGTTGGAGAAAAAACCCTCGACAGCTCGGTCTCCGCGCATTTCCATTCGCTGTTGGGCTCCTCTGCCTCACGCGAGATCTGGTCGGATACGATGGCGGTTGTCGAGAAGACCCTGCTGAGTGAAGCGCTCGAACGATGCGATGGCGTGCGCCTGCGGGCGGCTGACCTCTTGGGAATTCACCGCAACACCCTTCGCAAGAAGGCGGATGATTTTGGCCTTTAAGGGCGCCAGGCCTACCCGCCAAACGGGTCGAGACCGTCCTCACATCCCAGCGCGCCTTCTTCTCCCGGGTCAGAACCTCGCTGCGGGAAGGGCGAGGCTGGAGCCGCACCTCCCCGATACAGGTATTCCAGCAGGTAGACGGCGTCGGTGATGTTGATCTCCTCATCGTCGTTGGGATCTGCCGCATCGAGGCAGCCGAGCGTCACACCCGAGAAGAGGTAGCGCACCACCTTGACCGCGTCACTGATGTCGACCGCCTCATCGATATTCGCATCGCCGCGGATAAACTGGGGCGGCGGGGGCAGGATGACCAGGGTGGCAGGATCAGAGGAGCGTTCATCTGTATTATTGACCGTTATCCGCACCGTGGCGGGTCTCTGCCAGGGGACCGGGAAGGTGAGAGTCTCGGGGTTCTCCGCGTCGAATTCGACGCCCTCAATGATTTCGTCAGCGATACGCACCTGGATTCCTTCGTGGAATTCCGTTCCCGTGACGGTGATGGTTTCACCCGGTTGGCCCTCCGCCGGGATGATCGAGGTGATGGTGGGAGTCTCCCAGCCAAAGGTGCTGGTTACGGTCACGCTATCATCGCCTACCACGTTGCCCTCTACATCAAGGGCCAGGAAGTCGAGGACGTTTTCTCCCGCAGACAGAGTAACATCGACCCGCCATCGAGTCGTGCTGGTCCAGGTGATTGCAGTCGGCTCGCCCGAGATAAGGATCATGTCGATGTCTACCCAGCCGGTTCCGTTGATCCGCGCCGAGACCTCGTCTTCGGTAAAATCATTGCCGCCGTTGGTTGTGATGGAAAAGGCGACGCGGGAGGGGACCTGGCGGGCGAGGGTAGCTCGTCGGCCGTTCATGAAGTTTCGCACCGGGGATGAGTTGCCGACGCCATCAGGGCCAACAACGGCCGAGTTGCGGTCGAGGAACTTGGTGACCATCTCGTCGGTGGTCCAATGTCCCGGGTTGCCGCCGCGGCCGTTGAGCATCTCGTTGAGGATGCCGATGTATTTACGGCGGTATTTGGGGCGGGCGATGATACGCGAGAAGGTGCTGTCGTTATCCGGATAAACTCGCGCGCCGGTGTTGCCCCAGGTGTGGTCCATATCCCAGGGCAGGAGCTTCCAGCGCCCCTCGTTCGGAGCGTAGTAGATATAGGCGTTCTGGCCGTTTCCGATCGCGATGGTGTCCCAGTCGTCGTGCGCGCAGCGGGCGGCGTAGACCCTGAGGAACTGCTCTACATCCATGATGTTTTCAAGCGAGTTGTCGAGGGTGGACGAGTTGCCGTTCATGGTCTGGATCAGCGAGATCAGGGGCTGGAAGTTGTCCTCGAGCTCCCTGGTGCGCAGGGCGAAGTTCCAGCGGTAGCCTGACTTGTCCGCGCCCCGGTTTTGCCAGGTGGCCCACTGGAGGAGATTCGACTGGTGCGAGCCTGAGTCTGAAAAGGTCTGCTTACCCATGATTTTCATGATGATGCCGTCGGAGTCCTCGGGGAACCACATCTTGAGGTATTCAGGATTGGTGGGTTCCACGCTCTCCATGATGTAGGTGCCCCCGTTGGTTCGTACCCGCGCCCAGGTTGACCGGTTGTAGGGGCTGGTGGTGGAGGATGTCGAGTTTCTCCAGACGACGTAGCTCGCCGCCTTCTCCCGCTGTTGGCTGCCGTAGCGGCTCAGGTTGATCTTCGTACGGTTGCGAAGAGGCTGATCCTTCGGGAAGCCTACCCGGTACATGCGCGGGTTTCCCGGACGGTTCCAGGGGCTGCCTCGCCATCTCGTTCCCACATTGTAGTAAATCTTCTCTTCGTTGAAGATGAAGGTGGCATCGAGCAGCTCGTTGGAGTGAAGCTGCCGGCTGCCGAGCCGGCTCCAATTGGCATCATCGTGGATGAGGCGGTAGGTAAATGAATTGGCGGTGAGCGGCGTGGAGTGCTGGTAGACCAGGTCCCTGGCCGGCGCGTCTCGAGGTTCGCGGCGACGGTTCCCGGCGTTGTCCACGGCCTCCACGTAGAAGGTCACCTTGGTGTTGTTGGAGAAACCGGGAAGGTCTCCTCCAAAGAGGCCGTCTCCCGCTTCGCCATCGGAGTGCGCTCCATCGTCGAAGAGCTCAATCTCGCCCGAGGCGTTGTTGCCCGAGGGGTCGTAGAGCGCCCGGACGGAGTCAATGCCATCGGAATCGCTTGCCCGCGCGAGAATGGTGACTCCCTGCCCGGCGGCAGGGACCGCCGGCTGGTGAATCACCTCGCTCAGCACCGGTCCGAGATTATTCGAGACTACGCTGTTTGCCTGTCCCGGGCTGCCGAGGTTGTACGGGATTTGCAGCCCGTGAGTGTGCTGGCACCGGGCGTATTGCCTGTAGCAGCTGAGGTACAGCATATGCGCGCCGCGCAGCCAGCGGGCCTGCAGGCTGATCTGGTGGGAACCGGAGGTCATTCTCGGAGAGGTCTCGGTCTCGATTCGGTTGACCCGGGTGTCGCCATCGCCGGTAGCGACAATCTTGAGGCAGGCGTTGCCCGCTGTTGAGTCTTCGGTCGTTCGGCCTGACTGGATGTGATTGCCCTGGATGATCCAGCTACTGGTGTTGGTTTCGAAGTTGCCGTTACGAATGTACTGGGTGTTGCCGCGAGTGACCCGGATGTCGTCCATGAGGACCTCCCCGGCCCCCATCATGCGGATCTGGAATTCGGACTCCGACTGGGTGGCGTAGCTGATGGTATAGGAGATCTCCTCCCATTGGGACTTCGCCGACTCATCGCTGCTTTCCCAGGCGCTGGCAACCGAATTGTCCTGGTTGGGATCCAGCAGCTCGAGACTCGACCCTCCTCCATCTGCCCATCTCGGCCAGAGGCCTCCATCGTGGTAGCGTACCTCGTCTACCGGGTTGCCTCGCGTGTCCACCAGGCGCAGGAGCTCTCCCTTATTGCTCAGCTCGCCCTCGAAGGGACCGACGATCGGCAGGATCCCCCAGCCCTCCCCGGGCGATTCGTGGGAGCTTCTGAGATTTTCGGGGTCTGCCGCGATGGCGAGATAGGCGCCGCTTGCAAGGACTGTTCCCTCTTCGAAGGTATAGGAGACGCCGCGGTTGAAGCGGAACCCGCTGATGTCGATGTCCTGTTCCGAGCGATTGAAGAGCTCGACAAACGCGGTCAGCTCGCGTCCATCGGGGGGGTGGTACATGATCTCATTGATCACGACGCCATCCTCGAGAGGAACAGTGTTGGCGGCGCCGGGCGTGGGAGTCGGGGTCGCCATGAAGCGCCGGCCCGCGTCAGGGTAGAGCGCATCGCTGGTTCCATCGAGCGCCGCGGCTACCTCGGCAGGATTATCGAACATGGCCGCGGAGAGGACCTCGCGCAGGTTGGGGCGGCTCAGGAAGATGGAAACGCGTTCGGCTGACAGGTCCAGCGTCATCTGGGAGTCGCTGAAGACGAGGTAGCCGTTGCCGTCGATGGTCGTTCCATCCGGAATAGCCCACTTGCTGAGCAGGTTGTTGTCATCGCTGAGGAAGAAGCCCGAAAGATCGACAGCCTGGGCAGAGGTATTGTAGAGCTCTATCCAGCTCTCCTCGCCGGTGCGCAGGAAGGCCTCGTTGATGACCACGGGTACCGGCGCTCCGCCCGGGCTGGGGAACTCGATCCGGCTGCTGATCAGCTTGGGCTGGAAGCTCGAGTCCGAGCTGTTGACCGAGGCGTTATGGATGCCCACCGCGAATACGTTGGCTCCCACGCGCAGGCGATCCGTGTTGACCGCGAAGCTTTCGAATTCGTCCCGTGCCTCGTGGGAGGTTCCTCTTTGCTCGTAAGAGACCGGATCGCCGGTGTTGCCAAGCCTGTTCCGCGCGGTCTCGATTCCATTTACATAGAGGACAAACCCGTCATCGTACCTGAGCTGGAAGTAGACCTCGTCAAAGGAGTCGATCTGTTCCCGGGTCAGCTCGACCGATTTCCGGCAGGCGAATGAAGTATAGTTGCCGCGCATATCATCCAGCACGGTGGTGTCATCGTCATCGCCATAGCCGATGCCGGTCTGGCCTTCAAGCCAGGCGGAGTCATCGAATTCGATTTCCTGCCAGCCGCCGGGGTACTCTGAGGTGTTCTTGCGGTAGCGCCAGGTCGCATCATCGGGAACGATGATCGTTTCGATGATTCTCGGCTCTTCATAATTGGGTCCCCCGGGAGTTCCGCCTATTACAACGCTAGAGGTCCAGTTGTTGTTGTTGTCCTGGGCGCCGTAGGTGTCCTTGATCATCAGGGAATGGCCCGTTCCGTCGGCGATCTTGGGCCATTGACCCCGGTCGGAGAAGCCGATGCTCATATCGGGGCCGCCGCCGTAGATGTTGAGAGTGAGCCTCTCGCCGTCGTTATCCAGCTGTCCGCCGAAGTTGCCGATGACGTTCTGGATTCCATAGGCCTCCCTGACAGCCGCGGCATCGGCCGCGATGACCAGGTATGTCCGTCCCTCGAGCCAGGTGTTGACAGGAAAGGTGAAGTTGATTCCTTCGGAGAAATAGTAGCCGGTGAGGTGAACCACAGTCGGTTCATCGTTGAAAATCTCGATCCATTCGAGATTGGCGTCGCCGTTGGCGGCCTCCAGCTCGGCGGGCGGATTGAACATGATTTCCGTGATAATCACCGCCGAGGCATTCCGAACCTGGGCCAGGGCCAGGAGGAAGAAGATGGCAGAGAGGGTGGTTTTCCACCTGGGGGAGATGAGACGTCTGGGAAATTGTCCTGGCATGGTTTTCAAGGCCTGCAATATAGGGGCGTGATATGTAAAAAAAAAGAGGGTCAGAATGTCGGACGGAAGGTGTCGTGGGCGGTGGTAGCGGAGACGTCACAATGGAACATCGCCGTAAAGTAAAATCACCGAAAAC
>CAUZHA010000054.1:0-29036 GCA_963579555.1 Planctomycetes bacterium UBA1146
CCGGGCAATCCCGCTGTCTTTGAATTGCAGAACTTCCGGGAGAACCTGCGCGTCGGGATGAATATTCTGGCGATTCACGGGCTGAACTTCAGCGCCAACAGCAGCGACTTCCTGATACGGGCGGGGCTTGTCCAACGCACGATCGAGGTCGGATTGGTCGATGACAGCGCCTTCTACACGCTGGACGGGTCCGACCCACGTCTGCCCGGGGGGGACTTGTCACCCACGGCGATTTCTTACACCGGGCCATTCAGGCTCTTGGAGACCACCCTTGTTTCTTCCCGGATCCGAACCCTGGGCGGCTCATGGGGACCGCTGGCCGATACAGTGTTCTACACGGATATGCCTCTGCGGGTAACCGAGATCATGTACAACCCGGCTCCGCCTGCGGAGGGCAGCCCCTTCCAGCGGCGTGAGCTTGAATATATCGAGCTCCAGAATGTCAGCACCGAGACGCTGGACCTGCGCGGGGTGCGGTTTGTAGAGGGGGTCCAGTTCGATTTTACCGATAGCGCCGTTACCGAGTTGGGTCCCGGAGAGGTGGTCGTTCTTGTCGAAGATCTCCAGGGGTTCGCCAGCCGCTACGACCTCGCCCGGATTCTCGTTGCTGGAGAATATTCCGGCGCGCTCAGTGATGGCGGTGAGCGTCTCAGCGTTCGCGGGCCGCTCGACGAGCCGGTGCTGGATTTCGAATACGATGATCTGTGGCATCCCGAGACCGATGGCGAGGGGGCGTCGCTGGTGGTTATCGATGCGCTTGATGATCTCTCGACCTGGGGCGACGCGGCGGCCTGGCGTCCGAGCGAGTTGGCCCTCGGCTCTCCGGGAATTGATGAATCAGGCATCGAGCCCCGCGGTCGGCAGTTGCCGGGAGATGCGAACCAGGACGCCCGGGTCGACATTTCAGACGCCGTGGCGCTCCTGCTGCACCTCTTCGGCCGCCGCCCCGAGCTTCCGCCCTGCGAGGATGGAGACCCGGGAAGCCCAGGCAACATCGCCGTGCTGGATTCCAACGGCGACGACGAGGTGGACGTCTCCGATGCGGTCTGGCTGCTGGCGTATATGTACCAGGGCGGGCCGCCGCCGAGCCGCGGTACAGATTGTGTTCGTCTCGAGGGTTGTCCCAACCTCTGCGGGTTCTGAGCGAGTGTAGCCCTCTTCTTGCCGGCACAGGCAGGCTCGCATAGGCTTATTGGTGGGCTGAATTGAAATAGTGAGAGATAGGAATCATGAAGAGCGCGAGCGTATTTGCATTGCTGCTGATCGGGGCATCTCTTGGCGGCTTGCTGGATTCGAGGCGGGGTCCGCGGGTGGCCTCTGCGGAAGGTAAGTATACGGAGACGCCCGGCAAGAAGGGAGATGGGGATCACACCATCGGTCCGGATTTCAGGATGGACCCGGATCTCATCGACCAGGGCAACCCCAAGGGGCGGAACTTCGTCTTCAAGATGCCGCTCAAGGACAGCAGGATCTTCCGCGGAGATGACAAGACCTTGAACAAGAAGAAGGCTGTCCGCAAGGAGCGGAAGATTTTCGTCTACGTTCCGGCCGCCTACAGGGATGGCGCCAGGGCGCCCCTTCTCGTGACGCATGATGGGCCCAGCCGCCTGCCGTTGGTTCGAAACGCCCTCGACAACCTGACCATCTCAAAAGATCCGGATCGCAGGCTCCCCGCTTTCATTGTCATCTCCGTACAAAACGGCGGTAATGACAGCAAGGGCAGCGAGCGAGGTCTCGAGTACGACACCTTGTCCGACAGGTTTGCGCGTTTCATCAATGACGAGGTGCTGCCCGCCGTACTGAACAATCCCCAGGTCAAGGCGGCCTATCCGAAGATCGCTTTTACCGGGAATCCCTGGGGTAAGGCAGCCATGGGCTGCAGCTCCGGCGGCGCCGCCGCTCTCACGATGGGCTGGTTCAGGCCCGATCTTTTCAGACGCCTGATCACCTATTCCGGCACCTTTGTCGATCAACAGGATGACGATGCTCCCGAGGAGGCGAAGTTTCCGCTCGGTGCCTGGGACTATCATTCCGGCAGGAAGCTGATTCAAAACAGCGAGAGGAAGCCGCTGCGCATCTTTGCCCACGTGTCCGAGAACGATAATGGGTCGAAGGATCCCGAGGGCACCTGTCACAATTGGGTGATGGCCAACAGGCGCACGGCTGCCGCCCTGAAGGCGAAGGGGTATCACTATCGTTTCGTTTTCAGCCGCGCCTCGCGGCATTGCGACCGCAGGGTCTTTGAACACACGCTTGCGGACACTCTCGTCTGGATGTGGCGCGGCTACGAGGAGGACTGATGTTTTTACCCCGGCGGTTAGAGGAGTGCCGCTTGCCTGCATTCCCGCTGTTGGTCTATGATGCGCGGGTTAACCCATTTGGAGGATCTGGAATCAACATGAAATGTCCACTTCGCCTGCTTGTCGTTCTTGCCACCCTGCTGTTCACCCTTAACGCCCAGGCTGAGCGCCTTGTGCTTGTCGGCGCTTCCTATGGAAAAAATATCCTCGCCATCACGGACGCGAAGGGAGAGGTGGTCTGGTCCCACAAGACCGCTGGTCCGCGTCGCGGTCATACCGGGCATCACGATGTGCATTTTCTGTCTAACGGCAACATCCTCTTTCACGACACTTGGACCACGCTGAAGGAGATCACCCTCGACCAGAAGGTGGTGTGGACCTACGACTCGGCCTCTATGAACGGTAATAAGGGCAAGCGCGTCGATGTTCACGCATTCGCCAGGCTCCCCAACGGCAACACCATGATCGTGGAGAGCGGCGTGGGGCGCGTGATCGAGGTGGACAAGGATCGAAAACTCGTCAAGGAGTTCCCACTCAAGCCCGGGGGGACGCGGAGTACCCGTTGGGCGCGCCACACATCCGATGGCAACCTCCTGGTCTGTTCCGAGAATCCCGGTGTTGTGACCGAGTACAACAGCAAGGGCGAGGTCGTCTGGGATTACCTCATCAAGACCCGTGTCTACGGGGCTATCCGATTGAAAAATGGTAACACTCTGATCGCCTCCGGCAGCGGCCATAGCGTGGTCGAGGTGTCGCCCGAGAAGAAGGTCGTCTGGGAGGTCAAGGGCAAGGTGCCCGGCACGGAGATCGGCCTGGGCTGGATGACCTGCCTCCAGGAGCTTGAGAACGGCAATCGTATTGTCGGCAATTGTCACGCTGGCGATAAGAACCCCCAGATTTTCGAGATCACCCGCGACAAGAAGGTTGTCTGGGAATTTAACGAATGGGAACTGGTCGGTAACGGCCTCGCCTGCTGGCAGGTTCTCACCGATGAGCAGTCGGCTCTCGTACGCAAGAAGCTTGCGAACTTGAAGAAGTAATCGTTCTTCCGGTTTTCTTGTCCAGGCGCCAGGCCGTAGTCCCTTCTGAAGCTAGCCGCCGGACTGTATTCAATACGGCCTGGTCAGGACCATGGGAGTCTTTCCGCAGGGAGTCGTGAGTTGGCCAGGTTTTTTCCATTTCGCAGACATTTAAAGCGCCGGCTACTTTCCAGTGTTTTGGCGCTGGGCATCTGCTCAGATCAGGGCGTGGGGCAGGACCGGGTAGAGCCGGTGCAGCTTGAGCTTGAGAGCCTGGGCGTCATTGAGGGCTTGGCTGAGTGGGATTGGTGGCAGGCGCGGACGGCTTATGTTCCCGGCGTGAAGCCGCGGTGGGTCACGACCTTGTCAGAGACGGGGAAGGCCGTGTCCCACGATTTCCACGACATCTACCAGTCAACCAGCCTCGATGCCGGCAGGACCTGGAGCCGTCCCGCCCGAATCACGTCCCTCAGGCGCACGAAACAGGCCGACGGTTACGATGTCGCGCCCGGAGATTTCTGGCCTACCTGGCATTCAAAGAGCGGTCGGATCCTGGCGACAGGGAAGACCTTTAATTTCGCTGGCGGAAAGCGCGAGGTCGCATTGAGGGAGAGGGTGGCCTACGCCGTGATGGATCCGAAGACGGGGACCTGGGAGCCCCTTCGATTCCTGGGCATGCCCGAGAAAGACCATGGCGGCTACCGGATCACCGGGGCGAACGCCGGCAACACCCAGCGCGTGGATCTTCCCGGCGGGGACATCCTTCTTCCGGTCCGTTACTGGCGGGATCCGAAAAAGTATAATTTCACCAGCGTGGTGGCGCGCTGCGCGTTTGATGGCGAGACCCTCACCTACAAGGAACATGGGTCTGAACTGAGCGTCCCCCGTGGGCGCGGTCTCTACGAGCCGTCCCTCGTCCATTTCGGCGGGGAGTATTTTCTTACCTTGCGGGCCGACCATACCGGCTATGTCACCCGAGGCAAGGATGGGCTTCATTTCGAGGAGGTCCGCGAGTGGCGTTTCGATGATGGCAAGCCTCTCGGCAGCTACAATACGCAGCAGCATTGGGTCACGGTCGGCGGCGGACTCTTTCTGGTATACACCCGCAGGGGCGCGGGCAACGATCACATGTTTCGACATCGGGCGCCGCTTTTCATTGGCCAGGTCGATCCGGGCACCCTCCGGGTCATCCGGAAGACAGAACGTGTTCTGATCCCTGAAAACCAGGCCACCCTGGGAAATTCAGGGGTTTGCAGGATCAGCGACAAAGAAAGCTGGGTTACCTGCGGGGAAGGTCTTATGAGGCTCGGGAAACGCAAGGAGCAGCGCAACAAGGTGATTTTTGTGAAGATCCTTGCGAAGTAAAAGGCCTAGCTTTTTTCTAAGTCCTTATATTGTTGCGCTTAGGGTTGTAGGGGAGCTTTGGGGCCGTGAGAAGATCCGCTGGCAAACTCTTGGCTGTCCATCCCGGATAAACTAAAATAGCGCTATGAGATCAGCGTGTGTCTATACAGCGAATCTCATACGTTCGCGTTGCCGACTGTAGAGGAGAATACGAAGCAGTGCTCAATTTTGTCCAGGCAGGAGGAGGCCGGGATTGTTCCGGTTTCAGCCGGCGCGATTTTCTTCGGGTTGGAAGCCTGGGGCTGGGCGGGTTGGCGCTCCCAAGCCTGCTTGCGGCGAAGGGGGGCTCTTTCGATGAGGGCTATGTGCGGGACAAGTCCGTTGTTCTGCTCTACCTCTCCGGCGGCGCGAGCCAGATCGAGACCTTTGATCCCAAGATGGACGCTCCGATGGAATATCGCAGCGTCAACGGCGAGGTGAAGACGAAGCTGCCCGGCGTTACCTTCGGGGGAAGCTTCCCCAGGCTGGCAGCCATGGCCGACAAGCTGGCGGTCGTTCGTTCGCATGCCCACAAGGTAGGCGATCATGAGAAGGCTCATATCCATGTGCTCTCCGGCGGCACCGATCCGGTCGGCAACCGATCGAGTGGCTTCAGCGTCGGATCCTGCTATTCACGCCTGCGTGGAACGAACCATCCTGACACCGGACTGCCCACCTACATCACCCTGAACGAGGCCGAGGTGGATCGGCAGTACACCAAGGAGTTTCATCGTTTCAACAAGGGCTCCTGGTCCGGCTCTCTCGGGAGGTCCTACGGGCCGTTCCCCCGGCAGGTGGGCTGGGGCGCGGAGGCCGCCGGGAAGGTTCTCGGGAAGAACAGCGACCAGCGAGTGGATCCGGGTGTGGCGAACATGACCCTGAATCTGCCTCCGGAAATTTTCGAAAATCGTCGACGGCTGCTCGATTCCATCGACTCCTTTCGGCGGCGGCTGGATGGCAGCAAGGCGATGGGGTCGATGGACAAGCTGTCGACCCAGGCCGTCTCCATGTTGCTTGGCGGCGCCACCAGGGCGTTTGACCTGGGTCTTGAAGATCCCCGGCTGGTGGAAAAATACGACACCAGCCATATAAAGATCGGGCATAACAGCCACAGGCCCAGCACCCTCGGTAAGCAGATGCTGCTCGCCCGGAGGCTCTGTGAGTCCGGGGCCGGCTTTGTCTCGGTGCATAGCGCCGGGTGGGACATGCACGCTGACAGCAACAACCCTGGAATGGTCAAGGGGATGGCCATGCTGGGTCCGACCATGGACCAGGCCGTATCGGTCTTCCTGGAGGATGTTGAGCAGCGCGGGCTCAGCGAAAAGATCCTGCTGGTTGTTACCGGCGATTTCGGGCGTACCCCGAAGATCGGCAAGGGTAGCGGGCGGGGCCATTGGGCGAATCTCTGTCCGCTGGTCTTCGCCGGCGGGGGCCTGCAGATGGGGCAGGTGATCGGAAGATCCAACGCCAAGGCTGAGAAGCCGGCGACCCGGCCGATTACTCCCGGGGACATGATGACAACGATCCTTCACACCGTATTCGATGTCGGCAAGATGCGGCTTGATTCGACCATACCCCGTGTCCCGGGGCAGTTGGTTTTGGATGGTACTCCGATCAAGGAGCTGTTCTAAGCAGCGGGAAGGGTCCAGGAAATGAAACCAGCGTATTTCAGGCTGGCCGCTGGCTTCGCGGCACTGATCTCCCTGGCGGGAGTCTGCCAGGCGCAGGTCTCGGGCTCCAGGGATGTCTACTGGCCCGGCTGGCTCGGGCCGGGGCGGGATGGCTGGGTGGATGCCTTCAAGGCGCCTTCAAGGTGGCCTGAGAAGCTCCAGCGCGGCTGGCAAGTCAAGGTCGGCACAGGCTATGGGTCTCCGCTGGTGGCCTCCGGGCGGGTCTATCAGCATGCACGCCAGGGCGAGGCCGAGGTCGTCTGGTGCTTCGACCTCGAGACCGGCAAGGTGAAATGGAAGAAAAGCTATTCCGCGCCTTTCAAGATCGGCGGCGGCGGCGAGCGGCACGGGAAGGGGCCCAAGTCCTGTCCCGTGCTGGCCGATGGCAGGCTCTTTACCATGAGCATATCGGGGGTTTTGACCGCCTGGGATGCGGCTTCGGGCAAGGAGCTCTGGCGCCGCGACTACCGAAAACGGTTCAAGAAGAGCCATCCTTATTGGGGCGCCGCCACATCGCCGCTGGTGGATGGCAAACGAGTGATCGCCCATTTCGGCATGGAGGAGGCGGGCGCGCTGGTCGCTCTCGATGTCGCGACAGGCAGGGAGGTCTGGAGCCAGGGCAAGGACGGCCCTTGCTACTCTTCGCCGCTCCTGGTGGAGATTGGCGGGGTGCGACAGATTGTCGAGTGGAACCACAGGGTCCTTGCCGGAGTGGAGAGCCGTTCCGGGCGACTTTTGTGGGAGTATCCCTTCCCGCATGAAACCCACAACCAGAACATGCCGACTCCGGTCTTTCACAAGGGGCGCGTGTTGGTTGGGGGAGAGAACCGTGGGGTTCACAGCATCGAGCCGAAGCTTGTCGACGGTATCTGGAGTGTCAAAAAGGGCTGGAGCCAGAAAGAGGTGGCCCTTGATATGAGCACGGCGGTCGTTAACGGTGAGCTGCTCTATGGCCTCTCCCATTATGACAAGGGGCGTTTTTTCTGCCTGGACCTGGATACGGGCAAGGTCTTGTGGAAGGGTCCCGGGAGAACCGGCCAGAACGTCATGTTCCTCTCAATCCAGGGCTATGTCGTCGCGCTGGTAAATGATGGTGGGCTGCAGGTGATCACGGCGACAGGCGACAGCTTCCGGAAGGCTGCCAGCTACCAGGTGGCCAATAGTCCCACCTGGGCTCCTCCGGTGCTGCTCAGGCGGGGGCTGCTTGTGAAGGACCATGAAACACTGACCCGGTGGTCGCTACCGGATGCCAGTGGCGAGTAAAGACCCGCGCTGCCTGCCAGTGCCCCTGGGGCTAGTCGCTGACCCGGGTGAAGAAGAGTAGGCGCACCTCGATGAGCTCTGGCCCGGGTTTTTCAAGGGCCCGGAGGGTGAGCCTTCCCGCGCCCTTTGAGAGCTTCATCCTGCCAAGCTTGAGCGGCTTGAAGTCCTTTACGTAGGACTCGGTTCGTTTGACGCGGTCCTCGTCCGCTCCGCGAAGGGGTGGGTCATGAGGCGCGGTTATTTTTGCCTGTATAGATTTTTCGGGAGCGGACCCCGGCTTGCCGGACTGCATGCTGAGCTCGAGGGTCGAACCGACACCACCCTTTCCACATGCGTAATGGAGCTCGACTTCAAAGGTTCCGTCCGCGGGAACCTCAACGTTCCAGGCGATGGAGTCCTCGATGTTCTTCCAGTTGGTAAAATAGGAGCAATTCGGGAATCGGTTGGAGCGCCGGATCTCTCCGGAGGCGGTTCCATCGCGGGCCGGGAGCTGCGTGTACCTGGAGCCGGGATGTCCGAGGATGAAGGGGCGTGGGGGTTGTTTCAGCTCGGGAAGAATTCCCTTGGCCCAGGAGTCTCTGTCATTCCGCAATTGCCTCGCGACCGCCGGATGGTCCGCGGCGGCATCCCGTACCTGGCCCGGGTCTTCCACCATGTCGTACAGTCGGCCCTGGTGATCGAGGCGGAATCGCTGGGTTCGCAGACTGACCCGGCCTCTCCAATGCGAGTAGATGTTCCTTTCGGGCCATCTGCTTTTCTCTTCAAGAAGCAGGGGTTTCAGGCTGATGCCATCGAGCGGCTTGCGGCTGGCCACCGGGACCCCGGCGAGCCCGGCAAGGGTTGGCAGGAGATCGATCGCCGCGCTGATCTGCGGGACGGTTTTCCCGGCCTTGATTCTTCCCGGCCAGCGAACCAGCAGTGGGCTGCGAACGCCGCCTTCGTCGGTTGAGCCCTTGCGGCCCTTCATGCCGCCGTTCCAGCGGTTGCCGTTGGGGCCATTGTCGCAGAAGTAGACCACGATGGTGTCGTTTGTAAGTTTCAGGTCATCCAGTCTGTCGAGGATGCGACCGACATTCCAGTCGATGTTTTCGCACATGGCCAGGGCGGCGCGGGTGTGCGGAAGGTTTTCCCGCTTCTTCGAGGTGGGTCGCATGGCCAGGTCCTTACCCTTGAATTTATTCCACCACCGGCCCGGAACCTGCATCGGCGAGTGGGGGGTGTTGTAGGGGATGTAGGCGAAGAAGGGCTTGTCGCGGTTTTTCTCAATGAACTCGATCGCCTTGTTGGTCAGGTCATCGATGATGAAACCCTTGCCTCGAACCAATCTGCCGTTGTGTTCGAGAACAGGATCATAATAGTTTCCCCAATGTCCTGAGCAGAAGCCGTAGTATTCGTCAAACCCGCGGGAGTTGGGGTGGTAGGGGGGCTGCATCCCGTTGTGCCATTTTCCGAAGGCCCCCGTAGCATAGCCAGCCGCCTGGAACGTCTGGCCAATCATCATCTCATCCAGGTCGGCGCGTTCCCCTCCGGCCGAGGTGCTGAAAACTCCGCTGCGGGGATGGTAGCGCCCCGTGAGGAACTCAGCGCGTGTGGGTGAACAGACCGGGCAGACGTAGAATCTGTCAAACCGGGCGCCGGCATGGGCGAGTGCGTCGATTCTCGGCGTCTCGAGATTCGTGTTGCCGTTGAGCGAGAGGTCTCCCCAGCCCTGGTCATCCGTCAGGATGACAATGACGTTGGGGCGCCGGGCCGCTGCAGCGGACGGCGGAAAGAAAGAGGCCAGGCCCAGCACCAGGAGGCATGGGCAGGCGCGGAAACTTGCCAGGATGTTCATGATGGGGCTCCAGGCTCAGGCGGGCGTCGCGACAGCTTGTGCGGCACTCTCCATAGGATACACGGACTCGTCCCGGGCGGAAGCCTATTCAGCTTCCGGGCGCGGGCGGTTTGCCCAGTTTCCCCGGCGGTCTTCGCCGCTGACCAGGACGCCCTTTTCATGCCAGTCGTTTTCAGCCCGGACGTCTGGCGTACAATAGCGCAGGGTCAGGCCGCAGCGCCGCCGTGTGGACGTGTTGGCGTCTGAGCCATGCAGCAGCAGGTCCGAGTGCACCGAGACCTCGCCGGCATCGAGCTCGATCGGCACCACGTCGCCGAAACTTTCAGCGTCATCTACCGTCTGGTTGAGCACGTTGTTTTCGTCTTCCACGCTCTCGCGCCAGGTGAGATGGCCGTGGTGATGGGAGCCCGAGATGAACTTCATGCAGGCATTGTCGAGATCGGCCTTGTCGATCGCGAGCCAGATGGTGGCTGTTTTTGAGGGGGTCAGCGGCCAGTAGCTGGCGTCCTGGTGCCAGGCGACCGCCTTGCCATCTCCCGGCATCTTGCAGAAAAAATGCGATCCCCAGCCGATCACATCGGGTCCAAGTATGTCCCTGGCGATCGAGACGATGGCCGGGTGGGCCAGGATGTCGTAGACGGTTGGGTAGAGGAGATGCGCGGTGCTGATGGAGTAGCTGTCTCCGCCGGCCGCCAGGACGCGATCGAGGAGCTCGTTGAAGTAGGAGCGGATCGAGGAGATCTCCTCCTGTCCGTAGACCCGGAGATTCTTGAGAAACCCATCTCGATTGAAGCTCTCAAGCTGCTCCGGGGTTAGAAGCTCCGGGTTCCTGGTCCGGGATGGATGGAATTCCAGATCCCGTTTCATTCCCGCGACATCATCCTTGCTCGGGACCGCGCGAAACTCGTTTTTCATCGCAGGTCTATTTCCCGGGTGTTTCGATGCGATAAAGATGGGTGTCGCTTCTGATGAATAGCGCGCGTCCGGCCACCGCCGGCGAGGCCATCAGCTTGCCATCGAGCTTGTTGGTGGCAAGCACCTTGTATTCTTTTCCGGCAGCCAGCACATGGCACACGCCCTCGCGGCTGCAGGTATAGATTCGTCCGCGGATCTCGACAGGCGAGGCCCTGTAGTTTCCCCCGAGGCGCTCTTTCCAGTGAACCTTTCCATTCATCGCATCGATGCAGCTGGTGATTCCCTTGTCGTCTACCGCGTAGATTTCCTTGCCGACAAGCAGGGGGGAGGGGACGTGGCCGATACCGCTGGAGTTCTTCCAGACAACCTGCGCGTCCGTAAGCTGTCCCTTGCCGGGGCGGACAGCGAAGATCGCAAAGTGATCCTGGCTGGTCGAGCCGACAACGTAGAAGAGGCCGTTGCCGTAGGAGGGACGGCCCACCTGCGAGAAGCCCGTGTAGGGCATCCACCAGATCTCCTTGCCTGTTCTGAGGTCGTAGGCTCCGACGTGATCGGCCCCGCTGCTGACCAGCTGGGGAACTCCATCTATGATCCTGGCCAGGGGGGTTGAGTACGCCATCTTTCCAATCGCGCTCGTGACTCTCTCGAGGTGCTGTCGGGCCTGTTTCCACCTGACCTTGCCGGTGTCTTTGTCGAGGGCCGCTATGTATTGCACGTCGATACCGTCACAGGTAAGAATCAGGAGGTTTCCATGAAGAATCGGAGAGCTCCCGGCTCCCTGGATAACGTTGAAGCCGAGCTCGGTGTTCTTCCAGACAATCTTTCCGGATGTGTCGAGGCAGACCGTTCCGCGAGGACCGAAGGTTACGTAGGCGTGCTTTCCATCGAGGACCGGTGTTGGGGAGGCGAATCCGTTCTGGACATGGCGCGGGCCGGCATCTGGGGTTGTCAGGACCTCTATGTCGTGGAGGAGCTTGCCGCTGGCGCGGTCGACGCAGATCGCGTGAAGGGAGAGCCCTTTTTTCTCCGAGCTGGTCAGCCAGACCTGGTTGCCTGAGATGACCGGAGAGGACCAGCCCTCGCCGGGTATCCTGGTCTTCCAGGCGATGTTGTCCGTTTCGCTCCAGGTCGTGGGGATTCCTCTGGCCTGGGAGTGTCCCTGGCCGTCCGGGCCGCGGAACTGGGGCCAGTCGGCCTTCAGCGATGACGGGATGAAGAAAATAACCAGGAGGGCCAGTAGGCTGTTGCGCATGGTGGTTCTCAGCTGGAGGGGAGGGGGTTCAGGCGGTCTGTACGAGTAGGTCCAGACTCCATCTCAGGCCAACGAAAGTCAAGGGCCTGGCGTGTTGAGTTTGTATAGAAGGTGAGGGCTGCTTGCCTGCCGCAGCCGGTTTGCATAGGCTATTGGTGGATGGATCGGGGCGCCTCGGCCCGTTGTCAGGATTATCGAATCAGCAGGTCGGATACCCCATGTTCAAACGCAGTCTTGATTTCTCCCGCCGCCGCCGGGCTCCGGCTCTCAGCCTGGCTCTCTTTCTTTTCATGGGTTTGTTGCGGGGAGAACCGCCTGGCGCGCGGAAGGGTCCCAATGTGCTGTTCGTTGTGGTTGACGACCTGGCGGTCACCCTGGGCTGCTATGGCGACGTGATTGCAAAGACCCCGCATATCGACCGCCTGGCGGCCAGCGGCGTCCGATTTGAGCGAGCCTACAACCAGCTCCCCCTGTGCAACCCGACAAGAGCCTCCGTGATGACCGGGCTGCGTCCGGATCGCATCAAGGTCTATGATCTCGACCGACATTTCCGGGACGAGGTGCCCGATGCCATCACGCTCCCACAGTCGTTCCAGGAGGCCGGCTATCTCGCCGCGCGGGTGGGGAAGATCTATCACTACAACGTTCCCGCCTCGATCGGAACGGATGGCTTTGACGATCCTCCATCCTGGAACCTGCGGGTGAACCCAAGAGGCCGTGACAAGACAGACGAGGCGCTGGTGTTCAACGCTGAGCCTCATCGCAAGATCAGCGCAGCCTTGAGCTGGCTGGCCGCTGAGGGCGAGGACAGCGAACAGACAGACGGGATGATCGCGGACCGGGCTATTGGGCTGCTGGAGAAGAACAGGGACAGGCCTTTTTTCCTGGCCGTAGGTTTTTTTCGGCCGCATACGCCCTATATCGCCCCGAAACGCTACTTTGACATGTATCCTCTCGACCAGATGCGTTTGCCCTACGCTCCCGTGAATGACAGGGATGACATTCCTGTTGCCGCGTTCGCGCACAACTGCCCGGTTCCTCACTACAATCTCGAAAAACCTCTCCTGCTGAAGGCTTTGCAGGCCTACTACGCCTGCGTCTCATTCGTCGATGCCCAGGTGGGCCGTTTGCTGGATGCTCTCGACCGACTCGGGCTGGCTGAAAACACGATTGTCGTCTTCTGGAGTGACCATGGGTATCACCTGGGCGAGCACAACGGCATCTGGCAGAAGCGAACGCTTTTTGAGCAGGCGGCACGGGCGCCCCTCATTATCCGCTCTCCGGGAGCGAGGGGTAATGGCCGCTCCTGTTCCCGGGTTGTCGAATTCGTCGACATCTACGCCACGGTCGCCGCCCTGGCGGGAACGCCGGTCCCGGAAGGCCTCGATGGCCGGAGCCTTCGTCCGCTGCTTGACAATCCGGGAGCTCCCTGGGATGGGGCCGCGGTGACGCAGGTGCTTCGACCGGCCGATGGGCGGCTCTCCAGGGCGGTGATGGGATGCAGTATTCGAACCGAGCGTTGGCGATATACCGAGTGGGCCGAGGGTCGTGAGGGAGTAGAACTGTACGACCATAGCACCGACCCCCTGGAGTTTCACAATCTCGCCATCAAGCCCGATGCGGCGGCCAGGGCCGTGATGGAGTCGCTTCGGCCCCTTCTGCGGTCCAGGGCTTCGGGGTCTATTCCAAAGACCCCTTTTAATCCGAAGCGGCTCTGAATCTCCGGGCCAACCTGTCGTCTCCTTGTCCTGGGAAAGGTTTTCGCATAGGCTGAAGCCGGACATAACTGTCACATGAGAGGCCTCCTGTATGAAAAAACCATCGCGTGATCTCTCGCCGGGCGCCCTGGAGCGCCGTGACTTTCTCAGGTATGGCGCCGCCGCGCTCGCTCTGGCGACCCCCGGCTTCTCCCTGCCCACAGCTGCGGCCGTGGAGCGGAAGACTCCAGAGACCCTGGTGAAGGTTCTCTACGATTCCATGAATGAAAAGCAGAGGGGGGCTGTCTGCTTCGACTGGAATTACGTAGACCCCAACCGAGGTCTGCTGCGCACTCGTCTCGAGAACAACTGGAAGATAACGAAGCCTTCGATCAAGAGCTCCTTCTTTACTGCCGAACAGCAGGCGCTGATGCGGCAGATCTTTCTCGGCATGACCCATCCCGGCTGGCATGAGCGCTACGATCGCCAGCTGAAGGATGATGTCGGCGGCTTCGGCAATGGCCAGTCCGTCGCGATCTTCGGGAAACCCGAGACCGATCAGTTCGAGTTTGTCCTGGCCAGCCGGCACATGACCCTGCGCTGTGATGGCAACAGCGAGAAGCACGTTGCCTTCGGCGGGCCGATACTCTACGCCCATGAGGGGGAGAGAGTTTTTGAAAAACCGAACCACCCCAGCAACGTCTTCTGGCACCAGGCCATTGCCGCGAACAAGCTCTACGATATGTTTGACGGCAAGCAGAGAAAGAAGGCCCTGGTCTCGAGCGGGATGCCATCGGAGGAGCTGGTTGGTTTCCGGGGTCCCGCCGGAAAATATGATGGCATCCAGGTGTCGGGTCTTTCTGCAGACCAGAAGGAGCACCTTCAGTCGGTCCTCAAGCTGCTGCTCGATCCTTTCCGCCAGTCGGACCAGGACGAGGTCGTGCGCTGCCTGAAGGTGCAGGGCGGCCTCGACGCATGCCACCTCGCTTTCTACCAGGAGGGTGATCTCGGCAAGGACGGGATCTATGACAACTGGCGCCTCGAGGGGCCGAGCTTTGTCTGGTATTTCCGAGGTGATCCACATGTGCATGTGTGGGTCAACGTTGCCGATACCCACAAGGTCCAGCTCAACAGCTACCAGGACTCTGTTGGAGTCTGAGCCGCCGCAAGGCTTCTTGCCTGCCTGTATTAGAGGTCTCGGATTGGCTCCTCCCGGGCCGGTCCAGTCGCCAGTGATCGCTGACGCTGGGGAAAACAGCGGCTGAAGCAAACTGTAAAATGGCTCGAAGTCGAACTCTCGGTCTCTGGTAAACTGTAGACATGAAGTTCACTCCGGCTCCCAGGGCAGGACGTTTCTTGAAAGGCGCTTTTTCCGGCTTGGCGCTGCTGCTTCTTTGCGCCCCGGCTCGGGGGCGGGAGCTATATTTCGGCAGGGACATCCGGCCGATTCTCTCCGACACCTGCTTTAAATGCCACGGCCCCGATGCCGGGGCGCGCAAGGCAAAGCTCCACCTGGGTGATCGGGCCTCGGCATTGAAGGCCGGGGTTCTCTCCGATGGGGAGATGCTCAAGCGCCTGCTCAGCGAGGATCCGGAGGAACGCATGCCGCCTCTCGATGCTCCCCGGAAGCTGGGCGCAGAGGACAGGGCGGTACTGGTTGAATGGCTCAAGGCGGGGGGAGAGTGGCCGGAGGACGACAGGCACTGGGCGTTTGTTCCGCCGGTGACGCCGGAATTGCCGGTGGTGCGCGACCCTGGCTGGGCTCGCAACGGTATCGATCACTTTGTCCTTTCGCGGCTCGATAGCGAAGGCCTGCGGCCACAGCCCGAGGCGGATAAGACGACACTCCTGAGGCGGGTCACCCTGGATCTGACCGGGCTGCCGCCCACCATCGGCGAGCTTGACGCTTTTCTTTCGGACCAGGATGAAAAGGCGTATGAGAACGAGATTGACCGACTGCTGGCCTCCCCGCGCTACGGGGAGCATATGGGGCTTGATTGGCTCGATGCCTCACGTTACGCAGATACCGATGGCTATCAGAATGACCGCCTGCGCTATATGTGGGTCTGGCGCGACTGGCTGATCCGGGCGCTCAACTCGGACATGCCCTTCGATCGGTTCGTGATCGAGCAGATGGCCGGAGATCTTCTTCCCGACCGTAACTTCTATACCCAGGTGGCCACCGGTTTCAACCGCAACCATCGCATCAACTCCGAGGGCGGCTCCATCCCGGCTGAATGGATCGTCGAGTACGTGGCGGATCGAGTGGAGACGATGGGGACCATGTTCCTGGGGCTTACCCTGACATGCGCGCGTTGTCACGACCACAAGTACGACCCGATCGGGCAAAAGGATTTCTACAGGCTCTTCGCCTTCTTCAACAACATCGCCGAGGCTGGCCTCGGGCCCAACAACGGCAACAGCCCGCCTTTTATCAAGGTGCCCAGGAGCTGGCCTGATCTCTCGGAAAAGGATAAGGCTTTTGTGGAGCCCGCGCCGGCCAAGATCACCATCCAGCAGACCTCGGTGCCGCGTCCCCAGCCGGGCGCGTCGGACACCGTGATGGTCCTGCATGAGCTGTCGAAACCCCGTGACACCTATCGTCTCGAACGGGGCCGTTACGATGAGCCGGACAAGTCAGAGAAGCTTCTCCCCTCGACGCCTGGGATCCTCGGTCCCTGGGACAAGAGCTGGCCAGGGAACAGGCTCGGGCTCGCCAGGTGGCTGGTGGCTCCGGGGCATCCCCTGACCGGCAGGGTTACGGTCAACAGGATCTGGCAGCATTATTTCGGCCTGGGGCTGGTGAAGACCAGCGACAACTTCGGTCTCAGGGGAGAGCCGCCCAGCCATCCCCGGCTGCTCGACTGGCTGGCTACCGGCTTTATAAAAAACGACTGGAAGCTCAAGGCCCTGCACAGGCTGATCGTCACCAGCTCGGTTTATCGCCAGTCATCGGCGGCGTCTGCCGAATTGCACCGCCGAGACCCTGAGAACCGCATCCTCGCCCGCGGTCCTCGAAAGAGGCTGTCAGGCAATGCGATCCGTGATGCCGCGCTTTATGCCAGCGGCCTCCTGGTAGAAAGGATCGGGGGGGCCTCTGTTAAGCCGTATATGCCTCCAGGGATCTGGGCCAGCGTTTCGAACGCGAAATACAAGCGGGACAAGGGGGCGTCACTCTATCGGCGCAGCATCTACACCTATTGGCGCAGGACGCTGCCGCCGCCGACGCTGATGACCTTCAATGCCGCGGCCCGGGAGGTCTGCATCGTGAAGATGGATCAGACGACCACCCCGTTGCAGGCGCTCGCATCGATGAACAACATTGTCTTTGTGGAGGCGGCCCGCTTTCTTGCCGAGCGGGTCTTGCGCCCCCAGGGCTTGAACGCCCGGGACCGGATTAGTCGAGCCTTCCGTCTGGTTGTGAGCCGGCCGCCACGCCCGGAAGAATTGAAGATCCTGCTGGCCGACCTGGAGTATTATCTGAAGGACTTCAAGAAGAGGCCCGCTGCCGCGCGGAGGCTGCTCGCGGTGGGGGCTAAGGCCTTTGATGAGAAAATAAATGCCGCCAGGCTGGCCTCCTACGCCCTGGTTGCGAATACGATTTTGAATCTTGACGAGACCATCACCCAGAACTGACATGGATATCCGAGACGAATTCCTTTTACAGCAGACTCGCCGGTCCTTCCTGGCCCAGGGCGGCCTGGGGCTCGGAGCCGCCGCTCTTGACTCCCTTTTACTGGGAGGAGAAGGGGAGCGCGGAGCAATCGGCGGCCTCAACGATCTCCCCCATTTTAAGGCGAAGGCCAGGCGGGTGATCTACCTGTTCCAGTCAGGCGGTCCCGCCCAGATGGACCTCTTTGACTATAAGCCGAAGCTTGCCAGTAAGTTCGGCCAGGAGGTCCCCAAGTCGATATATCCCGACGCGCGTAAAACGACGATGACCTCCGGCCAGAAATCCTTTCCCGTCGCGCCGAGCATTCTGAAATTTTCCAGGCATGGAAAATCCGGGACCTGGCTCAGCGAGGCGTTGAAGCACATGCCTAAGGTGATCGACGATGTGTGCCTGGTCAAGAGCATGCACACTGAGGCGATCAATCATGACCCCGCCGCAACGCTTTTTCAGACCGGATCGGTTAATCCCGGCCGGCCGAGTATGGGGGCATGGATGTCCTACGGGCTTGGCAGCGAGAACGAGAATCTGCCATCTTTCGTGGCCCTGACCTCCAACGGCAGGGCGAAGGCAGGCCAGCCACTTTACGATCGTCTCTGGGGGGCCGGTTTTCTGCCGGGTCGTTTCCAGGGAGTTAAATTTCGCGGCCAGGGTAACCCCATTCTCGACCTGTACAACCCTGACGGAGTCTCACGCGCGCAGCGCAGGCGCATGCTCAACGCCCTCGGCAAGCTCAACAGGGAACAGGCTGATCGGTTCAATGACCCGGTGATCGCCACTCGCATCGCTCAGTACGAGCTGGCCTTTCGCATGCAGATGAGCGTACCCGAGTTGATCGACGTTAAGAGCGAGCCAAAACGCATCCTGGAGCTCTATGGGCCCGATGCGACGAAGGTGGGAAGGTACGCGTACAATTGCCTGCTGGCGCGGCGCCTGGCTGAGCGGGGTGTGCGTTTCATTCAGCTCTATCATCGCGGTTGGGATGCTCATGGCAACGCTCCCAAGCAGGTGAAAACCCAATGCCGCGACACCGACCAGGCCACCACGGCCTTGTTGCTCGATCTGAAGCAGCGAGGGATGCTTGAGGATACGCTTGTGATCTGGGGCGGCGAATTCGGCCGTACGATCTATTGCCAGGGCAAGCTCACCAAGCAGAACTATGGACGGGACCACCATCCGAATTGTTTTTCCTACTGGCTGGCCGGCGGGGGAATTCGCGGCGGGATGAGCTATGGAGAAACCGATGACTACAGCGTCAACGTGGCGGATAAACCAGTGCATGTTCACGACCTGCAGGCCACCATTCTTCACCAGATGGGAATCAATCACGAGCTTTTGACCTATCGGCACCAGGGTCGAGATTATCGCCTGACTGATGTTCACGGAAAGATCGTGAAGGGTATCCTGACGTGAGGCGGCCGCTCTGCGTTCCCCTCTGCTTCGCTCCGCCTTTTGCCGTTGCGAATTTTTATACGCACTATTTCCAGGGAGGCGAATCTCTTGCAGAGTCTCTTTCCGCAGGAGTCTCGCTGCTGGTGATTTGCGGGTTTTTGGGGCTATGGCCCGTCCTGCTCGAGAGATTGTCCGAGGGGCTGAAGCTCCAGGGCTTGCGGGGGCTGACTTTCAGCCTGGCCTGCGGGTATGTGCCCCCGTTTCTGTATTGCCTATATATCTTTTTTGCAAGCCAGGAACCCCTGGAGAGGAGCCTGGGGGACTTTGTAGGCCCGATTCTTCTGGGGATGCTGGTAATACCCGCTAGCTCCGCCTGCCTGGCGGTGGTGCATTACCTGTTCTTTTCCCTCGGAAGTATTTTTCGCCGCGGGTGATGGCTCAGGCTTCGACGGCCAGGGCCATCTCTCCGATGGCTGCGCGGCCTGATTTACGGAAGGGCCGGGGCAGTGGCTGGGCTGCGCCATTGGCGTCGATGGTTCGACAGCGCAGGGTGTAGTTGCCGGCGGGCAGGCCGGGAAGGAGGGTGGCCCAATGGGCTTTCGACAGCCGGATCGGCCAGGTCTGGGGCTGGCCTGTTTCCGGGTCGAAGCCGTAGGTCGGCGAGGGAATCTTATTGTCGGCGAGACCTCCTCCCCAGCTCTTGGGAGGCGGGAGGATCCTGGCGTCTCGCCAGGGAGCCTTGAGAAAATATTCATCTTTCGGCGGGAGTTTTTCGGCATCGTTGTGGACCCAGACCTGCACCTTCGCGAGACCTGAGATGCCGACCTGCGCGTAGCCTGTTACGGGGATGGGCTGACCGGCCTTGACCGAGGCGGGGAGTGGGAACGGATCGCAGAAGGTCTTGAGGGGGCTGTCAACGTCATTGTTCTGCTCGCCGTAGGTATCGTTGGCCCTCCAGTCGTTGGTCAGGTAGAGATGCGAGAGCCACTTGATGTTCTTGAAGCCGTAGGCCTCGGGGACAACCACTCGTACCGGCGCGCCGCGCCTCGGCTCCAGCCACTGCCCGTTGAGCTTGTAGCAGAGAATAACCGGTGGCAGGTCGTAGGGGTCCTCGAGAACACGGCCGACCGGCAGGGAACTGCGAAACATCTGCTTCGGGTCGTTGTTGTGGTAGCCATGGTAGAAGACCCGGCGCAGGTTGCGGCCAGGCTGGGTCAGCCAGAGCACCTCGCGCAGGGGCACGCCCTCCCAAATTCCATTGCCGAGGGGGCAGCCTATGTTCAGGCAGGTCATCACCTTGGGGAAACGAACCGCGTGGGTCTTCGCCAGCTCCATCAGGTGCTTGAAGGTAAAGGCCGTATTGTCTTTTTTCGTCAGCTGGCGGCGAAGGCTCGCCTTATTCTCCGGGTCTGAGAGGACCTCGAGGCTCCAGGTCTCACGGGTCAGCCCGACCTCTTTGCGTTTGGTCTCATCAAGCGAATGGGGTTTCGGGCTTCCGCGAGAGACATCACGGAAGCGATCCTGCAGAGTCAGCCAGCTCTCGATCTCCCTGATCTTCTGCGCAAGGACGGGGTCCCGGTCTTTTTCGGAGGCGAAGACCGGAAGGGAGTGCCATCCGGCCGCGCCGGCCGCGCCAAGGCGCAGGAAGAAGCGCCTGGTCAGGTCCTTGTGTTCTTTGAGGAAGGAGGCAAGCTCGGCGTCCATTTTCCGTATCCTGTGGGGTGATTCGTGGTTTCTCAGCCACCCCTGTTATACACGGCGGGGGAGGGGTGAAGAAAGCAAGTTGGCCCAGCTATAGTTGTTTGAGGGGAGGGTGGGCGCGTCGCTTGTCTGGGCAGGAGGTATGGCATAGGCTATCGATGCAACCAGGGTGTTTCGAGAGGCACTTAATATGAAAAGATGTACTTTTTCGATGTTGGCGGCCGCTGTCATTGCGCTCGCAGCTTGTGAAGATCGCCTGGCCCGGGCAGAGGGAAAGCTCCAGACCAAGTATGTGGTGCTGGTTACGATTGATGGCCTTCGCAACGAGGAGCTGTTTGGCGGGGCGGACCCAAAGCTGGTGAACAACTCAAAGCGTTCAGGCGCTGAGAACCAATCGAAGCTGAAAAAGAAATACTGGCGGGAAACGGCGGAGGCCCGGCGCGAGGCGCTCTTGCCGTTTTTCTGGGGAACCCTCGCGAAGCAGGGGGTGGTGCTCGGGAACCGGGATCTCGGGAGCCTGGTGGAGGTAACCAACCCGCACCATTTCTCATACCCGGGCTACGCTGAGATTCTCACAGGGCAGCCGCAGGTCTCTATTACGAGCAACAAGGCTGTTCGCAGTCCGCACGAGACGGTGCTTGAATATGTAGGCAGGAAGCTGGAGCTTCCCGTGGAAAAGGTCGCGGCCGTCTGTTCCTGGTCCGTCTTTAACGCGATCACGGCGAAGGTTGCCGGATCGATCTTCTGCAATGCCGGGTTCGAGGCTGTGCCCCCGAAGTACCTGACCCCCGGGATGGCTGGAGCCAATGATGCGCAGTTCAGGTTGACCACGCCCTGGGACACCGTACGCCATGACTGGGTCACGCTTACGATCGCCAATGAATACCTCAAGAGCCAGCAGCCGAAGTTGTTCTATGTGGCCCTCGCCGAGACGGATGACTGGGGGCACGAGAGGCGCTATGACCGTGTATTGCAGGCGGCAAGCTATTTCGATGAATCCCTGCGGATTCTCTGGGGTACTTTGCAGGCAAGCCCCCGCTACCGCGGCAAGACCAGCCTGGTGATCCTGACCGATCACGGGCGCGGCCATACGGTCGACAACTGGGTCTCGCATTCCTCGAAGGTGCCCGGTTCGGCGGAGATCTGGATCGCGGTGATCGGTCCCGATACACCCAATAGGGGTGAGGAGGGTTCGAAGGGTTCCTTCTCCCAGAGTCAGGTCGCCGCGACGATACTGCGCCTCTACGGTCTCGACCATCGCGACTTCAATCCGGACTGCGCCAGTCCGATCGGGGTCGCATTTAAATAGGGCCGCCCGCCCGGGCCTCGCGATGACCTACTCGAGCTCTTTGAGCCGGATTCGCCTGTATTCCATCTGGCCTCGGTCTCCCTCGAGGCCGATGGGACCTGTCGCAGGAACTTTCATAGCGGCGTTGAGAACCTCACCGTTGCAGGTGCAATGGGCCGTTCCGTTCTTCACGGTCACGACCAGCTCGTTCCAGTCCTGCGCTTTGTAGCTTTTCAGTTCTTTCCAGGGGCCGGCCAGGGCGTAGTCGCGGCATTGGAGCTGGGGCTTGCGAATAAACACGCCGCTGTCGGCGTTGGGGGTGGCTCGGAAGTCGAGCTTCAGAGTGAAATCCTTCGGGAACTGCCGGGTTGTCCAGAGCTGCTGGATACGGCGGCCCTCGGGAGGTGTGGTGACCACCAAGCGGCCGTTGATGGCGACGTAGCGCCCATCTCCGCTCATTTTTTTCCCGTCGAAGTTGCCGAGAGGTTCCAGGGATTTTCTCTTTCTGGATCCCCAGCCGGTGAGGTCTTCGCCGTTGAAGAGGCTGATGAAGCCGGGCTCGACCTTGAAGTCGTCCGGGGCGGTCTCGAGGAAGGTATGGGTTGCAAGCAGGGGGCGAAGGGCCGCGGCCCACTTGGCGTAGCCAAGCTTGTTGGGGTGGAGGAGGTCTGGGAATTCCTCCTTCCTGGCATCTCCCGCTGCGTTGGCGAAGAGGATCCAGGTGTCGACGACCGTTACCTGCGAGTCGCCCTTGACCGCGTCAAAGTAGAGCTGGTTGATTTTCCTGATCTGCCCGGCCGGCCGGCGCTTGCTGGCTGAGCTGGGGAAGGTATTGCACAGGATGATCGGCATCTTCGGGTTGTGTTTTTTGAGAGCGGAGATGATGAGCTTAAGGTTGCCGGCGATCACTTCGGGGGATGCCTTTTCTTCGAGGTCATTGGTGCCGATGAGGAGCACGATCCCGCTGGGCTTGAGGGCGAGCACGTCTCCCTCGAGCCTGATAAGGACGCCGCGGGTGGTGTCGCCGCTGATGCCGCGATTGGCGACCTTTACCCCGGGGAAGCTGCCGCCCATGGTGTCACCCCACCCCTGGGTGATGGAGTTGCCAAGGAATACCAGCGCTCCCTGGTCCTGTTGGACTCGTTTTGCCCAGCCCGTACGCTTTTGGAGCCAGAGCTTCTTGAACCAGTCGTAGCGGCGAATAGGGCCTGCGCCGGGCAGGCCATCGTCTGTCGCAGGGATCGAGACATCTGCGGGGGAGGCCGCCCTGGCAATCGGTGCAGGAGAAGCGGCCGTAATCCACAGAGAGAGGAGTGAAAGGCAGACCAAAAAAAGAAGAAGCGGATGGTATTTTTTCATGTTGATCCGGGGTGTGGGTTGGTTGTGTCCACTTCGCTGTGACGCTGAAGGTGCAGGTTCCTCTGAAGTCAGCTCGAAGTCAACGGAAGAGGTTCGTTGCTGGTGCAGCGGGATGGCCGCCTGGGGACCGTCCAAATTTCCCCGGGGAACGGGGGATGCCCCGCCGCGGCCTGGAAAAATTGAATAAAAGGTTGCTATTTCTTTAATTTCAGAATATTCTGAAGTTAAAGAAAGGAAAGAAACTATGCCCGAGCTAAGCCCTGTACACAAAAAGTTTATCCTTCATTGGGGAGAGATGGGTACGCGGTGGGGTATCAGCCGAACCGTAGCCCAGATTCACGCCCTCCTCTACATTTCTCCGGAGCCCCTGACCGCAGAGGAGATCACCACGACTCTTTCCGTGGCGCGATCGAACGTCAGCATCAGCATCAAGGAGCTCCAGTCCTGGGGGCTGGTTAAAAACAGCCATGTCATCGGTGATCGAAGGGATCATTTTGAGACGATGAAGGATGTCTGGGAGATGTTTCGCGTGGTGATGGACGAGAGAAAACGCCGCGAGGTGGATCCGACGATCGCCATGCTGGAGGAGTGCCTGGAGGAGATGAAGGAGTCTTCGGATCCAGACTCTCATACCAGGGAGCGCCTCGGAGCGCTTTGTGAGTTCTTCACCACGGCCCATGACTGGTACCAGCAAACGAGCCGGCTCTCCACCGCGTCCTACCGCAAGCTGGCTGGCATGGGCGGGATGGTGCTGAGGGCGTTGAAGCTTGTCTAGATAATTGGACTTATTGGCGGGGCCTGTATTTTCACGGAAACGAAACAATGCCTGAAAATGGAAAACACTGGCTGCTGTACGACGGAAACTGCCGGCTCTGTCTTGGCATGGTAAAGCGTTGGCGGGGAACGCTCGAGGGCCGGGGATTTGCCTTCGCCTCCCTGCATGAAGAATGGGTAGGCGATCGACTGGGGTTGGCCGGGCCCGAACTTTTAAGCGAGATGCGGATCCTGTGCGATTCGGGGCGGGTTCTTGGGGGAGTGGAGGCCTTCGTGTTTCTCTGGAGCAAGGTCTGGTGGTGCTGGCCTCTGTGGCTCCTGGCCCGGATCCCCGGTGTCCGCCGGGCCATGGGAGTGATCTATCGGCGAGTTGCCGCAAAACGATATTGCGTGAATGGGAGCTGCTCCGTGCACGCGACTCCAGGTGGGCATGGAGCCGGGTGGGCCGCGGGGAGCTGGCTTCCACTGGTTACGCTTACGAGTCTTGTTTTCATTTTCCGAGAGAGGCTGCCGGAGCCCTGGGCTTTCATGTGGGCTTTAGCCTTCGCCGTGTTCTTCGGTTGCAAGTGGCTGACCTTCTGGAGGGCGTGGCATCGCGGGGGGGCGGTCGGGCTTCGAGGAGCCCTGGGCTATCTGTTTTTCTGGCCGGGCATGGATGTCGAACCTTTCATGGATGGCGCTTCTCGTGCTGGTCGCCCAGGAGCGAAGGAATGGCTTTCGCCTGTTCTCAAGACGGCACTTGGCGCAGCAGTCCTCTGGTGGGTGACGCCGCTGGCGGCCGAGTCGCCCTTGACGGCCGGCTGGTGCGGTATGGTCGGCCTGATCCTGGTTTTGCATTTCGGAGTCTTCCATTTATTAGCTCTCGTATGGAGATGCGCCGGTGTTCCTGCGGAACCGATCATGAACTCTCCCGCTACAGCCACCTCCCTGAGCCTGTTCTGGTCAGAGCGCTGGAACCGGGGATTCAATGAGCTGGTGCATGTCTTTCTCTTCCGCCCAACCTACCGAAAGATCGGCGTTGCCGGCGCCATGTTCCTGGTCTTCCTTGCCAGCGGGCTCATACACGACCTGGTGATCTCGGTTCCGGCCCGGGCCTGCTACGGCTTGCCCACGGCGTACTTTCTTCTGCAGGGTCTCGGGGTCCTGCTCGAGCGGACAGCGCCGGCTCGGAGGCTCGGTTTGAACCGGGGCATCTTCGGCTGGCTCTACATGGTGGCATTTACTCTTGGCCCGGCGGCCTGGCTGCTCTTTCCCCCAGCTTTTGTCACGGGTGTGATGAACCCCTTTTTCGAAATGATTGGTGCCTTATGAAAACTACCGAGCTCCTGATTCTTATCGGCAGCCTTCTGCATTTTTCGACCCTGATTGCGGCGGTCATGGTTCCCGGCAAGCTCAACTGGAAAGGCGAGCTGGCCAAGCTGGTACCCTTCCTGCGCAGGATGTTCTGGGTGTACGGAGCCTTTATCTTTCTGTGCATCACCTCCCTGGGGGTGATCTCGGCCGTCAACTACAGCGAGCTGACGGAGGGAGGGACGCTGGCTCGATCCTTCTGTGCCTTCACCGCTGTTTTCTGGGGCCTTCGGCTCCTCGCGCAGTTCTTTGTTTTCGACGCGAGTGAATACCTCACCAGCTGGTTTTACAAGGCCGGCTACCATGGTCTGACGTTCGTCTTTATCTACCAGGTCGCGGTTTACGGATATTTCGCCTTCGCGCCTGGATTGAATTGAAACCGGTTCTACCGAAAGGAGTCGATATGACAACCGCTGTCTGGATCTACCTGGCCTATACGCTCGTCAGTGTCCTCATGACGGCGTGGGTGGCCCGAACGCTTCACAAGAACGGGCGCATCTTTTTGCTGGAGGCCTTCAATGACAACGAGGAGATGGCCGATTCGGTGAATCACCTCCTGGTGGTGGGTTTTTACCTGATCAACCTGGGCTTCATTTTTCTCTTCCTGCACTATGGGACCAAGCCGGTCAATCTTGAAGAAGGAGTCGAATACATTGCCACCAAGCTTGGGGTCGTGCTCCTGGCCCTCGGGGGTATGCACTTTTTCAATATGTTCAACTTCGACAGGATGAGAAAGAAGGGCCGGCGCCGCGGCCTGAGCGAAACCGCGGTGGGAAGTCTCAAGGTCTGAGCGTGGCAGATACGCTTCGGTTCGAGGGACAGAACCGAAATGTAGAAGCCGACTGGGCTCCCGGGAATCAAAGCCGATTACCCTTCACAGGTGGCTTCGATACATCCGAGGGCCCTGTCGCTTTCTAGGGCTGAATTTTCGCAGTGGGTTGGAGGCGGCAGCTCCGCGCCGCCCAGGAACAGGAAGCTGAGGGTGTAGGTCGCGTCTGAAATGTCTACATTTCCATCGGCGTTCGAATCAGCCGCGGCGAGGCAGCCGGGCGGCTCTCTTCCCAGGAAGAGATAATTGAGGGCATGTACCGCGTCGGAAAGACCCAAGGCCGCGTCTCCATTGGAGTCGCCGCGCAGGAAGAGAGGGCCGGGGGCGCAGCGGTCGCCGACACCATCTCCATCCGCATCCGCCTGGCCGGGGTTCGCCTCTAATGGACAATTGTCCTCTTCGTCGACCAGGCCGTCGTTGTCGTCATCCTCGTCGCAGTCATCCGGCAGCTCATCTCCGTCGCTATCGAGCCCTTCTGATTCGGCGCAGTCGTCTCCGGGGGCCATCGTTCCCCGGATGCTGTTTTCAGCCAGCCAGCGGATTTCCTCCGGCGTGAGGGCCCGCTCGTAGAAAGCGAACTCATCGATGCCGCCGCCCCAGTCTGTGACATGCCCCCAGGGATTGGAGGAAACGTCGCCTCCCAGGGCGAGTCCGTTGTAGATGATCGGGGCTGGCCAGGCCCTGGACCAGTCGGCGGAGGGGGGGACGGTGGCTCCGAATCTTGGAAGACGCATCAACTCTCCGTCCCAGTAGAGCCAGTTGGAAAAGCCGCCGATCGGGTCTTCAGAGTATACGTAGGCGAGATGATGCCAGCCGCGATAGGGAGTGTTGTTGCCGCCGGGGGCTGGATAGTTGCGAGACGGGGTTCCTCCAATGTAATTGGATGGGGTGTACCAGGTGCTGCCGCCCATGTGAGCTGAAAATGTCGCCTGTTCTCCGGTTGGCATATTAAAGAATCCAGCCCGGTTGATTTTCATCTCGTCGGCTCCGGGGAAGGCTGACAGCACCACCTCGCCGCGGTGCGCTCCCCAGAACGCGTCGCCATTTACAGCCGGGTTCAGCTCGATCCAGAGGGAGATGGTTCCAGAGCCGGACAGGACATACTCTTCATCGAGCCTTACGTGTCCCAGGGGTTGACCTAATGGACGGTGGATGTTGCTTACACAGAAATCGCCTTCGTAGCCGAAGGCGCCGGGACGCCATCGCATGAGTGCCCCAACGTCACCGGCCACCCCTTCGCCAAGGGGTGCGGTTGAGGCCCCTTTTCCCTCGTCAAAGAGATAGGCGCGGATCGGGGGGCCAGGATTGGCACTTTGCGCCCCGGCCTTCGAGGTGGTGAGGGAAAGTGTGATCCCGAGAAAGGCGGCAAGGATAGCTGGTCGCATGCTGGTGTTCCCTGAAGTACTTTGAGTTCGGAAGTATAGGAGACTTCAGGGTAACCGGGGCGAAGCTGAACTCAAAATTTAATAAAATCGGGTACGTTCTCGCCCTGCCTTTTGCGGCCAGGACTTCTTGAAAGTAACTATGAGGCAGATAAAAGATCATTTTTCAGGGAACAAATTGCCCCTGTTCGAGTCCATGACTCTGTAAGCTGAAACCCTATCCCTGTCGGAGGCCCGAAATGTTCAGAAAATTATTGCCTGCGTTTGCCCTGGCTCTTGTCCTGGTTCCGCTCAGCCTGCGAGCCGATGGCTTCATCTATATTCCTGAATATCCTGATGTGATTCGGCCTCCAGGGGTGGTTCGCCCGGTGGTGAGACCTCACTTTCCCTTGTCGATCACCCGGCATCGGGTTCATGCTGAGATCGCAGAGGGGCTGGTGAAGACCCGTGTTGAGGAGACCTTCTACAACTCCTCACCGAGGCAGCTCGAGGGTTTCTACATGTTTCCTCTTCCCGATGGAGCTGTCGCCAGCGGCTTTGTCATGAAGATCGGGGGCAAGGAGGTCAAGGGTGAGATTCTCGAGAAGGACAAGGCTCGGTCAATTTACGAGGGAATCGTTCGCCGGGCAAAGGACCCGGGGCTCCTTGAATACGTCGACCGGGGCCTGATAAGGGCCCGTGTCTTCCCCATCCCGGCCCGGGGCCAGGTGGAGGTCTCCATCGAATATGTCCAGGAGCTTGCTCCCCAGGGCGGCCTGTACCTGTATCGCTATCCGCTCTCTCCCGGAAAACACTCGATGGGCCCTTACAGGGACGTCGCCTTTGACGTCAACATCAGCTCAAGCCGTGTCCTTCGTTCGATCAATTGCCTCTCTCACAAGGTGGGCGTACACAGGACCGGGGACAAGAAGGCAAGGGTCGTCTTCGAAACACCCCGGCTTGCCTCCAAGGGGGACTTTCTCCTGATGTGGAACGTTGGCGAAGATGCCCTGGCGCCTCTCTGTCTCGTGGCGCGTGGTCATGAAGAGAAAGGGTATTTCAATATCACTCTCTCTCCGAGGGTCGATGCGAAAAAAGAAAAGACACCGAAGGATGTGGTCTTCGTGATCGACACATCCGGAAGCATGAGAGGGCATAAGCTGGAGCAGGCCCGCAAGGCGCTGGTGTACTGCGTCGAGGGCCTCAACAAAGGAGATCATTTTAACATCATTGATTTCTCGATTGAGGCCCGGAAGTTCGCTCCCGCCCTGGTGGAGATCAACAAGGACGCCCGAGCCCGTGGACTCACCTACGCCAGGTCGCTTGAGGCTGGCAGCGGCACCAACCTCGAGGAGGGCCTGCGTTTTGCGCTGGCTGACCTCAAGGCGCCGGAGAGGCTTCAGATGGTGGTCGTGCTGACCGATGGCATGCCGACGATCGGCGTGACCGATCCCGGGAAGATCCTCGCCAGCATCAAGCAGGCCAATGCCGGCAAGCGCAGGGTGTTCGTCTTCGGCGTAGGTCAGAGCCTGAATGCGAAGCTCCTCGACAGGATCGCGGGCGAGACCCGCGGAGCCACCGAGTATATTCGCGACAGGGAAGACATCGAGCTGCGCCTCTCTACCTTTTACGACAAGATCGACTCACCCGTCCTCACCGACCTTCGCATCAAGTTTCCCGATGGGGGTATCACCGATGTCTTCCCCCGGGATCTTCCGGACCTCTTCCACGGGGTGCAGCTGAGCCTGTTTGGCAGATACCAGCCAGGCCAGGTCGGCGGCGGCAACAAGAATCGAACCGTTCTGCTGAGCGGGAAATACCTCGGTGAGGAAAGGACCTTTGAATACAGCTTCGATTTTTCAGGCGAGGCCGGGCCGGGGAAGGACCAGCTCTCGAGGCTGTGGGCGTCGAGGAAGATCGGCTACCTGCTCGAGCAGATCCGGCTGAATGGCGGGGCCAAGGAATTAAAGACTGAGGTG
>CAUZHA010000055.1:0-28396 GCA_963579555.1 Planctomycetes bacterium UBA1146
CGCTGAACGCAAACTACAAGAAACGAATCCTCGGAGAAAAATACGAGCTTCTCGATGCCCTGGAGACCACCAGGAAGATCGTTCCCGAACTGCGCAAGAGCTGCGATATGGTCATCGCGATCTCCCATCTCAACATCACCGACAATGAGGAGATCCTGAAGAAGGTCGCCGGAATCGATATCCTCCTCGATCCCTACTCTCGCTCCGGCAACAAGCCCGTCTGGGTAACCGAAGGCGAATATGTTGCCTGGCATGGCAAGACCCCGATGATACGCATCGATGGCCAGGGCTCGCGAGTGGCGATCTGCGAGATGTACTTCCCCCGGACCGGGGATGTCGAGGAAGACTACGCCATCTATGACTATCCCCTCGAACCGCAGATCATCGACCATCCCGTTATCAGCCAGATCGCCAAGGGAAACCGTGCGGCGGCCAATAAGGACCCCCAAAAACCAACCCTCTTCGAGGACCTGTTTCTCGGAGCTCTGACCTGCGGAGCTTGCCACGAAGAGCAGCAGACGTTCTGGAAGAGCACGACTCACAGCAAGGCGTATGCGAGCCTCACGAAGACCGGGGACCACCTGAACTATGAATGCATAGAATGCCATACCCTCGGCTACGGCCTCAGCTACGTGGAGCCGGAAAAGGTCGGCGAATTCACGGAGGTGCAATGCGAGAGCTGCCATGGCATCAATGCCAAGCATGCCGAAGACCCCGCCCGCCAACGTCTCGGCCAGGTGAAGGAATCAACCTGCTGGGGTTGCCATAACCCGCAAATCCTGAACAAACCGTTCTACCCGAAAAAGGTCAAGGAAAAGGTCTCCTGCCCGAAGATGAAGAGGTGAAATGAGAACCCTGATATCACGTTGCCAGCGCAAGATGATGCTGGTCCCCATCTGTCTCCTGCTTGGCGTCCTGGCGACCGTGCTCTCGGGAATCACCGGCGAGGGAGAGACCGCGAAAAAGTTCACCCTGGTCTACAACATCAACAACGCCGGCTACATCGATGTCTGTGGCTGTAAACACAAGGAGGTGCGCCAGGGCAGCATGACCCGTCGGGCCAGCTTCCTGAAGCAATTGAAG
Organism: Planctomycetes bacterium UBA1146; assembly: GCA_963579555.1. Classification (GTDB taxonomy): domain Bacteria; phylum Planctomycetota; class UBA8108; order UBA8108; family UBA8108; genus UBA8108. The sequence goes on from CAUZHA010000055.1 coordinate 1,084, forward strand.
GCCACCGGCAGAAACCTCCTGCTGCTCGATGGAGGCAGCGCGTTCTTCCCCATCAACAAGCGACTGAAGCCCACCGAGGTCAAGGAAGCCGTCCGCAAGGCAGAGCTTATCACCGAGTCCTACAACAGGATGGGCTATTCAGCCCTGGCCATCGGCCCCTACGATCTCATCACTGGACTCGATAACCTGCTGACGCTCGAGAAGAAAGCCCGCTTCCAGATGCTGTCGGCCAACTTCGTGGACAAGAATGGGGCGCTCCTTTTCAAGCCCCACGCGATCTTCGAGGCCGGAGGGGTCCGCGTGGGAGTCATCGGCCTGACCCTCGAAACCATCCCCGAACCGATCCTCGAAAAACGCGCCCCGGGCTGCAAGATCCTTGACCCATTCACCGCTGCGGTGAAATCCTACGAGACCCTGCGGCCAAAAACCGACATCATCATAGCTCTCTCCCATCTCAAGGAGGATACGAACTTCAGCCTGATCGAAAAGCTGAAAGACCTCGAGATCATCATTGATCCCTGCATCCAGCAGGGAAGCCACAAGACCTGGCTCAAGGAGGAGAGCGAATGGCTGGAAGAAAAAAACAACACGCTCTTCCTCAGAAGCGACGGACAGGGAGCCCGCCTGGGCATCGTGGACGTGGAGCTGTTCAAAAACGGAAAGACTCTCTATTCGGGAGCGCGGTATGACGAGCTCCTCGACCTGGTCGAATTTGACGAGGCCGATGCCCAGCAGGAAAAAGAGCTGCGGTCTCTGAGCGGCAAAAACCTGTACCGTTTCACCAGGATCTCGCTGGAGCCCCACCACCTGACGGATCCGGAGATCGATGCCCTTGTCAACGCCTGGAAGAAAAACATCGATCTCTCCGGGGTCAAGCACCTCGAAAAAGACCTGCCCGACAAGACCCGGTACCTGACCCACAAGGCCTGCAAAAGCTGCCATGAAAAGCAGCACGCCTTCTGGCTCACAACCACCCACTCGCATACCTTCGATGACCTCAAGGAAACCGGCGACGAAGCGCGCTACGATTGCATCGGTTGCCATACCCTCGGCTACGGAGCGGCCTTTCTCGACACGACCAACGTCGGGAGTTATGCCAATGTCCAATGCGAGTCCTGCCACGGCCTGCAGCCTGAGCATCCGAAAAAACCTGCTGAACATTCCTTCGGCAAGGTCGCTCGCAATTCCTGCATCGTCTGCCACAACAAGGAGCAGACCCGCTCGGTCTTCCAGTTCGTTCCCGCCCGAAAAAAGGTCGCCTGCCCCAAGGGTTGAGGGCCGCGCGAGCGAGGGCCCGCCTCCGTTGTCAATAGATGGCGAAGCTCCGGGCTTTGTGTTAGAAACCGGAACGTCCGTGGCGCCTGCCCCGGGCCAGTCCCTCTTCATGGTCCTGAAATGCTCTTGCGCCGCGCGACCGACCGTCAACGCGGAAGAAACCAGCCTGAAAAAAAAACCGTGATCTCCTTCGCTTCCCCAACATCCGACTCCACCGACTGTTCCATCATCGGGGCGGGAGTGATCGGCCTCTCGATCGCCAGGCGGCTTGCCGCGGCGGGGCTCTCCGTGGTCGTCTACGACAGGAGCTCTCCAGGGCAAGAGGCCTCCCATGCCGCAGGAGGCATGTTGTGTCCGCGTCTTGAGTTTCAGAAAGAATCGAAACTCTCCGAGATGGGCGAGATCTCCCTGCAGCTCTACCCTGATTACGCTCGGGAACTTGAAGAAGAAACCGGTCTCTGCGTCGACCTCAGGCTGAATGGAGTCTTGAGCCCTCTCACCTCCGACGCCAGCACCTCCGAGATCAATACAGCTGAGGTCAACGGCGCCCGCCTTGTCGATGGGGCGACGATCCGCGACCTCGAGCCTGGAATCGCTCCGGAAATAACCAGGGCGCTCTATTATGAAGAAGAGGGAAGCCTCGACAGCAGGGCTCTTACCGAAGCCCTCGAGACGGCCTGCAGAAGGCTGGGGGTGACGATCAGGGAAAAATGTGCGGTCAGCGACGTGCTCGTTGAGAAAGACCGCGTCAGCGGAGTGAGGACGCTCTCCGGCGACTTCAGCTCGCCGATTGTCATCAACTCCGCCGGCTCCTGGGCAAGTGAAATTGGCGGCGTGGAGCGGGTAGAAATTCGGCCTATCAAGGGACAGATGCTCCTGCTGGACTGCGGGAAAAACGAGAAAGAGCTCCCGCGGCACACCATCTACGCCCACAGCGTCTACCTGGTGCCGAGGGCGGACGGCCGCCTCATCGTCGGAACGACGGTCGAGGACAAGGGCTTTGACAAAGAGATCGAGCAGGAAGCTGTAGATAACCTCCACCAGAGCGCTGCCGGTCTCTTTCCCTTCCTGGGGGAGATGCCTGTGCTGGAATCGTGGGCCGGGCTCCGCCCCCTTGGAGAGCACGACATCCCGACCATCGGCCCTCTTTCCCCAGAAGGCTACTACGCGGCCGTCGGACACTACCGCAATGGAATCCTGCTGACGCCCCTCACCCAGGAGCTGATGGCGCGAGAGATCCTGAGCGAAACCGCTTGAGGACGGACGCGCTGATGTCGGCCAGGCACCGGGAGTCTCTACTCAGGCTCCGAACTTCTTCATCCTCGAAGCATGGGCCATGGCCAGGGTGACCATCTCCGATGCCTTGAAATTTCCGAGATCACCGCTGAGACAATCGCGCTCGCTGAAGACGGCATCGGCCTTATTCAGCGCCAGCCCCGAAGAGATGAGCGTTGGCACAGGATGCCAGCTGTGTTCCATGTGAATACAGGGGGTCGAATGGTCGCCCGTCAGGATCATCGCGGCCGGTTCGAGAGCCTCGATACGGGGCAGGATGGAGTCAAAGGCTTCCAGGGCGCTGACCTTTTCGTCAAAGAGCCCCGAGTGTCCCGCGCTGTCGGTGGGCTTGTAGTGCAGGAAGAAGAAATCGTGCTCGCCGTAGTTCTCTTCCAATACCTGCACCTCCTCCTCGATCCCATGAGGACTACCCAGCACCTTCATACCGACGAGCCGCGCGACACCCCGGTACATCGGATAGGCGGCTATGGCGGCCGAATTCGCCTTGTAGAGGTCGTTAAAAGCAATCAGCTCCGGCAGGCCTGAAAAACCCCGTAAGAGCATCCCGGTGGCGACCTCTTCATCCGCGAGGATCTCCCTGGCTGCGGCGAGGAAGGTTGCGACCAGCTCCGCTGAGCGCTCCGAGGCGGTATCACCGGCAACGACGGGCAACAACTCGAGGCCTTCGCGCTGCGGGTCGTTGTCATTCAGGCAGGCTCCGAGCTCACCGCCGCGAAGGAGCACCGTGAAACGATGCTCCTTGCCGTTGAGCAGGAAGAGCTCCACGCCCGGCAGCTTGCCCTCGAGTCCTCCACGAAGCTTCTGGCACAAACGCGCATTCTCCTCATCGGGAGGGCGCCCGGCTCTGCGGTCGTGAACGATATTGTCGGCGTCAATCGTCGCGAAATTCGCCCGGGCAGCCAGGTCCCCCGGCTGCATATCAAAATCGCTGCCCAGCGCCTCGAGAACACCGCGGCCGAATTCAATCTCGTAGGGTTCATAGCCCCAGAGCGCCAGGTGGGCCGGACCACTGCCGGGAGTCACACCGGGCGCGATGGGGAGCGATCTCCCCAGCGAGGAGCGGCTGGCCAATCGATCGAGATTGGGAATGTTGGCGGTCTCGAGCTCTGTGCGGCCGGTCGCGGGATCGGGAAGCCCTCCAAGCCCATCGAGCACCAGCTGGATCACCTTTCGACCGCTATCGGGAATAAAAAGATCGCGTGTTTTTGAATGCATCCTGCCTCTCGATATCTGCCGGCTCTACCGGGCTCTCCTGGCAAGCCCTCTTTCTGAGAAGGATATCAGAAGCCTGCAGCCATGGGAAAGCCGCAATCCCTTCAAGCCGCGGCGTCACGAACCCCGGTCCCGTTGCAATTAAGGTAAAACTCTGTTCTCCTCTTCAGCAACACCCATTCGAATGGCCACGGAGACGAGATGAAGATCCTATCACTCGGGCACAGCAGCTACATCCTGGAGATGATTCCTGAAGGCGGAGAGCCGGTGCGCATCCTCGCCGACCCCTGGCTCTCGGATTATCTAATAGGTGACCTGATGGGCCGCTTTCCGCGCCTGGAGCTTGACCTGTCAGCCCTCGAGCCAATCCACGCCATCTACCTGTCACATTCACACACCGACCACCTTGACCCCTACTCGCTGCTGAAGCTGCGGCAACTGGAGCCGGCCCCGACCCTCCTCCTTCCCCAGAGCCTGCAGTACCTCGAGCCCCTGCTGAAAAAATATCTCCCCGAATTCGAGATCACGAGACTTTGCCAGGGCCTGGAGCTGGACCTCCATGGACTTAAGATTGGAGCGTTTTTTAACCCGGAGCTCAGGGCGACCAATGAAGATGACGTCATGGTTCTCACCGCCGAGACCGAAGCGGAGGTTTTCATAGGAGAGGGGGATGCCCTCATGCCTCTCTATGATCCAGCCGCCCGGCAGGCGCTGGCCGACAGGTTCTCGAGAGATGGAGTCCAGACCGCCTGCTTCCTCACCGTGAAGAACGAGGGCGACTCCACCATGAACATGCTCGCGGCAAAAGACAGGGAGCAGCGCAAGGAGCTGCTGGGACAGAGCATCGAGGCGACCTATACGGAGCTGTTCGACATCTACAGCCCGCTCGATGATGAAGCTGACCTGCTCTGGGGAAATCCCCGCCTTGTCAGGATCATCACCGGACAGGGGATCTGCTACCCGCAGGCGCTGAACCCCGACTACAACCGTATTCTCTTCCCGATACGACTGGAGGATCGAGTCCGCATGGAGCGCGAGGTAGCTGAGCAATTCGGCTGCGAACACTCCATCGAGGAGCTGGTCCCGGGCCAACTGCACGAGCTCAGCTCTGGAAAGCTGCTGTCACTCTCGGATCCCGAGGGAGTCACCCTGCTCGACAGGGAAGAGGAGCGCCATTTTGATCCGGAGAGCGAGCTCGCGAGGGACTTCCCCACGGGACCGCTGCTTGAAGACCGACGGGATACAGACGGCCAGCGGAAGCTGATCGGCGATTGCCTCCAGAACCGTTTCCTTCCCTGGCTGATCGGCTCCAGAACTCCCCCGGTGGAGCACCTGCTGGCCGCCGCAGGCGGCGAATACCGGATCCGGGTGCGCTATGGAACGAGTGCAGATTTTGAAGAAACCGATTACCTGCTCAGCTTCGCCAGGCTCTCCCTCGAAGCGGCAGAAAGCTCGGGAGAGCCCGATGAATCCTACTGGGCCAACGACCTCGACGATGTGCTCGCCGGAAGAGCGGACGAATTCTCCCTGTGCTGCCGCGAGCCGCTGGAGGGAGAGGCTCAGCGCCTGTGGCGTTGCCTCGGGCTGCCCTATCTCAACAACGATCTCATCGAGAAAAAGCTCAGGCTGCACTTTGAGCAAGCCGCCCGGGACGAGAGCATCGCAGCGTGGGCGGAGCCGTACTGGGCCGGGGTCGGAGGCGCCCCGGAACAGTAGCCGGAACAGTAGCCAGTGAAGCAGGAATCCCGTGAACCGGAAGATTACTTGCCGGCGACGGTATCGAGCAACCTCGGCCCTTCCCAGGAGTGATCGTCACCAGCCAGGTCGATGAAGCCGAAGCTCACCAGCCCGATGAAAAAATCAGCCAGCTCGTAAGGAGTCTCGATCGGGTTGACAGCAAGGTCAAGCCCCACGATAGCGTACACCGAGAGGCCGACATCGTAGAGGTGGCGATCATAGTGAGCGGCGTAATCCGCCCGCGCGGGAATCCAGCTCCAGGACTCGCCATCCGCCCAGGCGCTCCAGGTTCTTTCAGACGCATCGACGAGGGTCTTGCCGGCGACGACGGCCCGTCCATCGAAACCCGTCTCGGGGTCATCGATACTGCGCAGGTGGAAAACAGGCGAGAGACCGAACTCCGGAGAGAAATTGACCGGAGACTGCACCTGGCGACCCCTGAAGGAATTCTTCGCGAGGGTAAAGAGCGCCCCACCCTGGACGAAATTAGTGGCCCGCACACTGGCTCCCAGGCCCATGCCGACACCGGCACTGACAGGATCGGTGAGATCAAGCAACCGGTTCTGTACGTTGGTAGCGACCTTGCCGGAAATTTCATTAACTGTGGAACATCCACTGACACAGACAATCCCTGCCAACGCGATCAACAAACCAAGCGTTCTGCGACTCAGAATAAACATGTATAGACTCCTCGTTGTTCTTGTCTTCAGTACCCTAAATCCTTCTCAAGGACCGATAATATGGCTTCTGCTCAAGAGGATCGCGCCAAAGCTTCCCCGACCCAACCCGGAAGCGCAGCACTATTTCAAACCAGTCAGAAATTATACCTGCTGCTTCTTTAAGTCCTCTATTAAAAGATTTAGTGAACATCGCAGCTCCCTGAAAAAACCCTCCAGGCTATTGGTAAAGGGCCCTTAGCCTCCCCATCAAACTAAACCGAAAAAATAATAGCCGCCTTAAAGGCTATATTTTAGCCATTTTTCTCGTCAGGGCTCTGGCAGGAAGATTAAAATAAAATATGGGCTCTGAATGCCCCGAGGACCCCAAATGCCTGGAATCGACTTCAAACATCCGAGATATCAGCTCAATGAGCCCCTTGGCCGGGGAGGCATGGGAGCCGTCTGGGAAGCGATCGACCTTGAAACGAACGAGCTGGTCGCCATCAAGCTCCTGCGTGAAGGCAGCCTGGCTGACCGCCGCCTTTTTGAGGGAGAGGTTCGTATCCTGGGCGAGCTACGCCACGAAAACATCGTTCGCCTGCTCGATGCCGGCGCGCTCGGCGACCGGCTCTTTCTCGTCATGGAACGCCTGCGAGGGCACCCGCTGGATGAGTTTCTCGATCAGCCGAAACCCGGTCATCGGCAGATCGACCATCTGCTCCGCATCACGACCCAGGTTCTCCTTGCGCTCGAGTACATACATGACCGCGGCATCATCCACGGAGACCTGAAACCATCGAATATCATGGTGCTGGAGCCGACCGAGACCTCCATGCCGATGGGAGAAAACGGGGGTTCGTCCTCCCCCGATGCGAACCCGGCCATCAAGGTGCTGGACTTCGGACTCGCCCGGACCAGCAACCGGCTGACCCGGGGTTCCCTCAGCGAAATATCATCCGGCCGCCAGGGGGCTGACGATGGCGGCACCCCGCTCTACATGGCGCCGGAGCAGCTCGCCTCAACGGCGGCAACGGAGCGCTCCGACCTCTACTCTTTAGGAGCGCTGCTTTACCATCTCATCGCCGGACGGCCTCCTTTCGATTCCCTCGCCGCCGCGCTAACCCGCAAACCGGCTCCCCCTTCTCTCGAAAAGCTCAACAAGGCCTGCGCCCCGAAGCTGGCCCGGACAATTCTTTCCTTCATGGAAGAGGCCCAGCACAAGCGCCCGTCCACAGCGGCGGAGGCTGCCTCGATGCTGACAGATGCCGGCTCCCTGGCCGCGCAGAAGCCCTCGGCTTCACCTCGCCTCATGCGCCCCGTCTTCATCGGACGGGAACGTGAACGCGGGCTGATCCTTCAAAAGCTGGAGGACGTCCGCGAACACGGAGCCCTCCAATCGCTGCGACTCGTCGGCGCGGGAGGCTGCGGAAAATCCTGGCTGCTTCACTCGAGCGGCCTGAAGGCCATGGCTGAATTTGACTCCGAAGCACACACCCTGGAGACCTCCTTCAGGCAGGAACGCAACGGTCGCGGAGGCCTGGGCCGGATCCTGCTTGGGAACCGGGACTCGGACTACAGCCCGGGGTTCCGAAGACGGTTTTCTGTCGATGTGAAGGAAGAGGCCCCTCCCGGGACTCCGACAGAGAGAGACTCCCGGGAGAGCTCCAACGACCAGGTGGTCGCCGAGGCTGCCCAGGCTCTCCGCTCGCTGGCCAGGCGGCAGCCGCTGCTACTGATCCTCGAAGACATCCAGTTCGCCACCGAGGCGGAAATCGATCTGCTCACCAGGCTGGCCGCGGTCCTCAGCGACTCGCCCATTCTCCTCCTGCTGAGCTACAGAGATGAGGACCATCAGCCGGGATCCCTGGTGGAGAAGCTCGGGGAGCGACTTGACGGTAGCGGACATCCCCAGCCCCTGCGCCTGGGAGGCCTGGATGACAATGCCCTCAGGGAATATGCGGAAGCCGTTCTCAGCCCCAGGCTTCCCGCCGCCCCGGAGCTCCTGGAGACGCTGGCGACGCGTTCAGGCGGCAACCCACTAGCTCTTCACCAGGCGCTCGGCCAGCTGGTCGCTGAAGGCTCCCTGGCACGCGACTCCGGGCGCTGGAATTACACCGGGAAAGCGGCGGGTGTTGATTCCAGGAAGAAGATGCTCCTGCCGCCCGGCTCCCTCAGCTCCGCCCAGCAAAGCGTGCTCATAGCCGCCGGGGTCATCAACGAGACCTTTGACCAGGGCCTGCTGGCCTGCCTGCTCGAGGGCGAAGATGAAAATAGATCCACCCCGGAGGCGACCGCCAGCCTGGTCACCTCGGGACTGCTGCTCGAAGACTCCGGGGGCTATCGTCTCGCCCCGGGGCTGGAGCTCGATGAGCTGCTCAATTCGATCCCAAGAAAACAAGCGAAGCGGCTGCACGAGCGGCTGGCGAGGCTCCTGCTGGAGCTCAACCCAGCCCTGGGAACCAGGCTCCGCATGAGGATCGCCGAGCACTTCGAGCTGGCAGGAGCTGGAGAGGACGCCTTCAACCACTACCTCGATGCCGCCCGCAGCGGAGCGAAAGATTATTCCAACCAGCTGAGCCGCAAGGCCTACGAAAAGGCCCTGGAGCTCGCCCCCGGAAACGACCGACAAGATATTCTCCGCGAGCTCGGCAGCCTGCACCTCAGCTGCGGAGAGCTGCAGAGCGCACTCGACTGCCTCCTGCAGGCAGAGCGAAACGCGGCTAACCGCCCGGACAGCGACAGAGCCGGGCTCTGGAACGATATCGCCCGGACACTGCATCGCCAGGGAAAGCTGGACGAGGCGAAGGAGTATTTTGACCGCTGCCTCTCCATCGCCGGGGAAGACACCCACGCGCTGGCAAAGACCTGCTACGGCCTCGCCGGACTCTTTTTTGACCAACGGGACCTTGGCCGGGCGCGGAAGCACTTCCAGAAAAGCCTCAAGCTCTACGGTGAAGGAGCGCCACCGCGGAACCTTGTACCACTTCACCTCGGGCTGGCCCTTATCGAGAGGCTCGAAAACAATCCGGAGCGCAGCATCGCCCGCTTCAAAGAGGCCCTGGACCTTGCCCGTAAAACAGGACAGCTTCTCGATATAGCCAGGATCCAGAGCAACCTGGCCAATACCTACCGTACCCTCGGCGAGATGTCGGCCGCCCTCGAACACCTGGAAGAATCCACCCGGATCAGGAAGCTTACAGGAGACCGGCAGGGGTTGGCCATCTGCCTCAACAGCCTGGCTCGCATCCAGACCCAGCGGGGAGAATTTCAGGCGGCCCTGGAGACGACCGAGAGCGCCCTGGAAATTTTTGAAGAGGTTGGCGACCCCAAGGGGATTGCCATAACTCTCTGCAACATCGGAGAGCTGCTGCTGCTGCGTGGGCGCCCCCGGGAGGCCCGGGAGGCCCTGGAACGCTGCTCGAGACTGGACGACGAAAACGACGGAACCCCCCTGGCCTGCAATATATTATTCAACCAGGCCCGGGTCGAGGTAGCGGTCTGTGAATACGAAAGAGCCGAGAATCTCTTCCAGGAATGCCTGCGGAGACTGCCTGAGGGCAGGGAGCAGGAGCTTGAGACCCACGCCCTGGCCGGCCTTGCCGAGGTCTTTCTGAAAAAAGAAATGTTCGAGGCCGCAGAGGACGCGCTCCAGGAGGCCCGGGGAGTCGCCCAGGACGGCGGAGGCCCTGAGAGTGCCTCCGAGCTGCTGGGACTTCGAATGCGGCTGTGCCGCAAGCGGGGTGAATTTGAGCAGGTCATCGACCTCGGCTGCACCTCCGACGACAATGAGGTCGGTCCCTATGAAACAGCGCGAAGGGCACTCGAGCTCGGAGCCGCCTACCGCGACCTCGGCCCGGACTGGGCTGACAAGACCGAGAAGTATCTCGAGAGGTCGATAAGAGAATTTGAAAAAATGGGCTGCCCGGTGGAAACCGCGGAAGCCCTTGGAGAGCTCTCCCTCTACTGGCAGCTGACCGGAGAAGAGGAAGAAGCCCTGGAGCTCCTGCGGCGCGCCGAGGCCATCCTCAGCGCCGGCCAGCTGGGTCCAAGGCGCTCACGGTTCACCGAAACATTCAAAACGAGGTTGCAATGAGCAGAACATCCTATCGACGCAAGGCAATCCTCTCTCGTATCCACAAGGCGCTCAACGCCTTCTACCTGCTCCAGAAGATTGACTGGGAGTACGATATCGGGGAGAGCCTCAGAAAGATCCTCGGCCTTGCGCTGGAGGAGATCGAGTTCGATGGCGAGAAGGCCATCGAGCGCGCGCTGATCATCGTGAAGAGCCCCGAAGGCGAGAATCTCGAGGTCAAGGCCGGCTGGAAGACGCAGGGCGCGGACCTGAGCTTCAGCCATACCGTGGTACAGGAAACCTTTGAGCGTGGCGAGGCCATACTCTGCGAAAACGCCAAGGACGACCCACGCTTTATGAACGCAGAGAGCCTGAAGCAGCTCGAGACGCTCTCGCTCGTCGCCGTACCGATGCACTCAGAAAATCGACCGGTCGGGGTTTTCTACGTCGAGAGCGAGTCCGCGGGAAATGTCTTCAATTCAGATGATCTCGAATTCCTGCAGGAATTCGCCCATACAATCACCCCCTTCGTCAAATTCGGCATCACCCACCAGGGCCATGTCAGGGAAATCCGCAAGCTCAAAGAGGAGGTCATCGGACGCTACGACATGGGCAACATCATCGGGCGAAGCGAGGCCATCACCGGTGTCTTCGAGCTCGTTCGAATCGCTGCCGAGGTCGACCGCACCGCACTCATCACCGGCGAGTCAGGCTCGGGGAAGGAGCTGATAGCCAAGGCGATCCATCACAACGGACCGCGCAAAGCGGCTCCCTTCATCGTGGTCGACTGCTCTGGACTATCTGAACATCTCCTCGAAAGCGAGCTCTTCGGACACCTCAAGGGATCCTTCACCGGTGCCAACAACGAAAAGATGGGAGCCTTTGAAGAGGCCGATGGAGGCACCATCTTTCTTGACGAAATCAAGGACTCCTCCAGGAGCCTTCAGCAGAAGCTCCGCAGGGTGCTGCAGGAAGGTGAACTGCGCAGGGTTGGCGAAAATAAATCGCGCAAGGTGGATGTGAGGGTGATCTGCGCGACCAACGAGGATCTCGCCAAGCGCGTCCAATCCGGAGACTTCATCCAGGACCTCTACTACCGCATCAATAAATTCCCAATCCACATCCCCGCGCTGGCGGAAAGACGGGAAGACATCCCGCTCCTGGTAGCCCACTTCCTGAGGTTGATGGATCAGGCCGAGCCGCGTGAGAGTTCCACAGAGGTGACCCCGGAAACCATGGATACGCTCGTCCACCACGATTGGAGCGAGAACAACATCAGGCAGCTTCGAAATACCGTTGAGCTGGCCCGTGACCTCGCGGAAGGAGAATTGATCGACCTCCCGGTACTCGATCGGGTCTTTCGCATCCAATGCGGAGAGAACCCCGAGTCGCTCTACCACAGGCCGCCTGGCGACCTGGGCATACCGGCCAGCCACCTCGTCAACATCAACAGCGACAGCTTCAAGAACCTGCTCGAAAAAGAACCCGAGGTAGACGAAAACGGCAAGCGAGACCGCTCCGAGGCCCCCTTCTACCGCCTGCAGTCGGAATTCCAGGCCCGGGCCATCACCGAGGGACTTCGCTCCTGCAGGTGGAAGATCAGGCCGGCCGCGCGGCTGCTGGGAATCAGCCCGATGAAGCTGCGCACCTCTCTGAAGGACTATCTCGGCCTCCTGCTTGCCCGCCCGGGAATGAGCATTGAAAAGGCCGCCGGAGAATTGGATATCCCAACAGAAGTTCTCGAGAAGAAAGCCAAAGACTTTGGCCTCGAAGGCGTGGGGAAGAGAACATGAAGAGCCGCACGAAAATCGGTCTGCTGCGGGTCTATTTCCATATAGACGAGGCCCAGTCACTCAAGCAGAAGCGCCAGGTCATGCGCTCGATCAAGGACCGCCTCAGCAACCAGTTCAACGTGGCCGTGGCTGAGATTGGCTCCAACGATCTCTGGCAGGCCGGGGAGCTTGCTGTCGTCACGGTGGCCAACGAACACCAGTTCGTCGACTCGATGCTTCAGAAGATCAACAACTTCTTCGAGGAGGAGCTCCCGATCCGGGTCATCGAGGGGCGAATAGAGATCTTCTGAAAAATCGCGTCTGCAGGCGGGAGAAACGCCGGATCGGAGCGCCTTATTCTTCCTGTTTGCGGCGCGAGTTGTAGGCCTCTATGACCTTCTGCTGAACCTGCGCAGGGGCCGTCTCGTAGTGACCTTCCTCAATGTTATAGGATCCCTGTCCACCTGTAACCGAACCGAGACTGCTGGCATAGTCGCTGAGTTCAGCGAGGGGGACCAGGGCCTTGATCGTCTGGAAATCTCCGATCGCATCGACGCCCTGTACCCGGCCCCGCCGTCGGGTGATGTCGCCCTGGATATCACCGGTATATTCACTCGGGAAGGTCACCTCGAGGATAACGATCGGCTCCAGCAGAACTGGCTTGGCTGAGTTGACCGCAAGCTTGAACGCCTCCCGGCCCGCCTTCTGGAAGGCCACATCCTTCGAATCAACGGGATGCTCCTTGCCATCATAGACCTCGACCTTGATATCGACGAATTCGCAGCCGGCGAGGACTCCATCCTTCATCATCGAGGAGATGCCCTTCTCAACCGACTGGACGTAGCTCTGGCTGATCGCGCCGCCGAAGATGCTGTTGACGAACTCGAGCCCGGCACCTCTCTCGGTAGGCTCAACCCTGATCCACACCTCGGCGAATTCTCCCGAGCCACCGCTCTGCTTCTTGTGCCTGTACTTTGCGTCTCCCTTGGCACTGACCGTCTCCAGGTAGGGAGTTGCCGGCAGCCGGGTCGCCACCTCCACTCCATAACGCGACTTGAGCCTCTCCCAGAGAATCTGCAGGTGAAGAGCGCTGACTCCGGCGATAACCAGCTCTCCAGTGCGATCGTTCCTCTTCGAGGTGAGACAAACATCTTCCTCAACCAGCTTGACGTAGGATTCGGCGAACTTCTTTTCGTCCGCCTTGGTCTTGGGAGTGGTCGCCAGTCCGGACATGGGGCTTGGAATACTCGGCCCCGCCATCGAGCGCTTCGAGTCGGAGGTGAGATAATCGAAGGTGTGCAGGCCCTCGACCTTGATCAGGGCGCCAATCTCTCCAGCCCCGAATTGTTCGACTGCCTCCTGCTCCTTGCCCTGGAATCGAATGAGCTTACCCACCTTCTCCGGCTTCCCTGTATGGGGATTCAGGAAGAGGCCATTCTGGCTGATCGACCCTGAATAGATTCGAAGATAGGTCAGCTTTCCGACAAACGGATCGCTCACAACCCTGAAAACCCGAGCCGAGAACGGCGCATCGGCCGCTATGGAGACGGCCTGGCTATCCTCTCCCGAATCGAAGTCTACATGCTCCCGCCCCAGATCCTGGGCAGCGGAGGGGGCGTAGCGTACGAAGCCATCGATAAGCTCCTTGACGCCGACATCCGTCAGGGAACTGGTGGCAAAGACCGGAAAGAGGCTCCTCGAGCTTACCGCCTCAACAAACTGCTTCGAGATCTCCTCGGGACTGATTTCTTCTCCCTCGAGATAACGCTCCATCAGCTCGTCATTGGACTCAATGACGGACTCCATAAGGTCATCGGAGTTACCGAGAGCGTCTTCCACAGAGGAAAAGCCGGCTCCGGATTCGTTCGGTGAGGTGATCGCAAGGCATCTCGCATCGAGCTGACCCTGGACCTTTTCGAGAACCTCCGCAAAATTGCTATGCTCGCGATCGACACGGTTGATAATCACGAAACAGGGCAGGTTCGCATCCTTGGCAATCTCCCAGACCTTCCGGGTATTGGGGCGGATCCCCTCATCGGCGCAGATCACGATCGCCATGAGATCAGCTGCCGCGGTCGAACAATAGACCTGGCCGATGAAATCACGATAGCCCGGAGTGTCGACGAATTGCAGGAGCGTGTCCTGGGAGTCGACACTGGCGCAGGCGAGGTCTATAGAATGATTACGTACCTTCTCCTGATCATCGTAGTCGCAAACGCTGGTCCCATCGTCCACCGCACCCTTCCTGTCGATACCGCCGCCGGTAAAAAGGAGGCTCTCAACAAGGGTTGTCTTGCCGCAAGTACTGTGACCTGCGAAAGCTATATTCCGAATTTTATCAGGCGATTTCGCAGCCATTTATTTCTCCGTGGACTGAGGGGGAGGGGCTGACTCTACCGAGAAACGATCTTGTCATCCACACCTAAAACAACGCAGACAGGCCATTCCAGCCCACCCCGGCCCTTGGAGATTCAGGACTCGAGAGCATCCAGATAGCGGCGCTCAGCACGTCTCATCTTTCTTCGATCGGCGGGCGCCGCATCGTCATATCCCAGCAGGTGCAGGGTGCCGTGAATGGCATAGAGAGACAGCTCGCGGGGGAAGGCGGCCCCCCTGTCTTCAGAATAACGCCGGGCGGTATCAACCGAAACCACGACCTCCCCGAGAAGCTCGTCATCGAGAGGATCCCCCTCGGCTCCGTCGAGCGCTGAGCGCATGGGAAAGGTAACCACATCGGTGACGTAATCATGCCCGAGGTAATCCCTGTTCAATCCCCGGATCTCTTCATCGTCGACAAAGCAGACGTTGACGCTGGCTGGGCAGGCGTGGTCGGCCAGCAGGAGCAGGAGCGCCTGGCGTAAGGAAGCCTTCTGATCAGCGCTCAATGGACGCTTACCGAGAAAATTAACTCCAGCGGAGCTCACGAGGCGTCCAGCTCCACTTCCGATTCGGGACCGGGACCCGTCGAAGGATCGGGGTCAATATCCTCTTTCCCTGTTCCGATGTCAGGATATTCAACCCGTCCGTGATTGATGTTGGTCAGCGTAGCCTCGAAGCTCTCCTCGATCTTGTAGAGATCCGCCATGGTGAGCTGACACTCATCCAGTTGGCCGTCAAAGATCCGCTTGCGAATCATCTCCCGCGCTATCTCCCTGAACTTTACCGGAGTAGGATCCTGGACACTCTTGGAGATGGCCTCGACAGCGTCGGCCAGCATCAGGACTCCAGCCTCCGGGAAGGTCGGCTTGGGGCCGGGATAACGATATTCCGTATCCTCGGTTGAGCCCTCCTCCTCGTTGCCTTCCTCCAGTCGCGCCTTGTGGTAAAAAAATTCGACGACCGTCGTTCCGTGATGCATGGGAATCATATCGATGATCTGTTGCGGCAGCTTCTCCTCTCGAGCGAAAATGATCCCCTCCTTTACATGCGACATGATAATGAGCTTGGACATCGACGGACGCAGCTGGTCATGAATCGACTTATCCTGGCCCATGTTCTCGGCGAAATACTCAGGCTTGTAGATCTTGCCGATATCGTGGTAATACGCTCCGACGCTGGCCAGGAGAACATTGCCGCCGATCGCCTCTGTCGCCTCCCGCGCCAACTGCTGCACGCCGAGGGTGTGCTGGAAGGTTCCCGGCGCGCGCGTGCGCAGGATATGCAGCAGCTGGTTGCTCGGGTCGGCCAGCTCCAGCAGGCGACGCTCGGTGAGCACATCGAAGATCTTCTCTATCTGGGGAAGCAGGCTGGTAACGATGCCGCCTGAAATCAGCCCGCCCATCAGCGCGTATCCGGGGTCCTGCAGGAAGGAAACCAGGAAACCGGCATCTTCACTGCCGGAAAAACCCTCCATCACCTTGAAGCAGATGACAGTCAGCGCCTGAACAAATCCCGCTCTCATTCCTATGAGGACCGGCTGAGACTGCTTGCGCATGTTCCTGACTCCGAGGATTGATACGACAGCCCCGAGACTCAACGTAACAGCCAATTGGAAGGGCTCGTAGGAATCTGGGGCCAGGAGGGCGAGGTAGGAGGCAAGACCCCCACAGAGAAGAATCGCCACCATGTTGCTGTAGGCCAGCCCGGCCATCATCGCCAGAACCGGCAGCGGCAGGATATAGGCCGGCCAGTTGAGAGCGAACATGCCCCAGGACAGGCTGACGGTCAGTACGATCAAGAGAACAAACTGGTTGAATTTCGCGGTCGACTGGAAAAGAGCGGGCTGGATACGGTTGATGACCAGCACCCCGAGCACCGTGACCATGGCGAGCAGCCCGGCAAGGCCTATCTGCTTGCGCTGGAACTCGTCCTTCTCGCCGATATTCAGCAAGAGCAGCAGCAGAGCCACCAACAACACGGTCACAACGATCCTGAACAGCAGATTCGCCTGGCGCATGCTCGCTCTCAGAACAACCTCCTGCCCCTGCTGGCGGGACCGGAGGAATTCGTCGATTCTCTTGCTCTTTCGTTTTTTTGCCATGTTTTCTGCGATCTGCAAGGGGCGCTTCGGCCCCACCGGCAACCGGCCTCACTGATCCTTCGGAGTGGAATTGTTTTCAACGGCCTCGTAGGCCTCAACGATCTTCTTGACCAGCGGATGCCTCACAATATCCATCTTCTCGAGCTCGACCCAGGCGATCCCGTGAATATCCTTCATAAGAGGAGCTGCATGCACCAGGCCGGAGAGCTGGTCCTCGGGCAAATCGAATTGCGTCACGTCTCCGTTGGCCACGACCTTGGAGCCCAGGCCAAGACGAGTCAGAAACATCTTCATCTGGGAGACTGTGGTGTTCTGTCCTTCATCAAGAATGATAAAGGAGTTGTTCAGGGTACGCCCACGCATATAGGCAAGCGGAATGATCTCTATAATCTCCCGCTCGATATAGCGCTTCACCTGCTCCATCCCGAGGACGTCATTGAGCGCATCGTAGAGCGGCTGCAGGTAGGGATTCACCTTGGCCTGAAAATCACCGGGAAGAAAGCCCAGCTTTTCACCGGCCTCTACCGCCGGCCGGCAAAGGATCAGCTTCTGATAGTCTCCGGAACGCAGGCCGTCGACCGCCAGGCGCACGGCCAGGTAGGTCTTTCCGGTTCCCGCCGGACCACTACAAAAGATCAGCTCATTGCGGATGATCGCCTCGATATACCCCTCCTGGCCTTCCGATCGGGCCAGGCTCCTCACTGTCGCGCGCTCCTGGGGCGTCAGCTTCCTCTGCTTCGCGCTCGAGGAGCCGGGCTCTTCAGCCCCTCCTCTTTCCCGCGCATCATCGGCCTTGATCCTGGCAAGGCGGGACTCGATGTAGAGGTCCGGCAGAGGATCCCCGGCCTTGTAAAGCTCGGCCATGTCCTTCAGGAGCTGCTCCGCGCGACGAACCAGCCCCTCGTCTCCCTCGATACGAATGACCCCATTGCGTGCCGCGACCTGGATCTCGAGACCATCTCGAATCTGGCGCAGGTGGGCATCTCCCGCGCCGAATATGAACAGGGCCTCGTCCTGTGAGGCCAACTCGATAGCTAATTCCATGTGATGATCTTCAAGACCAGTAGCGGGAAAGGGCCCAGAACACAAATCCACTGAAAATAAAGCTGTCGATCATGTCCAGAACCCCCCCGAACTCCGGCAGTAGAGACCCGGAATCCTTGACACCGTAAAGTCGTTTCATGAGCGATTCGCTCAGATCGCCTATAGCGGCACTGACACCAAGGATTATCCCAAAGGCGATCCCCCCCGGCCATCCAATTTTCACGGGGGCGAGGTACCCCAGATGGGCTGCTCCCGAAAACCAGCCTGCCGTCAAAATAAGACCTGCCGTATATCCCTCTAAGCTCTTTCCAGGACTTACTTTAAGAATTTTTGTCCGTCCCAGTATCGAGCCGATGACATAGCCTCCGATATCGGTCAGCTTGATTCCGAAAACAAAGATGGCCCCGGTCAATACGCTGTCGGCCCTGCAGTAAATCCGTGCCACGAAAGAGAAAAGCAGGCCCAAAAGCAGGGCCCCCAGAACTGCCTGGGCCAACTCTCCCGCGCGCTCGAGGAAGTCTTTCGTAAAAAGAACAGCCACAAAGGACAGGAAGAGCAGAGCAAATACCCCGAGAACAAGGGTCTCGTGTTCGCCCTGGAAGAGCCCTAAGCTGCTGAGAAGAAGATGGCCTTCTTCATGAGCATTCCAATCCCAGCAGGCCACCGCGAGAAACAAGCCCGTGGCGAGAAGACCCGGGAGGGAGGAAAGACGAAGGTAGCGGCCGGAGGACATCTTCGAGAACTCGAGATAGCCCACCAGCCCCATCCCCACGAGGATCGCCGAGCCGGCAATTCTGCTGTCGAATACATGGTCAAGCGCCAGCACGCCAGCAAGCAGGAGCACCAGTATAGTCCCGACCAGGTAGCGGGTCTGCTTAGCTCCCAAGCCGCTTCTCCCCGGGGACAGGCCCCCTAAGATTCGCCGCACGAGTCAAGGCGATGTGATGGTTCAAGCTCCGCGCCTCCTTCATGCGACAGCCATCGTTCAGATTCCGTTGGATCCCGAAGCTTCACGAGAAGCCGAATCCAACACGGCACCGTATTTTCTATCCCGGTTGACATAGGCGACCAGCGCCTCATCGAGATGCTCAACGTCAAAATCAGGCCACAGCTCATCGGTCATCCAGAGTTCGCTATAGGATGACTGCCAGAGAAGAAAATTCGAAAGCCTGTATTCTCCAGCCGTTCGAATCACCAGATCGGGATCCTTCATCTGCGGATCAGCCAGGTAGGCGGCAAACACGTCTTCGCTGAGATCCTCGACCCTGTCCGGGTCTATTTTTCCATCCCTGACATCCGCGCAGAGCGCCCGGACCGCGTTGATGATCTCCTGGCGAGAACCATAGTTGAGAGCGAGCCGCATGACCATCCCATCGTTCTCGGAGGTAAGGATCTCTGTTTCATGAAGCGTCTCCAGGACATCTGCTGGAAAAGAGCTGACATCGCCGATGGTGGTAAGACGGATGTTGTTGTCCATCAACATCGTCCGCTCCTTGACGAGGTAGGTCTTCAGCAGCTTCATCAGGAAGCTGATCTCCCGGCGCGGGCGACGCAGGTAGTTCTCCGTAGACAAGGCGAAGAAGGTCGCCTCCCGCACTCCCAGCTCACGACAGTGGGTCGTGATCCTGCGCAGAGATACCGCTCCTTCCTCATAGCCCCGCAGCCGCAGGAACCCCCGATTCATGGCCCAGCGCCCGTTACCATCCATGATAAAGGCGATATGCGCTGGAACCTGTTCCGGAGAAAACTTCACTCTCTCAGTCTCCTTCCGCCGGAGCCGGCTCGAGCCAGGGCTCAAGTGAAACGATCTGTGAGCGCTCCTTGCCCACCGACACGATCGCGATGGGACAGCCCGCGGCATCAGCGACAAAACGCAGGTATTCGCGGGCCTTCTCCGGCAGATCCTCGAAGGCTCTGCACTCTGTGGTGCGCTCCAGCCAGCCGGGGAAAGACCTGTACTGGGGGATCACCTCGCATTCCGTGGAGGTCGGATACTGGTCCGTCTCAACCCCATCAACGTTATAGGAGACGGCCACCTTGATCTCTTCGAGATGATCAAGAACATCGAGCTTGGTCACGACCATCGCATCGACATCGCCAAATTGAATCGCACGCCGCAAAGCCACGATATCAAGCCAGCCACAGCGCCTTGGGCGCCCGGTCGTAGCGCCGAACTCCCCACCTGCCTCGCGCAGGCTGGCAGCGGCCTCTTCCTGCATCTCGCTGGGGAAAGGGCCCTCCCCAACCCGTGTCGCATAGGCCTTGGTTATACCGAGAACCTTTCCCACCTTGCGACCCGAGAAACCGGTCCCCGGCCCCAGCCCCAGGAAGGAGGTATTGGATGAGGTCACGTAGGGATAGCTCCCCATGTCGATATCGAGCAGTGCGCCCTGGGCTCCCTCGAAGAGAATACCGGCACCCCGGGCATCCTGTTCATGGAGAAAGGCTGTGACATCACAGACCCGGGGACGCAGGCGCTCGGCATACGCGGAATATTCTTCAAAAACAGCCTCGGGATCGATGGGGTCGCGGCCGTGGAGCTTCTCCAGCTCACGATTCTTCAACTCGCCAAAACGAACAAGCCGCTCCCTGAGACCATCCGGATCGACGAATTCGGACATCCGGATACCCACCCGCGAAGCCTTGTCAGTATAGCAGGGGCCGATGCCTCTCAAGGTGGTGCCGATCTTTCCATCTCCTCCGGCGCTCTCCTTCGCCTCATCCAGCGCGCTGTGATAGGGCAGCACGACATGGGCACGGTCACTGATGAGAATGTTCTCTTCATGGTCGAGGCCAATCTCCAGGAGCCCGTCGAGCTCGGCGATGAGCGCGCGGGGGTCGATAACCACTCCATTGCCGATCACGCAGGCCGTATCCTTCTTGAGAATTCCGGAGGGGATGAGATGGAAGATGTACTCCTGGTCCTCTACCTGCACGGTATGACCCGCGTTGGCTCCGCCCTGGTAACGAACGACGACGTCTGCATCAGCCGTCAGAACGTCTACGATCTTACCCTTGCCTTCATCTCCCCACTGAAGCCCTACTACACAACTGTGCCGGGCGGGCTGGACCTGATTCGAACTGCTCATCTCTACTCTCTCTGCCGGCCTCATCGCCGCCCTGTTCCATCCACCGTCAGACTCGAGCGGGACTCTCCCAGATCTCGGGTATCTCTGGCAGGGGCTTGGCGCTTCGGATCATCCGCGCAAAATCATCGAAAAGGAACGTGAAATCATTCGGGCCAGGTGCCGCCTCCGGATGAAACTGCACCGTGAACAAGGGAAACTCCCTGTGATAAAGACCCTCGAGGGTCTGGTCGTTAAGATTGATGAAATACGGTTCCACCTGGTCGGATTCAAAGGAATCCGGAACCACCGCATAGCAGTGATTCTGCACGGAGATCTCGACCTTGCCAGTCTGCGTATTCAGCACCGGATGGTTGCCCCCGTGATGACCGAACCTCAACTTTTCCGTGCGGCCTCCAAGAGCCAGCCCGGCCAGCTGGTGACCAAGGCAGATACCGAAGATCGGGTATTCACCGATGAGTGCACGTATCGTCTCGATGGCATAGGGCAGCCCCTCCGGATCACCGGGTCCATTTGAGAGAAAGACTCCATCGGGGTTCAATTCACGAACCTGCTCCGCTGTGGTATCCGCCGGCACCTGATGAACCTTGAAGCCCATCTCGTATAAGATTCTCAGGATGTTGTATTTCACGCCGTAGTCGAAAGCCACGATCTCGAGACCTTCGCCTAGACGCTGGGCTACACGGTTGTCCTTGAAGCAGGCCGAGAAAGGCGAGTTGAAGCCCTGCTCCCAGAGCCGCGGCTCCTCGCAGCTCACCTCTTTGACCATGTCCCGGCCGCCGAGTCCCTCCCAGCTCCTCGCCCTCTCAACGAGAGCTTCATCCGAGTCCTCGGAGGTCGAGATAAGACCCTTGAGCGAGCCCTCCACCCTCAGCCGCTTCGTCACCGCCCGGGTATCGATTCCGGAGATCCCGACCACGCCATGGCGGGCAAGGTAACCGTCAAGGGGCTCACAGCTCCTGAAATTGGAAGCCCGGCGGCTCATCTCTCGAACGATAACCCCCCTGAGGGAGGGAGCACGCGATTCCTCATCATCCGGATTGACTCCGTAGTTGCCAATCAGCGGATTGGTCATCACCACCATCTGCCCATTGTAGGAGGAATCGGTAAAGACCTCCTGGTAGCCGGTCAGGGACGTATTGAAGACAACCTCTCCAATAGACTCCCCAGCCGCACCGACAGAGGTTCCGCGCAGAACGGTTCCATCCTCTAGGGCCAGCCTGGCGCATTTTTGAGACACTGAACTACTCCAACTCTTTTCCTCGACACCACATTATGTTGGGTGATCTGATTTTTTCCACGGCTTTTGAATAATCTCATGCCCGGCCGCGGCAAACAAGCTCTCTACTTCGGACCGATGTACTCCCTGCCTCCCATGTAGGACTGAAGCACGCCGGGAATCCTGATCCTGCCATCGGCCTCCTGGTTCAGCTCGAGGATCGAAATCAGGATCCGTGGGCTGGCGATGCCTGTATTGTTCAATGTGTGACAGAAATGTACCTTGCCGTCTGAATCGCGGTAACGCAGATCGAGACGCCGGGACTGGAAATCATGAAAGCGCGAGGCGCTGTGGGTCTCCCCGTAGCTCTCCCGCGAAGGCATCCAGGTCTCAATATCAAACTTCTGCACCTGGGGCTGGCCAAGGTCTCCACCGCAGACGTTCACCACCCTGTAGGGGAGCTCGAGCGCCTGCACTACCTCCTCAGCGTTGCCGAGGATAAATTCGTGCATGCGCAGCGACTCCTCCTCATCGTTGCGGCAGACGACCACCTGCTCAACCTTGTTGAACTGGTGGATCCTGTAGAGCCCCCTGGTATCTCTTCCCGCGGCGCCGGCCTCCCTGCGATAGCAGGTCGAATAGCCCGCGTAGAGTCTCGGCAACTCGGCCTCGTCGAGAATCTCGCCGCTGTGATAGGCCGTCACCGGAACCTCCGAGGTGCCGATCAGGTACTTTCCATCTTTCTCACAGGCGTAGGCCTGCTCCTCCCCGCCGGGGAAATACGCCGTACCCACCATCGGCTCGCGACGGACAAGGGTAGGTACCAGCATCGGAGAGAAGCCCTTTTCGACAAGGTGATTGAGGGTGAACTGCAGAACGGCAAGCTCGAGCAGGGCGCCCTCGTTCTTGAGCATATAGGTGCGCGAGCCCGCCAGCTTCGCCGCTCCCTTCATGTCGATCAGGTCGAGCTCCTCGCCGAGCTCCAGGTGATCCTTCAGAGGGAAGTCAAACTGCGGAATCTCGCCCCATTCACGGACCAGGACGTTGTCTTCATCCGTCTCCCCCTCAGGAACCTCCTCCGCCGGTATGTTGGGTACGAGCAGCATGAGCTCGTCGAGCTCATCCTCGAGCGGCCCCAGCTCCTTCTCATACCCCTTGATTCGCTCAGCGATCTCCCCCATCTCGGTGATCCTCGCCTGCTTCTCTTCCCCCTCGAGAGTGGCAATTTCCTTGCCGACTTTTTTCTGGTCTGCTCGAAGCTCTTCACTCTCGAAGACCAGCTTCTTCCTCTGGTCATCCAGGGAGAGAATGCGATCCACCGACTCCTCGCAAGGAATATGTTTCTTGCGACCAGCCGCTTTCACCAGATCCGGATTCTCTCGCAGGGCTTTTAGATTGAGCATGGAACCCAAAAAAATCGTCGACGGGTAAGACCGGCGCGCATTCTGTCACCGCGACACCGGATTGCAAGAGGGAAAGTCCCGCAGGCGAATCTTCCCCTCTTTCTCTTGAATGAAATATTACCTTCTCTCGCCCTCTGCCGGTCGGTTCTTTTTCAGCAATAATTCCTTATGGGCATCCCCATCCGGACATACAATATTCTACTGAGTTGGAACGGAGCGGCGGGGGCAAGGCCGGAAAGCAGAGCCCGGAATCTTCCCTCCTCCGGAAACAAAAAAAGAAAACACATCATTGGATGAGCGCTCCTCTGCGCCGGGCCGGTGGCCGGCAGCCTGGGAACTGCTCTCCCGGGGAGTTCGACTTTTGCGAATGGAATCGAGGATCAGGTCTCTAGAGGCCCGGAGGCTTCACGCAGCTGAGCTCGCGCTGAGGTCAGGAGCTCCGAAGAACAGCTCCCTCATCATGGACAGCTGCAGGGCCCAGGAATGCCACCTCGAGATCATCGAGACCGTGGGGCTGTTCGTCAGCGGGACGATCGGCCGGCGCAGACTCTACCGGAAGCTGCTCGATACCAGCCGGAGAGACGATGCCCGGCTGCAGGCTCCGGCGACAACCGCCCTGGGGCTGGCGATCCTGCTTTCGGACCCGGCCGCCGCGATGGGCCGCGAGCAGCTCAGGAGCTGCCTTCGAAGCATGCTCTCGGCGCTCGGATGCCGACGGCCGCTGCCGGTTGGAGAGCTGCTCAACTGTCTTGGCGAAAGCCTGGGGCGGCTTGACCTCAACATGCCGGCTGTGCCTCGAGCTGGACCGGATGAACCCGACGAGCAATGGGTAGACCTGGCCATCGATCGGCAGGCAACCGGCTTTCGGTTGATTCCAGCCTCCGTATTTACCCGTTCCTTTTTCCGCCGCACCCTGAGCTCAAGCGGAGCTCCCGACTCGCAGGCTGCCCCCGCCTGCTACCACCGGGAAAATGACAAGGCCCCGATCCTGCTCGAGCAGCACCCCGGACTTTCGGAGGACATCGATTTCGAATATTACGTCGATGATTCGGGGCTCTCGGAGATCGTCCTCGACACCGAGAGCCTTGGCTGGGGTGAGAAATTCCATGCCGCCCGCCTCTTCGCCCTCTACAGCAACCTCGGCCGCGCCGCGCTCGCGGGCGTCCCCCTGCGGAGCCAGTGAGGGGGAGATGTGCTCTCCCACGCATCTCGCCGGCGCGAAGGTCCGGAGCCTCATTCTCCTGCTGCTCCTGTGCCTGTCAGCCTGCTCATCGAGAAATTTCCCCTCTACCGAAACGGAATCCGCCAGGCCCGGGGATGAGTGGTTCCTGATCCATCTGCGCGGCCGGCCGGCCGGCTACAGCTCCCAGCGCAAGGTTGTCGGCGAGAATGGAAACATCGAGACCATCTCCTTCACCAGGATGTCGATGAAGCGCGGCAAAGAAAAGATCACGGTCGAGATGCGCCTGGAGCTCCGCGAGAGCGCCGCGGGGAACATCCTCAGCTTCAGGAAAGAGGAAAAAACCGCCCGGCAGGGAGTCACCACCGTCGGCAAGGTCATCGAGCCCGACAGGCTGATGCTCGAGGTCACCTCCGGGGATTCCCCGGCCCGAAGGCAGGAGGCTCCCTTCAACCCGGCGGCGCGGGGCTTTCAGTACGTCTCGGAAAAGATCAGCGCAACGCTCAAAGAAGAGGGCGACCGGCTCGAGCTGATGGTCTTCATGCCGGACCTTTCCCGCTGCGTGAAACAGGTCAGCACGCTGTCCACGCTGGAGAATGGTCTCCGCCAGATCGAAAACCGCCTGGAGGTCGCTCCTGGAAACAGCCTGGTGAGCACCGACTGGGTTGACGATAAGGGAAAAACCGTCAGATCCAGCATGCCCTATCTCGGGCTGGAAACCGTACTCTCAAGCCGGGAGGAAATCCTGGCCGCTGATTTCAGCTCACCCCCGGAGATATTCATCTCCAGCGCCATTCCCCTGGGTCGTTTTCTCGGCTGGAAGCGGCAGGAGATCGTCTACCAGCTCCGTATTCGCGATAAGAACCAGCCCATAGAACTCCGGGAATCCGGCGCCGCGGGTCACGAGCTCACCGCCGCGGGAGAGAAGGGTGCCTGGAGACTGAAGGTCCGGGCTGTGGACAACCCGAACGCGCGGCCCCTTCCTCTCGATCCCAATCCGCTGCCGAAACGTTACCTCGCCTCGACAGCCTACCTGCAGGCCGATGATGGCCGGCTCAACGAGCTCACGAAAAAAATCATCGGAAAAGAAAAGAACAGCCTCAAGGCCGCGCAGCAGCTGGAGAAGTGGGTCTACAACTACATACGTAAAAAAAACCTCGGCACGGCCTTCGCCACGGCGAAAGAGGTCCTTGAAACCAGGCAGGGAGACTGTACTGAGCATGCTGTGCTTCTCGCCGCCATGTGCCGAGCTGGAGGAATCCCCTCCCGGGTTGTCGCCGGCCTCGTCTACCATAAAAAAAACTTTGTCGGTCATATGTGGACAGAGGTCTATACGGGCAAATGGGTGCCCCTGGATGCAACCATCGGAAAGGGCCGTGTGGAAGCCGACCACATTGCGCTCTCGGTTTCGGCTCTCGATAATTCCGCCGTCTCCGAGATGTTCGTCGGGCTCATCCCCTTTCTCGGCAATATGGACATCGAGGTCCTGGAGACAAGGTGAGCGGGGAGAGAGACGAAGGTTCCATTTCGCTTGGGGACTACGACTACGAACTCCCACCGGAGCTCATCGCGCAGCATCCTCCCCCCAGGCGCGCCGATTCCAGGCTGCTGGTCCTTGACCGCGCCCGCGAGGAGTTCGAGCATCGGAGCTTCAGGGAGCTGCCGGGTTATCTCCGCGAGGGAGACATCCTGGTCCTCAATGAGACCCTGGTGCTCCCGGGGCGCCTGAGGGCTCTAAAGGAGAGCGGTGGCAAGGTCGAGCTCCTCCTCCTTGAACCTGTTGCCGACCGCTGCTGGCAGGTATTGCTCAAACCCGGAAAGGCCTTCGCCGAGGGACGCTCGCTGACGCTTGAAAAAGACCCCGGGATCGGCATCACCTGTCGCGAACGCCGTGGGCAGACCTTCATCGTCTCCTTTTCCGCCGCCGGGACCAGCCTTGGCGAGGAGGAGGTGAGGCTGTTGGCACAGCGCGTCGGAGAGATCCCGCTGCCGCCCTACATCAGCCGTGAAGGGCCGAGCCGCGAATCCCCGGAGGATGCCGAACGCTACCAGACCATCTATGCGCGGGTGCCGGGATCGGCGGCCGCCCCCACCGCGGGCCTGCACCTGGAGGCCGAGGCCATCGAGCAGCTCGAGGCGGCGGGGGTCGAGCTGCTAAGGCTCACCCTCCACATCGGGCTCGACACCTTCAAGCCCCTGTCCGCCGAGGCTCTCGAATCCGGCAGGCTTCATGGAGAGACGGTCGAGATCTCTTCGGCGACGGCCCGAAAGCTCCAGGATGCCCGGAACGAAAAAAGACGGATCATCGCCGTGGGAACGACCACGACCCGCGCGCTCGAGAGCTTTGCCGACAGCGGCTTTCCCGCGCCCTTCCGCGAGAGGACCCACCTGTTTATCCGTCCGCCGAGGAAATTCAAGCTTGTCGATGGACTCATAACGAACTTTCACCTGCCGCGCAGCAGCCTGCTGATGCTGGTGAGCAGCCTCGCTGGCCGCGAGCGCATCCTTGCGGCCTACCGGGAGGCGATCAACAATGACTACCGCTTCTTCAGCTATGGCGATGCGATGCTCATACTTTGAACCATGACAGCGGACAGATCATCATCCACCGGCGATGCCAGGGCCCTGAGCTGCTGGTACTGCGATCGCCCACTGGGCCTTGACTACCTTCTCAGGGACGCGATCCTGCGTCCCCGAAGCGAAAGAGACGGCGGGCCCTACCACCTGTACTTCTGTACCTGCTGCAATCGCCAGAACCACTGCGAAAAATCGAAGAAGAAGCGCTGGTTCAGCTCACCCGACACCCAGCCCGGACGGGTGGACTATCTCCTCGGACGCTTCGTTGGCCAACCCCAGGATTTTCTCAAAACCATGTGCT
>CAUZHA010000056.1:0-28377 GCA_963579555.1 Planctomycetes bacterium UBA1146
TCGGGGGACGCATCGGAGATGAAGGCTTCCACCTCTTCGCGTGTCGGTGCGAGCCCGATGAGATCGAAATAGGCCCTGCGGACCAATCTCTGTCGATCGACCTGTCCGTTCGGGGAGATGCCCTCGGCCCTCGCCTTCGCCAGCACGAAGCGGTCGATCCCGGTGCGAGCCCACGCGCCGTTTTTAACGACCGGAGGACCCCCTGGCTCAAGCTGGCGGAAGGCCCAGTAGGTTCGGGCATCGGCCCCGTCCGGCTCGCTGGGGAGCCCGATCAAGCAAAGTACGCTGAAGAGCGCAGCCATGAACACGGTCCTCTCAGGGTGTCGGTTGTGCCGGGGATACAAGCCGTACTTCATGCGGTTCCGTACTACTTTTTTATCTTCGAACGGAGGGTGTTTCAACCGCCGAAACGAAGATAAATAAGGTTCAGGCTGCCGCGGATTGCGTTCGCACACCGGGAATGGCGGATTCGGCCAGTTTCAAGGCGGCGAAGAGGCAGGCGCTATAGAGCAGGGTGCCGGCCAGGGTCCATTGGAAAAAGGGGATGGCCACGGCAAAGGTGGCCTGGAGGCCCTCCAGGTTCATGGGGGAACGGAACCCACTGCCTGTAAGCCAGACGCCGAGATTGGTCACGACAAAGAAGACCAGGGAGCTGCCGATCGCGCCGCCGCCGACCTTCAGCAGGGACGGGTTTTTCAACTGCCGGCCGCCGGCTACGGTCAGGCAGAAGGCCGCCAGCACAAAGAGCTTGATGACGCCAAACGCGGGCCAGGGCGTAACCAGATGGAGCGCGACGTCACTCAGGAGTACCGCGGCCAGCGGTACGAAGTAGGCCAGCCAGGTCTTGCGAAAGGTAAAGGCGGCAAAGAGAGCTATGGCGCCCACGGATGTAAAGTTCGGATAGTGAGGAATGAGCCGGGTAAACGCTCCGAGGAGGACCAGGCCGATGAGGAGAATCACTCTCCGGCTCGTATGGCCGGCCGGCTCCAGCTCTTTCTTTTCAGCATCGATAGTCATGGGGTTCTCTGGGGCTGCGTTTTCGCTGCCTCTACTCTAACATAAATGAAGAGTCGAGGTGTAGGCGCCTCCCGCTGCTCTCTCGCGACAGGATAGTCATTGGCGGTCGAGGGGCGCTGGGTTATTCTCTCTGCATCTCAGGCTTTTTAGACCCATGAAAATAGCTTCTTCAGTATCAATCGCGTCGGATTCCAGGATGGCTGCCGAGGAGGCGGCCACCGAGGTTGCAGCGGAGCTCGGCGACGCGGCAGCGGACCTCGTGTTCCTGTTTGTCTCGTCGCATCACACCTCGCACGCAGAGGAACTGGCAGCGATCGTACGGGAGAAGCTTCCGGCCGAGCATTTTGTCGGTTGTACCGCGGAGGGAGTCCTCGGGGGCGACCGGGAGTATGCCGACAGCCCCGGGCTCAGCCTCTGGGCCGCGAGTCTTCCCGGGGTAGACGTCGCTTCCTGCCGCCTCGAATCGGCTGAGGAAGGGCAGAACGGTCTTCTCATCGAGGCCATGACGGAGATGCGCGAGCCGACGACCATGATTTTTGTCGCCGATCCATTTTCCGTTGTCGCCGAAGACCTGATCGATGAGCTCTCCCAGAGCCGCCCGGAGCTTGTTTTTGCCGGGGGGATGGCCTCCGGCTCTCCGCAGCCCACAGGCAACCGGTTCTTCTTTGGCGACGAAGTGTTCGACCAGGGCGGCGCCGCGGTTCTGATCCGCGGCGGGCGAAGCGTTTCGACGGTTGTTTCCCAGGGCTGCAGGCCCTTCGGCAAACCCCTCGTGGTGACCGCCTGCGAGGACAACCTGATTCTCGAGCTCGGCGGACAGCCCGCCTGGCAGAAGTTTGTCGAACAGGTCGAGGTGACGGAGGATTCGGACAGGGAGCGCCTGACGGAGGGGCTTCATGTCGGGCGAGCGGTCGATTCGCGCAGCGCGAGCGAGGGGTCCGGGAACTTCCTGGTGCGGGGCGTGCTGGGCTTCGTCAAGGAGAACGGCGCGATGATGGTCGCCGATGTTCCCAGGGCCGGGCAGACGATCCAGTTTCATCTTCGCGACCCGTCTTCGGCAAGCCAGGAGATGGAGGCGCTCCTGGCGGGGCGTGTCGGGCAGCTCGACTCCCCGGTGGCCGGGGCCCTGCTTTTCACCTGCAACGGTCGCGGTCCGCGCATGTTTGACCGGCCGCATCATGATGCATCGATGGTTTCACGAGTATTCAACGACTCTCCCCTGGCCGGGTTTTTCGCTGCGGGGGAGATTGGGCCGGTTGGAAGCAGCAGCTTCCTGCATGGATTCACGGCGGTAACGGTTCTATTCCATCCTTCCTGACGGGGGCGCAGCCATGTCCGAGAAGACCATTTATCCCAGGGGGAGATTGCTCATGGGGCCCGGGCCATCCGGGGTCCACCCGAGAGTGTATGAGGCGCTCTCGAGTCCGATGGTCGGCCATCTCGACCCGCAGTTCCTGGGCATCATGGATAACATCCAGAAGATGCTCCGCCGCCTTTTCAGGACAGAGAATCGCCTGACGATCGCGGTTTCCGGAACCGGCAGCTCCGGCATGGAGTCGGCCTTTGTGAATGTCGTCGAGCCTGGCGATGAGGTTCTCGTTTGCGTCAACGGCGTCTTCGGCAATCGCATGAGCGACATCGTCGAGCGCATTGGCGGGGTCCTGCACAGGATCGATCGTCCCTGGGGCGAGGTGTTTGAGCTGCCGGAGATCGAGGCGGCTCTCGCGAGCCATCCGGAGGTCAAGGTTGTCGCCATCGTCCACGCGGAGACCTCGACCGGTGCTCTCCAGCCGCTCGAGGAGATCGGCAAGCTGTGCCGAGGCAGCGGCCGGCTCTTCCTGGTTGATTGCGTGACCTCGCTCGGCGGCGAACGCTTCGAGGCGGATGGGTGGAATGTCGATGTGGCCTACAGCGGCACCCAGAAATGCCTCAGCTGCCCTCCGGGCCTCGCCCCATTGACCTTCAGTGAGCGGGCGGTCGAGAAGCTCAAAGGCCGGGAGTCGAAGGTGATCAGCTGGTATCTCGATCTCTCGATGATCGAGAAGTACTGGACCGAGGGCGAGCGGGCGTACCATCACACCGCCCCCATTTCGATGAATTATGCTCTTCACGAGGCGCTCTGCCTGGTTCACGAGGAGGGGCTCGAGGCTCGCTGGGAGCGTCACCGCCGCAACAGTGCCGCGCTGGTGGCGGGCCTGGAGGCGCTGGGCTTCCGGCTCTTCGCCCAGGAGGGGCATCGCCTGCCCATGCTGAACGCGGTCTGGATTCCCGAGGGGGTTGACGATGCCGGTTTCCGCAAGGCGCTCCTTGATGATTACGACATCGAGATCGGCGGCGGCCTAGGGGAGGTCGCCGGTAAGATCTGGAGAATCGGGCTCATGGGCGAGACCAGCTCCAGGGAAAACATCATGAGCTTTCTCGGCGCTCTCGAGACCCTGATGGAGCGCGCCGGTCACACCGGGAGCGTTGGCGCCGGGCTCGACGCGGCGGCCAGGGCTGCGGACTGAAGCCTCCGGATGTCTCGGCGTTTTATCCCGGGCCGCTCTCCGGGCTGTTGATCTGCAGGTTGCCCAGCCCGCCCCCGCCCCGGCTTCCATTCGTGAGGGCGTCGAGGGTTTTCAGCTCGAGCGCCTTGTAGAATTCTTCCTCGGCGTCCATGAGCAGGCGCCGCAGGCTGCAGCCGGGTTCCATCGGGCAGCTGCCGGGCGCCGCGACGCAGTCGAGCACTCCGTGCCGGGCTTTCCGCCGAAGCTGCAGTCATCATCTCAGCTGTCGGCACTGACGGTTACCGTTTCGCCGCCGGCGTAGCGGGTGATGGCCTTTTCGTCGAGCTCGACTCCGAGCCCCGGCCCCGTGGGCACCATGAAATGGCCTTCGCCATCGAAGGACAGCGGCTCGGCGAGGAGGTCGTGCTCACGAATGAGCCGTCCGAAGATGTCGCTGGGGAGAGTGCAGACCTTGCAGGCTGCGGCCACGTGCAGGTAGCTCGCCTCGAGGAGCCCCAGGTCGACCTCGCTGCCATGCCAGAAGGGCATATTGGCGACCTCCGCTATATCGCCGAGCTTCTGGACCCAGGCCATCGGGCCGTTGAAGTTGAAGTAATCGACCGCATCCTGCTGGATCGCCAGGATGACGTCCTGGGGTTTCTGGAAGAGCTCGGCGTAGGGGATGGCGGTGTGGAGCGCCAGGGGGATCGAGCTTTTGCGGCGCAGGTGGCGGTAATTACGCAGGTCCCAGCGCGGGATAGGGTCTTCCAGGATCCACACGTTGCCGACCTCTTCGAGGCGGCGAAGGAAGGGCAGGATTTCCGCCGGCCTCTCCCAGCGGCTGTTCGGGTCGATAATGGCCCGGAAGTCTTCCCCGGCCTGGTCTTTGATCGCCTGGCAGACAGCCACGGGGTCTTCGTCGAGCGAGCCTTTGAACTTCAGGCAGTCGTAGCCCATCTCCTTGAATTTTTCTGCGCACCGTCCGGCATCCTCGGGGTCGCGTTGTCCGAACCAGGCCGAACAATAGACTCGTTTACGGTAGGCTCCACCCAGCAACTTATAGGCAGGAACAGAGAGAGCCTTGCCAACGAGGTCGTAGATAGCGCACTCGAAGCCATCGTAGGCCCGGCCATAGGGGATCGGCAGATCGCGCAGGTTCATTTCCGTGGGGTCGGCCCCGATGAGCGATTCCGCGATCTCTCGCATACGGGATTCGCTGACATCCCGCAGGCTCTCGCCAAGGCCGGTGACGCCATCATCGGTGTGGATCCTCAGGATCCACTTGACGAGGCTGTCGAACTGGACCGACCAGCCCTTGCTCGCGCCGACGCTGAGCATGTGCAGGGGAGCGGCTTTGCCGGGCGAATTGATTGCGTTCTCCCTGGCGGGAACGACGACTGGGGTCATCTCGATGCGGTTGATGTTCATGGCAAGCTCCGGCGGCCTTCGATCAAAGAGCGACCTCTTTCCACTCGACCACCCGTTTTTCGTGGATGGCTGTCCGGCCCAGCAGCGACATCAGGGTGGCATGGCGGCCGGCGTCGACGTTGGCCAGGGGCTCCTTGTCCTCCCGAATCGAGCGGGCGAAGCTCTGGATTGCCAGCTCGGTGGAGTCTTTCAGCGGCGGCAGGTCGACCCTGGTCTTCTTGCCGTCCTTGGTGACGGAGAGGTTGACGGTACCCTCGAGCTCGAGCGCCTTGCCGGCATCTCCGAAGACCGTCATGTAGAGGCCCCCAAAGCCTGAGGCCGCGTAGATCACATGGGTGTAGTTCAGGCGAATGTTGCCGGGGAATTCGTAGGTGACGCCGTAGGAGTCCATCATGCTGCGGCCCTTGGGGCGGCCCTCGAGGGCGTTGATGCCGCCGAACCCGGCAGCGCGCAGCGGGTGGGCATCGAGCGCCCAGCAGAAGACGTTCATCTCATGAACCGCCTGCTCGACGATCAGGTCGCCGGAGAGCTTGCGGTCCATGTACCAGCTGCCCTCTTTCTCGGGGTAGCCGCCGACATGCCTGGCGCTGTTGATGAAGGAGGTCTTGCCTACGGCTCCGCCCTGGAGCTGGTCGACAAAGCCGAGGAAGCCGCTGTGGTAGCGCCACTGGAAGCCGATCTGGAATTTCTTGCCGCTTTTCTTGACCGCGTCATAGACCTTCTTGACGCCCTCGGGGGTCGGGCCGAGGGGCTTTTCGCAGTAGCAGTGCTTGCCCGACTCCAGCACGGCGACGGCATGCTCGGGATGCAGGTAGATGGGGGTGGCGACAAAGACGGCGTCGATGTCCTTTCTCGCCAGCAACTCCTTGTAGTCGTGGATGCCGGCGGGTTTCATCGCGCCGCACATCCGGATGCCGCGGGCGCGGGCCTTGGGGTCGATGTCACAGATGGCGTTGACCTTGAGGGTCGAGACCGAGACGCTGCGCAGGGCGCGGTCGAGCAGGGAGGTTCCCCGGCCGCCCACCCCGATCCAGCCCAGCCGCAGGAACTGATTGGCATCCTGGACATTGGCAAGGGAGGAGGCCGGCAACCCGGCGGCGATCACCGGTACACTCGAGAGCAGGCCGGTCTTCTTGATAAACTTTCGTCGCGAGACCGCCTTCTTTGGTGTTTTCATGGGCGCCCCTGTTTTTCTATTGGTTATCGATGACCTGAGACAACATTGTGATCTCCCGGCATACTCAAGGCAACAGTTCGAACGAAACCCGAAGACATTCGATGTGATGGAAAAGATCAGCTTTTACACGAAGAGCGATTGTCCGCTGTGCGATACGGGGTTCGCAAAGCTGGAGGAGCTCACTCAGCGTTTCAGGCTCGAGATCGAAAAGGTCGACATTGAGACGGATGCGAATCTTGTCCAGCTCTATCGCTATCGGATTCCAGTCGCTGTTTTTCGGGGAGAGGAGCTTGGGTGGGGAAGATTGTCAGCGGGAGGGCTCGAGCGCCGCCTGGAGCAGATTTTAGCTTCATCTGGCCCTGAAAATTCCTGCCCGGGAGCTTCTGAGAAGACTTAAGTCTAATAATTAAAGTGACTTAAAATAAAACGAGTTTGTTTCTCCGGAGGCCTTGTATAGAAGGCTACTAATGAACACGCATTTTCACCCAGACTTGCAAGTCTGGGTTTTTTCGTGTCCAGTCAGTTTCAGGGCGCATATTTACACCTAAACACTTTAATTTAAGCATCTTAGGATTTTCTCGTAAAAAAGATCTTTTCTTGCCCTGTAGGCCTTGTTCTGAGGGCTATAGATGAACGAACATTTTCCCAGACGCCTGTCTGGGTTTTTTTGTGCCTACGGCTTGTGATCGCAGCTTGTGATTACAGCCTGGGGAGCCTGGCGGTCTTTCCAGGTCTGGTTCCACGGCTCAGCCCTCAGAGCGCGGCAGCCATTTCTTGAGGCGTCGCAGGGCCTCGTTGATGCTTTCGAGGTCATTGGCGAAGCTGAAGCGCAGCCAGCCCTCGGCCCGACTGCCGAAGTCGATCCCGGGAGCCACTCCGACATGGGCCTCTTCAAGGATCCGCTTCGCGAGGCGCAGCGAGTCCCCATCGAGGTGGTCCGCCCGGGCGAAGATGTAATAGGCGCCCATCGGCTTGCAGGGAATCGGAAAGCCGAGCTCGAGCAGGCCGTTGTAGAGCACCTCCCGCCGCCGCCGGTATTGTTCGGTCATGGCCGTGAGAGCCTCCTCGCCTTCCCGCAGCGCGGCGATGGCGGCGGTCTGAGCCAGCGAGCTGGCGCAGACAAAGAGGTTCTGCTGCAGTCGCTGGAGGGGGGCGACCAGGTCTTCCGGAGCGACCAGCCAGCCGACCCTCAACCCCGTCATGGCGTGGCGTTTTGAAAAGCCATCGACGACAAAGCAATCATCGGTTACTTCGAGCATGCTGACGGCCCGGGCATCGGCTCCTCCGTATTCCAGGCCGTGGTAGATTTCATCGCTGATGACCGGCACGCCCAGGGCCGCGATCTGTTCGAGGGTGTCGTGGTCCTGGACGGCTGCGGTCGGGTTCGAGGGAGAGTTGATGAGAATACCCTTGCTGCGCTTGTTGACCAGCTTGCCGATGAGCTCCGGGTCGTAGCGGAAGCCGGTACTCGCCGGGACCTCGTAGCCGGTCGGTTTGCCGTGGAAGGTGAGAACGAAATTGCCGTAGCAGGCATAGCCCGGGTTGGGCAGCAGGAGCTCATCGCCGGGCTCCAGCAGCAGCGCCATGAGCAGCACCAGGGCTCCCGATGTACCGCCGGTGACCAGCACTCTCCCGGGATCAATGTTGACCGCGTAGCGCCGCTTGTAATAGGACGCGATCTCCTCGCGCAGGTCGTACCTTCCCAGGCTGTGGGTGTAGTGGGTGTGGCCGCCCTCCACGGCCTTGCTGATCGCCCGGTCGACGCAGGCCGGTACGCTGAAGTCGGGCTCGCCGACCTCCAGGTGAACGATATCGATTCCCTGGCGCTCGAGCTCCTGGGAGCGCTCAAAGATCTCCATGGCGAGGAAGGGCTGAACCTGCCGCGCTGAAGTCGAGATTCTGGGGTCATCGGGGTTCATGTTCATCCTTTCGTCTGCTCCGGCCGTCCTTAATTCGGGCGGAGTTGCGCCCGGCGTCAGTGCGTAAGCTTGATGAAAAATCTCCTCGTGTCCATTAAAAGATCACTTCCGCCGCGGCCGGCAAGAAGGTACTTTCAGCCCCTTGTGGAAAACATTTTAAGGATACAATGGGTCTCATGGCAGAGATTGTTCATGGCCGCTACCAACTATTGAGAAAACTCGGGTCTGGCGGGACCGGAGAGGTCTACAAGGCGCTCGATCTGCGGCTGAAGCGGAATGTGGCGATCAAGAGGGTGCTGCCTGAAAAGCGAGGTAAAAAGCGGGTTCTGGAGCGTCTGCAGAAAGAGGCCGAGTACCTGGCGATGGTCGAGCATACGAATGTCGTACTCGTGCATGACATCGTCGATTCCCGCGACACCTTCTCGATCATCATGGAATTGGTGGACGGGGTTCCTTTTATCAGGACCTTCAGAAAGCGTCCGATGCCGGAGCTGCAGTATCTCAGCTATTTTCGCCAGATCCTGGCCGCTCTCGGGGCGGTTCACGGGGTTGGTTTGATTCACCGGGATGTCAATCCGCGCAATATCCTCGTTACCCGCGAGGGGGTTGCCAAGCTGACCGACTTCGGGCTGAGCGGGCTGGCCAAGGACACCGATCATCGCATGGGGGGAACGCTGGCATACATGCCGCCCGAGGCGATGCGGAAGAACTCACGTCTTGGTTTCGGCCTGGATTTATATTCCCTCGGCTTCCTGTCCTACCAGGCCATCCTGAGCCTGCAGGGCTTCAAGAAGCTCTACGGCGCCAAGCGTCCAAGGGACTGGATTCGCTGGGTTCTCTCCTCCGAGCCGTTCAAGACTCTGAAGGAGCTCCGCGCCCCGGTCTCCGATGGCTTCTCGGTTCTGATCAGCAGGATGCTCGAAAAAGATCCAAAGGCGCGCTACCAGAAGGTCGCCCAGGTACAGAAGGATCTCGACATCCATCTCAAGCAGATTGGCTATCCGACCCTGGGCTCCTGATTCGACCTGTCCTCGTCGATGGAATCAAGCGGGGCTCCCCAGATCCGGGCCGCCACCAGGGTGCCGGCGCATGCGACGAGGATGCCGCCAAGGATATCGATGAAGACATGCTGCCCGGTGGTGATGGTGGAGATGGCGATCAGGACGGCCCAGAGAAGCAGCCAGTAACGCCGCGGGCTTTGCCAGTGCGCGAGGGTGACCAGCATGCAGTTGGTGATGTGCAGCGAGGGAAAGCAGGTGTAGGGGTTGTCGGCGGAATGCATCAGCTGATATTGCCAGGCAACCACCGGGGCCATGGTGCCGGGGTCTACAGTCTCCCGGATCGCCTCGATCGTGGTCGGCCACAGGGCGAAGAGGGCAAAGTTGATGATGTAGGCGATCAGGATAGCGCCGAGAAACCGCCAGGCGGCCTCTTTCGAGGGCAGCAGGAAGACTCCCAGGCTGCTGTTGATGTAGCAGGTGTTGTAAATGAAGATGGTCCAGCCGCCCAGGGGGAGCAGGAGGAGCTCATCGATGCGCAGCGTGAAAACCTCGTGGTAGACCGCGAACTCGATGAACTTGTTGAGTGAGAAATAACCGATCATATACATCGCCAGGTTGACCAGCCCAACGGCAAGCTTTCCCTGCCAGTCGATGAGGAGAATGGATCTTTCCGTGTGCTGGTCGGGCATACCTTTTCTCAGGCGGCTGCGGTCCCGGCGGGACTGTCCCGCTGGTCCCGGCGATCAAAGAAAGCGAACCACGCGAGGGTCCAGCCGGCTCCGCCGAGCCAGCCGGCCAGCACATCGCTCGGATGATGAACCCCTAGATAGATCCGGCTGAGCCCGATGAGAAAGATCAGCGCGGCGGCGCCGCCAATAAGTGCTCGTTGCGAATTACGCCTTTTGGCCGCGTTGTGAAGCAGGAAGGCGATACAGAGGTACATGGTCGCAGACATCAGGCTGTGACCGCTTGGAAAGCTCACATTGAGATCGGAGCTTATGGAGCCCTTTACGCCGTCTGCGAAGAACCTCTCCGGCCTTATTCGCCCGACAAGATGCTTCGCGACATAGGCGACGATCTCGGCGCCGACCATGATAAAGAAGACCCGCGCAGTGGTCTTTTGCTCTCCCCGGGTAGAGAGGTAGAGGATCGTCGCTATCCCGGCGAGCACGAGCGCCGGCAGGCTGCCGAGCGCGGATAACTCCATCACCCTGTTTGTCAGTCCAGGTGATCGAAGGCCGGCCATCCATTCAAGCCCGGTCTCGTCGAAGCTTTCTGTCCAGCCCAGCTTGTAGAAAAGAAAAACCAACAGAGCCCCGGCCAGGCAGAAGATTCCGCCGCGCAGGTTCCCGCGGTGGAATCCGCGTTCGTCGCTCAACCCTTCGCTCCCAGCATCTTTTCAACAGCCTCCCGGCCGGTGTTGCCTTCTTCGATTCCAAGCTCCCTGGCCCTGGGGGTGCAGCCGACGATTTTCGCATCCAGCAGGTCCTCCGGCTCGCACAGCGGGTTCTCAGGAGTCCCTCTGGCGATGGCGATGGCCTGTCCGAATTCGGCCGGCGTCTCGAGGTCGTAGATTCCACAGCCCACGATCCCTGCGCTGGTGATGATGGTGCAGTACTGTCCCTTCTCCCAGCGGTTGCTGATGCCGATCCCGACACCATTTTCAAACTGCATGGCCTTGGTTGTGGACCTCGGTAAGGTATCGCTCATTTGAAATCACCTCGGGTTGATGGATTTGAAAAGAGGGCGCCTGTTTTCCAGGGCAGCGCTGCCGCCCGGCCGGACACTCCCCGGCGGCATTGTACACCCGTCGGTGAAAAGATGTGCAGGTCTTGGGGAGGGCTGGAGGTAAGTGTCGGAAAATCAAAACTCTTTAGGCCTGTCCCGGATTGGATTAAGATGCCCGGGCGCCAGCGGCGGCCTCCGCTGCGCGGGGAAGACAGCGGCCCTGACTATGAACTATCAACCAGCATCCACATCTTTGATCCGGCGCGGCTTCTTCGCGGCCCTCGTCTTCTTTCTCTGCGCAGGGGGCCTCGCGGCGCTGCCTGCGGAGGAATTGCCGCGCGAGGCGGTTAAGCTCCTCGACCGCTATTGCGTGCGTTGCCACAAAGGCGAGAAGCCGAAGGGCGAGCTCGATCTTTCGTCTGCTCGCGACTCCGAGGCGATCCAGCGGGGCCGCAAGAAATGGGAGTCGGTCAGCCGCATGCTGGCCTTGCGTGAGATGCCACCGAAAAAGGCCAGGCAGCCATCCGAGGCTGAGCGCCTGGCCCTTCGCGCCGCGGTCGATGCGGAGCTCGACCGCTTTGATTGCGATGGGGCGATCGACCCGGGCCGCCCGACGATTCGCCGGCTCAGCCGCTATGAATACGCTCGCACGGTGAGAGATCTCACGGGGCTCGAGATCGAGCTGGCGGATGATTTCCCCGCTGACGATGTGGGCTACGGCTTTGACAACATCGGAGATGTGCTGTCGTTGCCGCCGCTGCTGCTGGAAAAATACATAGACTCGGCGGAAAAAATTGCCGGGAGATTATTTTCCACCCTGGCCGTCGGGGGTGCCGGGCTCGGCCATTTCGAGGGCGAGCTGGCCGCGCCCCAGAACAAGACCCCGAACGAGCATGTTCGCCGGGCCGACGATTCGGAGAAGGTCGCCGGGATCTATTCCAATCATGAGTTGTCGGTTATTTACGAGGCTCGGGAGGCCGGCGACTACGTTCTTCGCGCTCGGGCCTATGGAAGCCAGGCTGGCCCGGAGACGGTCAGGATGGGCTTCCGAATCGACGGCAAGACGGTTGGAGAGGCGCAGGTGAAGGCCGTGGCGGCCGCCCCGAAGATCTACGAGGTTCCGGTGCGGCTTACGCAGGGCCGCCATCGATTCGGCGTTGCCCTTCTCAATGACTATGACGGCACGAACAACCCCAACCCCGCTCTTCGCGGCGACCGGAATCTCTTCATTGACTGGTTCGAGGCCTCGCTTGTTGAAACGAAGCAGCCCCCGGTGGAGTCGTCCGGCCTGATCGTTCGTCCGCTGATGGAGGATGGCCGTCCACACGCGGCCAATATCAGGAAGACCATCGAGACTTTCGTGACCCGGGCCTACCGCCGCCCGCTTCAACCCGGTGAGCTCGAACGTCTTGTCCAGCTCGGCCGCGGAGTCTATGAAGACGAAGGCACCCTTGAAGACGCCCTCAGGGTGGTGTTCCAGGCGGCCCTTTCCTCCCCGTATTTCATCTTTCGTGTGGAGCTTGACGCCGAGCCGGAAAACTCTGCGGCGATTCACCCGGTCGCGCCCTATGAGCTGGCGACCCGGCTCTCCTATTTTCTCTGGAGCAGCATGCCGGATGCCGAGCTGTTCAAGCTGGCCGGCGACGGCAGCCTGGCGGAGCCCAAGGAGCTCGATGCCCAGGTCCGGAGGATGCTGAGTGACCCGAGAGCGGGTGCCCTGGCCGAAAACTTTGCGGAGCAATGGCTGCAGACGCGTTTTCTCGCGGGCTCGACCCCTGACCCCGATATCTTTCCCGGCTTCGACGAGCCGTTGCGAGCGGCGATGCGCCAGGAGACGCGGCTGTTTTTCGGGGCCATCGTTAACGAGGACCGGAGCATGATGGACTTCATCGACTCGGACTTTACCTATGTCAATGGCCGCCTGGCTCGCCATTACGGGATCGATGGTGTCAGCGGCGAGGAGTTCAAGAGGGTCTCCGTGAAGGGCTCCCCGCGAGGGGGCGTTCTTACCCAGGGCAGCATCCTGACTCTTACCTCCTATCCAACCAGGACCTCCCCGGT
This sequence comes from Planctomycetes bacterium UBA1146, assembly GCA_963579555.1. Classification (GTDB taxonomy): domain Bacteria; phylum Planctomycetota; class UBA8108; order UBA8108; family UBA8108; genus UBA8108. Next base: position 12,818 of record CAUZHA010000056.1, read on the forward strand.
TTTCAGGGGGAAGTGGGTCCTGGAGCAGCTCCTGGGGACTCCTCCTCTGCCGCCGCCGCCGGATGTGCCGGATCTCGATGGCGAAGGAGGCGCGGTCCTGACCGGCTCGCTGAGGCAGCGGCTGGAGAAGCATCGTCTCGATCCGGCCTGCGCGGTCTGTCACGATCGTCTCGATCCTCTCGGTTTCGCGCTTGAGAATTTTGATGCGGTGGGAGCCTGGCGGGAATTCGATGGAAAATTTCTCGTAGATGCGAAGGCTGTTTTACCTGGCGGCAAGCCCTTTGAAGGCCCTGATGAGCTCAAGGTTTTGTTGAAAAACAGCCCAAAACCCTTCATCCGCGCTCTTTCTGAGAAGATGCTGACCTACGCCCTCGGCCGGGGGCTCGAATACTACGACAAATGCACCATCGATCAATTGGTCGACTTAGCGGCCGCTAAAGGTTACAAAATAAGTAGCCTGATTTCCGGCATCGTTCAGTCGGACACCTTTCGCTTTCGCCGCGGAGGCAGGAGTTTAAAACAACCATGAGCAAAGACCGCAACCTCTCTCGTCGAACCGTCCTTCGGGGCCTTGGGGCGTCGCTTGCGCTTCCTTTTCTGGAGGTCATGTCGCCGGCGATGGCCGCCGCTGAAGCCGCCGCGGCCGCTCCTGTTCGGATGGCCTTCTGCTTCGTTCCCAACGGGGTCAATCTCAAGAACTGGATTCCGCAGAGCGCCGGCAGCGACTACCAGATGCCCTGGAGCCTGCAGCCGCTGAGCGCGGTCCGCGACGATGTACTGGTGCTCACCGGCCTGACCCACGACAAGGGTCGCGCCAATGGCGACGGCGCCGGCGATCATGCCCGCTCGGCCTCGGTTTTCCTGACCGGCGCCCAGCCGGTGAAGACGCATGGTTCGGGAATCCGCGTCGGCATGTCGGCCGACCAGGCCGCTGCCGGAAAGCTCGGAGACCTGACGAAGTTCTCCTCGCTCGAACTCGGCTGCGATGGAGGCCGCAACTCGGGAAATTGCGACTCCGGATACAGCTGTGCTTATTCGAACAACATCTCCTGGACCAGCGAGACCACTCCCAACTCGAAGGAGGTGGATCCGCGCCGCGCCTTCGACCGCCTCTTCGGCAACGGGAAGCAGCGCGAGGAGGCGGAGAACAAGGCCCGCCGCCTGAGCCGCAGGCTCAGCATCCTCGACTTCGTCCTCGATGATGCCCGCCGGCTGAACTCGAAGCTCGGCGGCCACGATCGCGGCAAGCTTGATGAATACTTCACCGGGGTCAGGGACATCGAGAGGCGCCTGGGCAGGGTCCGGAGCTCCAGCTCGGCCACCGATGTCGAGGCGCCGGCCGGCCTGCCGGATGCTCCCGGCCGAAGGATGGCCTTCAAGCAGCACGTCAACCTCATGACGGACCTGATGGTGCTCGCCTTCCAGGCGGACCTCACCCGCGTCTCATCTCTGATGTTCGCCCGCGCCGGCAGCAACAGGAGCTATCGGGAGGTCTCGGTCCCGGACGGCCATCACGGCCTCTCCCATCACCAGGGACGAGAGTCCAACCTCGAAAAGATTCGCAGGATCGACCGTTTTCATGTTGAGCAGTTCGCCTATTTCATCGAAAAGCTCAGGTCGGTGAAGGAGGGAGACGGGACCTTGCTTGACAGCTGCATGGTTCTTTACGGCAGCGGAATCAGCGATGGTAACCGCCACAACAACGAGAACCTTCCCCTGGTCCTGGCCGGCCGGGGCGGCGGCTCGATCGATACCGGCCGCCACATCATCTACGAGCGAGAGACCCCGGCCTGCAACCTGTTCGTCTCGATGCTCGAGCGCGTCGGGGCCCCGGTTGATTCCTTCGGCGACTCTACCGGCTCCCTGCGTTACCTCACCACCTGAAGCTGCCATCCCGCAAGAGCCGGCAGCCGGTTTTACTTCAATGGTGTTTTCTCGATACATGGTGACAGCTCCGTTGAGATTCCTGCCCTTGTTGCTGGCCTTCCAGGCTTCCCTGGCAGTTTTTGCTCAAGGCAAGGCCGCCGACCCCGCCCAGCTGGCCGAGCGGCTCTCGAGCTCCAGCAAGGAGGCCAGGCGGCAGGCCGCCTTCGAGCTGGCACAGCTTGGGAAAAAGGCGGAGCCCGCCCTCGCGGCGCTGGTCAAGGCCCTCGGTGATCGTGATCAGCAGGTCCTCTTCCAGGTAGCCCAGGCGCTGGCAGGCATCGGTCCGCCGGCCGAGGCGGCGGTGCCGGGGCTCATCAGAAACCTGCGCTCAGGTGACCGGCAGGTCAGCTACCGCTCCGCCTACGCCCTGGGGCGGATCGGTCCGGCGGCGGCTCCGGAGCTCATCAAGCTGCTGGGCTCGGACTCTTCAAGCGCCCGGGCCGTCTCCGCCCGGGCCTTGTCCTGGATCAAGCCGCCGCCTCCAGCGGCGGTTGAGCCGCTCATCGGGGCGCTCGGCGATTCCGAAGACAGTGTGCGCCGCAATGCCAGCGAGGCCCTGGGCAGCTACGGCGAGGCGGCGGCGGCGGGACTGGCGAAGGCGCTCGGCAGCGCCGAGGCTCCAATACGCAGTGGCTCGGCTCGGGCTCTCAGCCTCATGGGGTCCGCCGCCGGGCCCGCGGCGCCGGCCCTTGTCAAGGCGCTGGAAGATGGCTCGGCGCCGGTTCGCGCCGGGGCGGTCTCCGCGCTCAGCAAGCTCGGCATCCCGGCCGAGAGGCTGGTCCCGATGCTGATGGCCCGGCTCGAGGACCCTGAGGCGTCGGTTCGAAGCTCGGCGGTCCAGGCGCTCTCGCGGCAGCGCCCAGGGGACGTGGGCCGCGAGCTCGCCTCCCTCCTTGATGGGGGAGGGGAAGAGACGATCCAGGCCGTGGCGCTCGTTGCCGAACGCCTCGGCAGCCGGGCCCGGGCGGTGTTGCCGGGACTGATCGCCGCGGCGGCTCGTATCGGGGAGCTTCGCCCGGACTCCGCCCTGGCCCGCGCCCTGGGAGTCTTTGGCGACGAGGCGGCTGCGCTCCTGTTGAAGAAATTGTCGGGGGAGAAGCTCTCCGGCGAGCAGGCGGAACGTTTCATCCTCGCCCTGGGCTTCACGGCCCGGGCGGCTGTCGATCGATTTCGCCGCACCCTCGGAAGCGGCCTCCTGCTGGCGCGTCTTGGCGCTGCGAAGGCGCTTGGCCAGGCGGGAGAGGCTGGCAAGGAGGCGCTGCCGGATCTGCTGGGGGGGCTTGAGGATGCTGAGCCCCGTGTCCGAGCGGCCTGTATTGGTTCCTTGGCGGCTCTCGGTTTTCCCGCCCAGGAATACGCCGCTGCGCTCCTCGAGCTGATTGAAGACTCGGATGAGCAGGTCAGGGCGGCGGCCGTTTCAGCCGCCGGCGAGATGGATGTCGACCAGCAGGTGAAGCTCCTGCCGATCCTGATACGATCGCTGGCCGACAGCTCGGTGGAGCTCCGCCGCGCCGCGGCGGCCGCTCTAGGTTCAGTAGGCCCGCCGGCGGCGCCGGCCGGACCGGCCCTCCTCGCCGCGCTGAAAGATTCGGACCCGGGCGTGCGCGCCCTCGCGGCTCACGCGCTGGGCTCGCTGGGGGGCAATGGCTCGGGACTGGTTCGTGAGCTGCCTGTCCTGCTCCAGGACAAGGACCAGGCCGTGCGCCGGGCCTCAGTTGAGGCCCTGGGCGGTTTTTCGGCCGGAATCGAGGCCGCCGCGGAGCCTCTGCGCGCCCTGGCTTCCGCCGGGGAAGAGGCGGAGGCGCTGCGGGCGGCGGCGATCGGCGCGCTCATGAAGACTGGCGACAAGGCCTCCGGCTCCCAGGACCTGCTGCTCTCCCTGCTTGCGAAAGGGCCGGTCAAGGTTCGCATGGCGAGCGCCCGGGCCCTCGTTGTCTGCCGTAAGGATACCGGGAAGGTTGTCGCGGCTCTTGCCGCCGTCGTGGGGGGAGAGAACGCCGATGTCCGCAGAGCGGCGGTCGAGGCGGCTGGCGAGCTGGGCTCCGAGGCGCAGGGCGCCGCTCCCGCGCTTTTTGAGCTCCTGGGAGATGAATACACCCGGGCGATGGGCTATGAAGCCCTGAAGAAGATCCAGCCGCGGGATGTCTCCCTGCTGCGAAAGGCGCTGAGCCACGATGACCGCTATGTGAGGGGATTCGCCTGCTCCTGCCTTGGCAAGCTCGGCGCGGGGGCGAAGGATGCCCTCGAGGATCTGAGGAAGGCCAGCCGGACCAGGAGCAAGACCCTGCGGGATCTTGTCAGGAAGACGATCAAGCTTATCGAAGATGATCTCAAGCGAAGAGGCTGAGCCGCGGCCCCTGTCTGCTTTTTGAGTTCTCCTGCAAAAGGCCTTTATGGCTTTCCTGCCAAGGGAGTAAGATGTTTCCGGTATGCCGCGGAGCGGTTTTGATGACGGCATAGCCTTATCGAGGTACGCCAACATGTTCCACAAGCTCATTCTTTTCCTGGGGGCCGCTTTCTCTGCCGCGGTCTGCCTGTCGGCGGAAGAGGGGGCTGCCGGGCTTCCCCCCACGGCGGATCGAAAGGTGAGCTACGAGGCGGATGTGAAGCCGCTCCTCGAGCGTTCCTGCTATCGCTGTCACAAGGGAGTCAAGCACAAGGGAGATCTGCGGCTTGATCGGAAATCAGCCGCGCTTCGCGGCGGCGAGTCCGGCAAGGTTCTCCTGGCGGGCAAGAGCGCCGAGAGCCTGTTGATCCACCTGGTGGCGGGTACGGACCCGAAGAAGGCCATGCCCCCTGGCCGGGGCAAGCGACTCACTGCCGCCGAGGTGGGAGTGCTGCGCGCCTGGGTAGACCAGGGGATAGACTGGCCCGAAAAATTCGCCGGCGAGGACGCCGCCGGCAAGACGCATTGGGCCTTCCAGCCGCTCGCCATGGCCAGTCCCGGGAAGGTCTCGAATCCCGATTGGGCGCGCACCACGATTGATCACTTCGTTCTTCTGAAGCTTGACCAGGAGGGTCTGAAGCCGACGCCCGAGGCTGACCGCCACACGATCATTCGCCGGCTCTCGCTTGACCTGACCGGGTTGCCGCCGACGATCGCGGAGGTGGATGCCTTTGTCAACGACAAGAGCGACAGAGCCTACGAGACCCTGGTGGACGGCCTGCTGGCCTCGCAAGGCTACGGAGAGCGCTGGGCGCGTGTCTGGCTTGACCTGGCCCGCTACGCCGATTCTGCCGGCTACGCGCAGGATCCCGAGCGAACCATCTGGGCCTACAGGGACTGGGTGATCGGGGCCATCAACGACAACCTGCCTTTTGACCAGTTCACGATTGAGCAGCTGGCGGGGGATATGTTGCCGAACGCGACGGAACCGCAGAAGATCGCCACGGGCTTCCACCGCAACACCATGACCAACTCCGAGGGTGGCACCGATGATGAGGAATTTCGTGTGGCCGCGGTTGTTGACCGGATCAACACCACCATGCAGGTCTGGATGGGCATGACCTTCGGTTGCGCTCAATGCCACAGCCACAAATACGATCCTATTTCACAGGAAGAGTACTACAGGTTCTTCGCCGTCTGGAACCAGAGCGAGGACGCCGACCGCGGCAATGAGAGTCCGACACTCAAGGTGGTCTCGGAGGCCCAGAAGCTCCAGCGGGCCGCGTATGAAAAGGAGATCGAGGCGCTTGAGCAGAAGCGTGTCGAAGCTGCCGCGCGGGCGACGATCGAGCTGGACGAGGGCCCGTTCCAGGCGCGTTTCGTTCGGGTCGAGATACCCGGCCGCAAGGCCTTCCTCTCCCTCGCCGAGGTGCAGGTCTTCAGCGGCGGTGAGAATCTCGCCGTCAAGGGAAAGGCCCGCCAGTCGAGCACCGCCTTCAAGGGCCCGGCCGCCCTGGCGATCGATGGAAATACCGACGGTGACTACAACACCGCGAAGTCGACGACGCATACGAAAGAAGACCAGGCTCCCTGGTGGGAGGTGGATCTCGGATCCTCCGCCCGTGTCGACAAGGTCGTGATCTGGAATCGCACGGATGGAGAATCGAGCGCACGGCTCTCCTCCTTCAGGGTCGCCCTGCTCGATGCCGACCGCAAGCCGCTGTTCGTCTATCGGCAGGCGCCCGCGCCCGCGCCCAGCAGCGAGCTCGCGGTGCCCGAGAGCGGCGCGAAGCTCAGCGATGCGCAGAAAAAAGAGATTCTCGCCTTCTCCGGGTCCGCCGCTGCCTCGCCCGAGGCGGCGAAGATCGCCGAGCTGAAAAAGAAGATCGGCGATCTCAAGACGACAACCTCGCCGGTCATGGTCGAGCGCCCGGCCAATCGTCTGCGGAAGACCAACATCCATGTTCGGGGGAACTTCAAGCAGAAGGGCCGAGAGGTCCAGCCGGGGATCCCGGCGGTCTTTCCCGCCCTGCCCGAGGGCAGCAAGCCAGACCGCCTGGGCGTGGCGCGCTGGCTTGTGGACAGCCGGAACCCGCTGACGGCCAGGGTGATCGTCAACCGCTATTGGGAGCAGCTCTTCGGTATCGGCCTGGTGGAGACCAGCGAGGACTTCGGGCTCCAGGGGGCGAAGCCCTCCCATCGGGCCCTGCTCGACCATCTCGCCCTCTACCTGCTGCGTGAGAAGTGGAACATTCGCCACCTGCTGAAGCTTATCGTTACCTCGAGGGTCTACCGGCAATCATCGAGGGTGACCGATGAGCTTGCCGCGAAGGACCCGCGCAATCGCCTGCTCGCCCGCGGGCCGCGCCTGCGGCTGACGGCTGAGATGATCAGGGACCAGGCGCTGGCGGTGAGCGGTCTCCTTGACCGGAAGATGTTCGGGCCCTCCGTTCGTCCTCCGCAGCCAGCGCTTGGAAACAACGCGGCCTTTGGCGGTTCGACCGACTGGAAAACCAGCGCTGGTGGCGACAAGTACCGTCGCGGGCTCTATACCAAGTGGCGGCGAACCTCTCCGTATCCCTCGATGGTCACCTTTGATGCTCCCAGCCGCGAGTTCTGCACCATCCGCCGCATCAGCACCAACACGCCGCTGCAGGCCCTGGTGACCCTGAATGACCCGGTCTACGTAGAGGCCGCGCAGGCCCTGGCGCGCCGCCTGCTGGCTGAAGGCGGCCCTGGCGCGGCCGACAAGGCGGCCCTCGGCTTCCGCCTGGTTCTTTCGCGTCCGCCCGGGGAAAAAGAAAAGAAGCTGCTGGTGGAGCTTTTCGATGAAAGCCGGAAGCTCTTTGCTTCCAAACCCGGGGAGGCGAAGAAGATGGCGACCTCCTATGTCGGCGCGGCGCCGGAGGGGGTCGAGCTCGCCGACCTGGCGGCCTGGACGGTTATCGGCAATGTTCTCTTGAACCTGGATGAAACGATAGCAAGACCATGACAGATCTATTTCCCCAACAGGCATTTCCCGGTGATCTTCTCGCTCCGACACGCCGCCACTTCCTGCGTGATTGCTCGATGGGCCTCGGCGCCATGGCTCTCGCCTCGCTTTCGGCCGAAGAATCCCCGGCCGGTGAGGGCGAGGCCTTTGAGCCCCTCGCCTCGCGCCAGCCCCATTTTGCCCCGGCGGTGAAGAACGTCATCTTTCTTCACATGGCCGGCTCTCCCCCGCACCTCGATCTCTTTGACTACAAGCCGGAGCTCGTCAAGCATTCCGGAGAGCCGTGCCCCAAGGACTATCTCGAGGGCAGGCGCTTCGCCTTCACCTCCGGAGTTCCCAAGCTGCTCGGTACTCCGAGAAAATTCAAGCGGTACGGCGAGGGTGGTATCTGGATGTCGGACGCCTTGCCGAAGCTCTCGGCCATGGCCGATGACCTGACCGTGATCAAGTCAATGCACACCGAGCAATTCAACCACGCCCCCGCCCAGATGATGCTCTACACCGGCTCCCCGCGCATGGGGCGGCCCTCTATGGGCGCCTGGGCCACCTACGGGCTCGGATCCGAGAGCCGCGACCTCCCCGGCTTCATCGTGCTGGTCTCCGGCGGCTCCAACCCGAGCGCGGGAAAGACAGCCTGGGGCAGCGGCTTTCTCCCCTCGGTCTACCAGGGTGTGCAGTGCCGCTCCAAGGGTGACCCGGTGCTCTACCTGTCGGACCCGCCCGGCATGAGCCGTGAGCTGAGGCGGTCGAGCCTGGATACGATCCGCGGCCTGAACGAGATCCAGCTTGGGGCTCTCGGACACCCCGAGACGCGCACCCGGATCGCTCAATACGAGCTCGTTTTCAAGATGCAGATGTCGGCCCCTGAAGCTATGGATATCTCGCGGGAGTCGAAGAAGATCGTCGAGGAATACGGCGCCAAGCCCGGAGCCGCGAGCTTTGCCAACAACTGCCTGCTGGCCCGTCGCCTGGTTGAGCGCGGCGTGCGCTTCGTCCAGCTGTTTGACTGGGGCTGGGATTTTCACGGAACGAACCCCCGCGAGGACATCCGCGGCGGCCTGACCAGGAAATGCAGCGGCACCGACCAGGCGGTCGCGGCCCTGCTGAACGACCTGAAGCGCCGCGGCCTGCTCGAATCGACCCTGGTGGTGTTCAGCGGCGAGTTCGGGCGAACCCCCTTCAGGGAGGGCCGCACCTCCGGCGGCAAGGTGCTCGGCCGCGACCACTATCCTGACTGCTACTCAATGTTCATGGCTGGTGGCGGGCTGAAATCGGGAATTTCCTACGGAGAGACCGACGAGCTCGGCTTCCGAGTGGCTGAGAACCCGGTTCACGTGCACGATCTGCAGGCTACGATCCTGCACCTTCTCGGCTTTGACCATGAACGCCTCACCTTCCGGTTCCAAGGGCGTGATTATCGTCTCACCGACGTCTTCGGCGAGGTTCGTCACGGGCTGCTTGCCTGAGCGCTCCCGGCGGTCAGCGGCAGTACGGATAGTATTCGCAGCCGAGGTTCTCGTTCTGTCCGCACTCGGGGTAGGGCTGTGGAATACCTCCGCCCTGGCCGAGGAAGAGGTAGTTGACGATGCTCACGGCATCGCTGAGATCGATCGCGCCATCGGCATTCGCATCGCCCGCGTCCCGACAGGTCAGGGCCGTGTCCGGGTCGGTGAAGAGGTGTCTCAGGAGCGTGATCGAGTCGCTGATGTCCACCTGCTGGTCATTGTTGGTGTCCCCGCGAAGGAAGAGCAGCCCGCCGGTGAGAGAGAATTCGCTCCAGCTGTAGGCGCTGGTGGTGTGCACGTCGTCGGCGAGGTCGGCGCGAATGAATCCCACCCCGGCATCGATGATCTCCACGTTGGTGAGCTGGTAGGGCCCATCGGACCGGGAGCCGAAGATCTCGTAGCCATCGAAGTCGATCTGGAAGGCGACCTCCGACGTCGCTGATTCCAGGGAGTAGAGAGAGCCGGCCTGGGAGATGGTGTTGCCGTCGAGATCGACAAGGGTCCCCAGGACGACCAGGTCTCCGCCTCGACTCGCCTCCAGGAGACCTCTTACCCAGAGATTGTCCTTGAGCTCCTCGCCCCCCGCGCCTCCTCCGTCTCCCCCTCGTCCCACATCATCGGCGCCGGATTCGTACTCTCCGCCAAGGGATGCAAGGTCGGAGCGCACGAGGAGCTGCAGGGTGTCGGCTCGTTGGAAGGAGTCTCCCTCGGTGTCGGAGGCCTCGATCTCGATAATGTAATAGCCCGGCTGCGAGTTCTCGGGGAGGGTCGCTGAGTAGACGCCGTCGCCAGCCTGGGCGTCTCCTCCCTCGCCGCTGTCGTTCAGGTCGACCAGGGAGAGGCTTCCGTCGGGGAAGAAGACCCGGGCGTTCTGGGTCACCGTCAGTCCGCCGGGCAGCAGATGGGAGTCCTCGAGCTCGGTGGTCAGCAACGGGGTGGAGCCCAGCGGGACATCGTAGCCGTCCAGCTCGCTGCTGAGGTAGATCGAGCTCTCGAGATGGAATTCGATGGTGTACTTGATGTCGGGGTTCTCGTCGGGATTGTCGAGCTTGCCCAGGTAGGTGCCGTGCTCTCCGGAGCCGGTCTTGAAGTAGATGACGTTGGTGCCCTCTCCGTCGTTGTAGGATTCGTAGACGAAGCCGCGCTCGGCCGCGTTCTCGCCTGTGACCCCCTCGTCTTCGATGTCCATTCCCGGGGTTCTCAGCTGGAAGTTGAGGGGCCCCTTGTCCTCGGAGTTCAGGATGATGATGATCGAACCGGATGTGTCGGAGACAAAGGGGATCTCGCGCGCGTCGCCGGGCGCCAGCTCGCCCTGTCCCACCTTGCCGAGGGTCATGGAGCCGCCGCCCCCCCCAGCCCCGCCGCCATCTCCCGCGTTTCCAGCCTCCTCCTCTTCGTCATCGCCGAGGATTCGTCCGAGGCCGAGTCGCTCGAGCAGGGCAAGCGATTCCTGGTCGCGCCCAAGGCTGTTGTGGTCCGAGCCAAGGATGAAGCGGCGAGGGTTGCTGAAGATTCCCCTGTCGAGGCCCTGTCCCAGGGCGCTTTGCAGGCAGACACGCCCATCGTGCTCGGCGCAGTCAAGTACGTCATCGAGCTCGCGTCGCCCGCCGGTGCCGGCCACGAGATAGAGGGCTGTCGCTCGCGAGCTGGTGATGCGTTCGTTGTAGAGGTCGAGGAAGCGAGAGGTCTGCTCATCCGCGGCCTTGTAGCCCAGCTCCTCAGGGGCCTGGATGCCACCGCGTATCGGCCGGGCGCCAACGTCCGAGCGAGTTTCGACCAGGGCCCGCGGGGTCCCCTGGTTCGGAGCGCCAAGCAGCAGCAGCCTCCTGATCTCGAAGACCGGGGAGGTGTGGCCGTAGAGCCTGGCCGAGAGTCCGGCGAAGCCGTAGGCGACCATGTCCACCTGCTGCGGGCTGCTGCCGAATTGCCGCAGGAAATGGCCCCTGACATTTTCTATCTCGCGAACCAGGCTCAAGGTTCCCTGGACGATTCCGCCGCCGGTGGCGATCGGGATCAACAGTCCCGCGCTTGTTTCGAGGAAGTGGTCGTGCAGGGCCTGCCATCGTCGAACACCGCTTCTTTCGGGCGAGACGGCGATGACGGGAAGAGCGACGCGCAGCTTGAGGCCGTCCTCTTCGGCGGACACTCCGGGGATAAAGGCGCGCAGGTAGCGGTCCCCGGGGCCGTTTTCGCCTCGCTTGGGGCCGAAGGTTTCGAGCAATCCGAGCTGGATATGGCTGTGGAAGCGGGCCCGGTATTCGAGATCGAAGGGCCCAGCGTGGTTTTCAACATCTATGCCGAAGCGGCCAGCGTCATCTATTCCGCCGCGGGCAAGAACCTCGTCTCCTCCCGCCGCGTATACAAGCACGATGCCGCGTCCCAGGGGGGTACCGGCGCTGTCATCAAAGACCACCTCTCCGGCGAGCGTGGCCCCCGGCGGCGGTTCGAATTCCTGGAGGCAGGAGCTGGCGGGCCCCGGGTGCCCGCGGGCGGTGATGCCGGTCACCGTGTAGCGTAGCTCGCTCCCCAGGGGGGGGAACTCGTCAACCAGGGAGGAGTTCCCGGTTTCGGAGATGACAACGCCATTGCGTTCGATCTCGTAGGCAGCGTAATTCCCGTCCTCTTCCCAGCTGAGTCGGACCGTTCTCCCGTTGCCTCGCATGCGAGAGCACTCCAGGCTCCTGACGGCCGGGAGGTCCGTGGTCTCTACGACCGTTTCACAGCGGGCGGCGGGCCCATCCGGGTCGTCAACGGCGACGATCTCGACGACGAAGTTCCGCCCCTCAGGCCCCGCCGGTGGAACGTCGATCGTTGCCTGGCGGCGATTTGGCGAGATGTTCTGGAGGCCCTCTGCAGGCTCTCCATCGAGCCGTATCATGAGCCGGCTGTCATCGCCGGGCGTCCAGGTGACGCGGATTCTCGGCGACCCGCGGATCTGCGAGCAGGCCAGGTTCTGCACCACGATGATCCCCACCGTGACCGTTGCGGGTTCGGACCGCAGGCCCGGATCACCGTTTGCTTCGACAATGTAGCGATGGGGTCCACGCCCGGGGTTCGGGTCGACATAGACCTGCAGATCGCCAGGCAGGCGATTTTCAATCACGCGGAAATCACCGTCGCTATCGGCGCGGAGGATCTTCTGGTAGTTGAGGCGTCTCGGAGAAAGCCAGTTCAGGCGTACTCGCCCCCGCGAAAGGAGTCTCAGGTTCAGGTTCCTTGGCCGGTTGGCGTCGGCGTCATTGCCGGGTCGTCCGCCAAGCTGCGCGGGCAGGCTTGCCGTTGAGCAGAGGGCGGCAAGGGTCAGGAAGAGGGCTGTAAGAGCCCCCCCGGCCCATCGCTCCAGCGGCCGCCGGGCCCCGCCGTCGGTTTTCACTGAGCTGGATTGGGTTCTGGTGAGTGCCATTGGCGTACTCTTGGCCGCGGAGAGCCTTCCATTAAACGGACACGGCAGTCACAGGACTATTGGGCCCGGGTCCAGGGGACCCTCTTGCAGGGCAACTCCGCAGCTAATATCAATTTTCAGGGTCATCGCGTTCTACTTTCCATAAAAAAGGGCTCTCGAATGATTCCGAGAGCCCTTGGAATTGGAGGAAAGTTCACTCTTCCGGTCTCGGTTTGCCTTGCTCCTCAGGTCATGCAGGAGCCGGAGGCAAATAGTTTGGGTCGATTGCCGAACCCGAAGGAGTAGTTTGTCTGCCCACATTGGAGTGTCGCGAGTCGGGCTGGGTTTCGGCAGCTGGCAGGTACCGCCTGGACCGAGCCTTCATCGAATTCAATATCTGCAGCCGGCAACGGGTCGTGGAGCCCACAGCTTCTGGGGAAACCTGCAAGGCATGCGCGAGAGAAAGAAAGGGACGGACGGTGATGGTAAAACAAACGTCGGGCCTGTGTCCGTACCGTAAATCGATAAACTATGACAACATCCATCAGTCGTCCGCCCTCTCAACTTTCGCGTTTCCTTAACCTGTTTTCAGTTGCAGCCTTGAAAACAACTCTCCCTTACGGGAAGATCAAGGTTACAGGAGACTCTTATATTCACATTCCGTGCCAATGACCTAAGTCCTTATTTTACGTGGGGAAAGAGCGCCTGGGCCCTCAATAATAACAAAGACTTTGTTAAATATGGGGCGATGCCGCACTCGGTCGATTTTACAATAACAAGATCATTGTCATGTCCTGTCGGTCGTATTGCAGGCCCGACTTTTTATTCACTCTTGGGCTCTGTGCTGGTATCTTTCCGAGCCATATGAGTGGAGAAAAAACAAAGCGGGGAACGCTCAAGTTCCTGCTAGACAATTCGGTCTTTCTGATCGCAGGGGCGCTGGCCGCCCTGGTCTGGGCCAATCTCGATCAAGAGGCCTATCACCATGTGATGGGCATGGTCTTCGCGGGGGAAGGTGATCACGCTGTTACTCCCCACTTCATCATCAACGACATCCTGATGGCTTTCTTCTTCGCCATCGCCGGCAAGGAGGTCTGGGAGGCCTTGTTGCCGGGAGGGCCCTTGTCCAATATGCGCAAGGCTGCCACTCCCCTGATAGCGACCTTGGGCGGAATGATGGGGCCGGCCGGCCTGTATCTACTGGGTTGCTATTGGACGGGGAACATGGAATCTCTCGGAGGTGGATGGGCGGTCCCCATGGCGACCGACATTGCCTTCAGCTACCTTGTGGCCAGGCTGATTTTCGGGCCCGGGCATGTGGCCATTCCCTTCCTGCTGTTGCTGGCCATCGCCGACGATGCCGGAGGCCTGCTGATCATTGCAATCTTCTATACGAAGGGGCATGTCGCACCCATCTGGCTGCTGGCTACTGTGGGCGCCATACTTCTCGGATTCCTGATGCGCCGCATGAAATTGCAGAGTTTCTGGTGGTACCTGCTGCTGCCGGGGGCCTTGAGCTGGTATTCATTTTTCAAGGCGGGGATCCATCCGGCTCTCGGCCTGGTACCGATCATTCCCACCTTGCCGCATGCCCATACCGACCTCGGGCTCTTTGCCCGCGCGGAGCTCGGGCGGCATGATACGCTCAACGAGTTTGAGCATTGGTGGAAGAATCCCGTCGAGATTTTCCTCGGACTCTTCGGCCTGGCGAACGCGGGAGTTGTCCTCTCGAGCGTTGGCGATGGTACCTGGTTGATTCTTGGAGGGTTGCTGATCGGCAAGCCGCTGGGCATCACGCTCTTTACCTGGGTGGGACTGAAGGTCTTCAAGCTCGAGCTGCCTGTGGGGATGGGCTTTCGTGACCTGGTGGCCGTCGGAATGATCGCGGGTATCGGTTTCACGGTGGCTCTGTTCGTGGCGACCGCGGCTGAGTTCCCGGACGCGGCCACTCTTGACGCGGTCAAGATGGGAGCCCTGGGAAGTTTCGGGGCGGCCTTTCTGGCGATTGCCGCCGCCCGGGCAATGGGGATTCGGCCGGGCTCCGGCACAGACGAGTCACCTGCCTCCGCGGAGACAGGGAAGGCCGAGGCCGGGGAAGATCCGGCCTAGGTGATCTCGAAGACGGCGTCGCCGAGCACGTCAAATTTCGGTTCGATTCCCAGCCCCGGCGAGGTGCTCGCTGCCATGCGTCCGTTCTGCCGCTGGGGCGCGCCTTCGGCGGTGCTGACGGTAACGTAGCTGTTGAAGTCGGTGGCCGTGAAGAGCAGCTCGGTGGGGGTGGAATGGGCCAGGTGGGCGATGGCCGCGGTGGTGATGTCGCCTCCCCAGGCATCTTCGATCGTCATGGCGATGCCCAGTGAAACGCAGAGATCACGCGCTTCCTTGGCCCTGGTGAGGCCCCCGAATTTGCTGATCTTGATATTGACCGCGTCCATGGCGTCGTCTGCTCGTCCGCGCAGGAGGACCTCCAGCGAGTCGATGGACTCATCCAGAACGAAGGGATGATCGGTCCTGCGCCGGATGGCGAGGCACTCCTCGTAGCTCAGGCAGGGCTGTTCGATATACACGTCGACATCGCGCACGCCTCGGACCACCCGGGCGGCCTCGTGCATGAGCCAGCCGGTATTGGCATCGGCGATGAGGAAGTCGCCCTTCTGCAGCTCGGCCCTGACCGCATGGATGCGCTCGATGTCGGTTTCCGGATCAGCCCCCACCTTCAGCTGGAAGCGCTGGTAGCCCTCCTCCCGGTAGCCCTTGACCCTGGAGGCCATTTGTTCCGGGGACTCTTGCGAAATCGCCCGGTAGAGGTGGAAGTCTTCTCCATAGCGGCCGCCCAGCAGGGTACAGACCGATTGCGAAGAGGCCTGTCCGAGGATGTCCCAGCAGGCGATATCGATGGCTGACTTGACGTAGGGGTGTCCCTTGAGCGCCGCGTCCATGCGGCGATTCAGGGGCCGCAGCTGGGTCGGGTCCTCACCGATGAGATGGGGGGCCAGCTCGGCGATTCCAGCGCGCGCTCCCGCGGCGTAGGCCGGCAGGTAGAAGGGGCCCAGCGGGCAGATCTCTCCATGCCCGGCCAGGCCTGAATCGGTTTCGATCCGCACGATGGTGCTGTCGAAAACGCTGACGGATTTACCGCCGGACCAATTGTAGCTGCCCTCGTGCAGGGGGAGGTCGACCTGGTATGCGGAGATCCTGGTTATCTTCATGAGCCTTGTCCTTGTGATTCAAGCGACTGGGCATGTTAACGCTCAGGCGGGGGAGGTTTCAACAGCGCACTTGGGCAAGCAGCCTTCTTTGTGAAGCCGGGCTCGGGTACGATGTCCTGCCTCTCAACAATCGGAGCTTACCGGATGAACAGGAAATCAG
>CAUZHA010000057.1:0-27421 GCA_963579555.1 Planctomycetes bacterium UBA1146
TGTCCCTCGGCAATCCTGCGCTCGATAATCGTCTCGGACAGGGACACGACAACCCCATGGACAAACTCGCCCCGGGCGTTGTCGATCACCCCCTGGCTGAATTCGGGTTCGAGCCCGGCCACCTCAGCGCCAAGGCGGACCTCAGAAATACGAAGCTTCTCCGGATCAAAATCGAGGGCGACCGAGAAGCCGACGATCGCCTGATCGATATCCGCAACCACGGAGACGATGTTTCCGCTCGAGCCCAGGGCCAGCTGGCCATCATCGATCCTGAAACGATTCACGGCCCAGGCGCTAGTGCTCACCAGCAGAAAAACGCCCGTAAACAATAGAGCTGACTTATTTGCTTTCCTGACCCTCATCTTACCTTTCCGATCGCTTTCCCGCCGGTTGCTCCTGATAACCCTGAATGAATTCCCGCAGGCCACCGTTAAAATCGATGTTAGCACCGCCGGGGTGAGCGCGGGAGTCTTTTCTGGGCGGCCAGGCCGGACTGCTTTTTACGGGAAATGACCTCCCGCTCAACCTCAAGGGGCATAGAATGCCCGCACTGCAATCACCCTCGGTGGAAAGACCGGCGCTTTGAACAGCATTCGTTTCATCCTCCCTTTCGCTAAACGCTATGGGCGCCGCTACCTGGCGGGACTCCTCATGGTGCCGCTGTCGATCGGCTCGTTGCTCGCCATCCCATGGCTGACCGGTGAATGCGTCGACATCCTCCACAAATCCATGGGCCCACAGGAGATCAGCCACTCCCTCCCACCCGGCTCCAAGGTCGCCCTCCTCCTCGCCGCAATCGTGATCTTCGCCTTCACAAGAGGGCTGAGCCTCTTCGCTATTCGCTGGTTCATCATCAGCGCCTCTCGCAAGGTCGAGTTCGACCTGCGCGACCGGCTCTTTTCGCATCTGCAGAGCCTGGACCAGGGCTTCTACAATAACTGGAAGACGGGCGATCTCCTTGCCCGCTGCACCCAGGATGTCGAGCGCGTGCGAGTCCTGGCCGGGCCGATCATCATGTACTCGGCCAATACCGCCTGCATGCTCCTGATCGCTCTGCCGTTAATGATCTCCGTCAGCGGCTGGCTCACCCTGCTACTCATGGTCCCCCTGTCCCTGCTCACCCTCTCGGTCCGTAAGATCGGCCCCAGGGTGCATGACGCGGTCTTCAAGGCGCAGGAGACCCTCTCCAACCTGAGCTCTCTCTCCCAGGAAGACTTTGCCGGGATCCGGGTGGTGAAGTCGTTCGCCCAGGAAGAAGCCGAGAGCGAGCGCTTCCGGAAACTTTCGGACGAATACGTCAACGACAACCTGGTCGCCGCCAGGATTCAGGCCTGGATGCACCCCCTCGTGGCCGGGGTCAACGAACTCTCGGTGATGCTCCTGCTGGTGCTGGGCGGCTACTACCTGCTGGAGGGCAACGGAGCCCTCACCCTGGGAGAATTCATCAAGTTCGCCGGCTACCAGTTCCAGCTCATCTGGCCGATGATCTCCATCGGCTGGGTCGTCAACCAGTTCCACCGGGCCAGCGCCAGCGTCAGGCGCCTGGAGGCGGTCCTCGAATCAAAATCCAGCATCATCCTGCCGGCGGAGCCCGTCACCCCTCCCACCGGAAAGATCACCGGGACGATCTCGATCCGAAACCTCGATTTCTCCTACAACGGGAAGAAAATCCTCGAGGACATCTCCATCGAGGCGCAGGCCGGCCATACGATCGCCATCACCGGCCGCACCGGCTCAGGCAAGTCGACCCTCGTCAAGACCCTGCCGAGAATCCTGCCGGTCGATGACGGGCGGATCTTCATCGACGGAATCGACATCAACCGGCTGCCGGTCGGTCTACTTCGACGCGCCATCGGATACGTCCCGCAGGAGAGCTTCCTCTTCTCGAGGACCATCAGCGGCAATATCGGCTTCGGCATCGACGCGCCGAGAGAGGAGGCCGTGCTCAGCGCGGCAAGGGTCTCCAAGCTGGAAAAAGATATCGACCAGTTCCCAAGGGGCTGGCAGGAGCAGGTAGGCGAACGCGGCGTCACCCTCTCCGGCGGGCAGAAGCAGCGGGCGGCCCTCGCCCGGGCCCTGCTGGTGCAACCAACCATTCTCCTGCTCGACGACTCTCTCTCCGCCGTCGACACGCAGACCGAAAAAGAGATCCTCACCGAGCTCGCGGGCGCCACCGACAGTATCACCACGCTGGTGGTCGCGCAGCGAATCTCGAGCATCCTCCACGCCGACAGGATCTACGTCCTAGATGAAGGACGGGTCGCTGAAGAAGGAACCCACGCAGAACTTCTCGAGAACAATGGCCTCTACGCCGAGACCTACAGGCTTCAGCTGCTCTCCGACGAGCTGGAGGACATGTAACGATGCGCCAGGGCGATCACAACTCTTTCCATGAAGATTTCGTTGTCGGCAAGGCCTTTGACAAAGGCCTCATGGGCCGCCTCCTGCGCTACGCCCTGCCGCATAAAAGATTAATTGTCCTGGCCCTGTTGTTGCTCATCTTCGTTACCCTAGGCAGCCTGGTCGGCCCCTTCATCATCCAGCGAGCGATCGACGGCCCCCTCAGTGAAAGCCTTCTTGGAGACGATGGCGATGCAGCCTCGGCTTTCCGTGAGATCCTGGTCCTCGCCTCGGTCTTCCTCGGCGTATCGCTGGCACTCCTGCTCCTGCGCTTCGCCCAGAGCCTCGTCATGGCCCACCTCGGACAGAAAGTTGTCTTTGACCTGCGACAGAAAATCTACGACCACCTCCTGCACATGCCCCTGGGATACTACGACAGGAATCCCGTAGGGCGCCTCGTAACCCGCATCACCAGCGACATCGAGGCGCTCAACGAACTCTTCGCCAGCGGGATCGTCAGCTTCCTCGCCGATGTGATGATCCTCACGGCCATCACCGCCGCGCTCCTCTGGGTCAATGTCACCCTGGCGCTCGTGACCCTCAGCGCCCTGCCGCTGCTGATCCTCGGAACCTTCATCTTCAGGAACAAGGCCCGCAAATATTACCGCGAGCAGCGCGGACACCTCTCCCATCTCAACTCCTTCACCCAGGAGGCGATCCAGGGAATGGAGATCGTGCAGGCCTTCCATCGGGAGGACTCGCACCAGAGCGAACACCGGGAGATCAACGGTCGCTATATGACCGCCTTCCTGCGCTCTGTCATGGCCTACGCGGTCTTCTTCCCCGTGATCGAGATTGTCAGTACCGTCGTGCTGGCCGCGGTCATCTGGCGTGGCGGCCTGCAGCTCACCGCCCTGGAGCAGACCCTCACCTTCGGAGAGTTCTACCTCTTCTGGCATTTTCTCGGCCGCTTCTTCCAGCCGATACGCGACATGGCCGACCGCTACAACATCCTCCAATCCGCCATGGCCGCCGCCGAACGCATCTTCAACGTCCTCGACACCCCGGAATCCATCGTCGATCCGGCTTCGCCGCTGCCTGGAGAAAAATTCCAGGGAGGGATCGAGTTCGACAAGGTCTGGTTCGCCTATAAGGATGACGAGTACGTCCTGAAGGACATCAGTTTCAGCGTCGAGCCCGGAGAAACGGTCGCCATCGTCGGCGCGACGGGCTCGGGGAAAACCACCATCGTCAATCTCGTCAGCCGCTTCTACGACCCCCAGCGCGGCGCGATCCTCCTCGATGGAGCCGACGTCAGGGAATACGGTAAACGCGATCTGCGGGCCCGGATCGGCAGCGTCATGCAGGACATCTTTCTCTTCTCGAGATCGGTACGGGAAAACCTGGTCCTCAACTCATCAGAGATCACCCAGGAGCGCCTGCTTGACTGCTCCCGCCGCGCCAACGCCCATGGATTTATCGACAGGCTCCCCGGCGCCTACGATGAGGTGCTGAGCGAGAGGGGCCGGACGCTCTCCGTCGGCGAAAAGCAATTACTGGTCTTCGCACGCGCCCTGGTACACGATCCGGACATCCTGATCCTGGACGAGGCGACCGCGTACATCGACTCAACGACGGAGGCCCTGATCCAGGACGCCATCAGCAAGCTGCTGGAGGGAAGGACCTCGATCGTGATCGCTCACCGGCTCTCCACCATCAAGAAGGCCGACAAAATCCTCGTGCTGCACAAAGGGGAGCTCCGCGAGCAGGGAAACCACGGGGAGCTTCTCGCTCTCGGCGGCATCTACCACCGCCTCCACGAGCTTCAATACCTCGACACCGGCTCGGAGCCGAATCCGCCGGAGTGACAGGCTCCTCCGCTGATTCGCTTTATCGGCAGTTCAGCGGCAGAAAACGAGGACGGACCGGGAAATCCCGTCAAGCCATTGTTTCTTTGTCCAAGCCGGCCCCTGGACCCGGCTTTTGTTAATGTTTCTTGCCTGGATGATCGAAGAAAAGATATTGCGAAACGGTTTCCCCTCAACTGCAACCGGTATCCAGGCAGATGGCTATGCAATCGGCACCAGAAACATCGCGTCATCCCGGCGAAAGCGGAACCACCCGCAGGAAAATCTCCAAGCTGCTGACCGGCTTCTGGCCCTCCGAGGTTCGCGCGATCCACGCCTGCAGAACCTTCCTCCAGCGCGAGAGCGACTGCAAAATCACCATCGAGGAGGCCCTGGACGCCTGGGATGGCCGAATCGGAAAGAAGTGGCGAGCCGAAAAGATGAGGGTCGATGGACAGATGCAGCTTCGGGAAATCGAGCAGCATAAGTCGCAGATCGCGGAGAAAGAAGGCAAAGATCTCGACTGGGAGGCGGCAGCCCAGGACTGGATTGAACGCCACTCCAAGGCATGGAGAGACTGGTGGGAATCCCAGCCGGCCTCCTGCCCCGACACCGCCTTCTGTCCCTGAAAGAGGGCGCCTGGCCCCGGACCTCCTGATCCCCGCTTGCATCGCCTCGAGACATTAGCCATCCTTGCCCTGGCCGTTGTTTTTCGGCCGTCCCTAATACGGCAAGCACGAGGCACCGCAAATGACTATTCGACTCCTGCCACTATTTCTCCTCTTGTCGCTCCCCGCAGCGGCGCAAACAGGAGCTCGCAAGGACGGACTCCGAATTCTGCTCGTCGAGACCTCCCCCTCCACGAAGGATGGACTCGGTCGCAAGCTGACCTCCGCCGGGCCGCTGCAGATTCGCTCGGTCAGCCCGGGCAAGGTAAGCGACGAGGACCTGCTCTGGGCCCAGTCCATCATGATCGCCTCGAAGCTGACCGCAGGGGATGAGGCCTGGGTGCTGAAGGCCGGGCGCGGCGGGCAAGGCCTGGTTCTCTGCGCCGATGCGGCCGCCTCGCTTCCCGACTCCGAAAGTTTTTCGGCCCTCATCGGCCGTGCCTGGCTCGGCGAGCTCGAGCCGGCGGCAACTCCCATCGCCGTTGCCTTCCCCGACCAGCGCGGGCAGGTAACTCAATCCCTGACCCACTTCTGGCATCAGGGCCGCCTGCGGGAATACGTGCCGGAAAAGAAAAGCGCCCAGCTCCTGGCCTACGCCGTCAAGGCGACCGCCTCGGCCGAGGTCGCAGACAAGAAGACCCCCAAACGCTATCCCGTCGTGTGGAACGTGAGCCCCGGTTTTTTCAACCGCGCCCCCTTCAGCTCCCGGGTCTTTGTCTGCGCGCTGGACGCGGAGGCCGGGCCATCAACGGGAATGGTGCTGACCTTGCTCGCCCGGGCCGCCGAGTGGGCCTCCATGAGACGGGTGACCTCCTGGCTGAAAGGAGAATACACCCTGATGAGCGAACAGCTGGGGGCCGAAGACCATGGCCTGCTGAAAGGGCTCAGGGGCGCCAAGGAATACTACCGGGGCCGGCAGATCGCCCCCGTCATGGGCTACCAGGGCGCCAACTGGCTGATTCGGCCTGAGCGCGAAAAGAACGAGCAGCCTGAGAAGGTTCTCGATGTCCTCGAGCTCGAGAAAGGGCAGACCGTATGCGATTTTGGCGCGGGCAACGGCTATTTCTCGCTGAGGATGGCCCGCCGGGTCGGCGCCGAGGGCCGGGTGCTCTGCGTGGATATCCAGCCCCAGATGCTCGAGCTGCTCAAGCGGCGGGCCGCCGAGCAGAAGATCGCCAATACCGTACCCATTCTCTGTACCGAGACTGATCCGAAGCTTCCTCCCGACAGCATCGACCTGTTGATCATGGTCGATGTCTATCACGAAATCTCGAAGCCGATCCCGGTCATGGCCGGCATCCACAAGGCGATGAAGAAAGATGGGCGGGTCGTGCTGGTCGAATACAGGGGAGAGGATCCCGGCATCCCGATCAAGCCCCTGCACAGGACGACCGTAAAACAGATGCGCGGCGAGCTGGCGGCGACCGGGTTCCGTTTCGTGGCCAATAAGGGCGACTTCCTGCCCCGGCAGCACGTCCTCATTTTCAAAAAGAAATAACCCGCCGGCAATGGCGCCGCGACACCCCGGAACGGCAAGGTGAAAAAAACCCTCATCATCGGCTGCGGCTACCTGGGGAAGAGAATCGCCCACAACCTGCAGGAAGCAGGCATCGAGGTCCGCGGCACCACGAGAAGCGAAGCCCGGGCGGCTGAGCTTGAAGAGGTCGGCATCCCCGCCGCGCTGCTGGAGCTGGAGACCGCGGGAGAGGCTGCGGCGCTGGAGGGAGAATGGGATGCCGCGGTTTACTGCGCGGCTCCCGGCAGGGGCGGCCGGGAGGCGCTCGTCTTCCGCGACGCCGCGGCGGCATGCCGGGACCGGCTGGCCGAAAACGGTCTTCGCTGCTTCGTCTATGTCTCATCGACCGGGGTCTACCACCAGGACAGCGGCGAGCTGCTTGACGAGGCAAGCCCGGTCGAGCCTCCCGAGGGCCGTCCGGAGCTGCTGCGCGAAGCCGAAAAAATCATCCTCGAAGGAGACACCTGCGATAATATCGTCGTTCGCCTCGGCGGGCTCTACGGACCCGGACGCTCGCCCATCGAATGGCTTCGGCGCCCGGGCTTCCGGGAGCGCCTGCGGGGCAGCGCCGAGGCCTGGATGAACTGGATCCACATCGACGATGCGGCGGCGGCGGTCTGCGCTGCCGTCAACCGGGGAAGAAAAGGAGAGCTCTACCTCGGCGTCGATGGCGCGCCCGTGAAGCGCATCGACTTCTACCGATGCGCAGCCGAGCTCGCCGGGGAAGAACCGCCGGAGCTGGATACCGCCTCCACAGATCTGGGCAAGCGCCTCTCGAATCGCAAGCTGGTCGAAGAGCTCGGAGTAAGCCTGCTCTACCCGGACTACCGCCGGGGGCTCGAATCGATCGCCTAGGCCTTCGGAACTTCGAGACCGTCTTCGTCAACGGCCAGGACCATCCCGGTGAGCAAGGCCGCCCTCACCGGCATGCTCTCTAATACGATATGCTCATCGAGCGCGTGGGCCCCGCCTCCCTCGACTCCCATCCCATCGAGAACGAAGTGGCCCTTGGAGGACAGGTAGGAGCCATCGCTGCCGCCGCCGGAGCTGCCGGTGGAAATCTCCAGGCCGAGCTCAGAAGCGATGGAGCAGGCCATCTCTCCAAGTCGCAGGGTCTCCGGTGTGGGAACCAGCGGCGGAAAACAGAGGCTGCCGTCAACCTCGAGAGCCGCCCCCGGGTTCGCCGGCTCGAGCGCGAGCAGTTTCCTCTCCATCTCCTCGCCATCCGCGGGAAGATCGAAGCGGAGATCGACGCCCGCCGCAGCCGAGCCGGCCACGACGTTCCCCGCCGTGCCGCCGACGATGGTGCCGACGTTGAGCTGGATACCCCTGGCCGGATCGTTCCAGCCGTGAATCTCGAGCACCAGGCGGGCCAGCTCGTCGACCGCGCTGATTCCGCGCTCAGGCTCGACCCCGGCATGAGCCTCCCTCCCGGTTATCTTGAGCTCATAGATTCCAACCCCCTTGCGCCGCACCTTGACCGAGCCATCGGGGCAGGGCGGCTCGACAACGAGGGCCGTCGAGCCGGGCGAGAGCGCTTCGTCCATACATGGGTGTCCGGTAGCTCCGCCGCTCTCCTCATCCGCCGCTACGAAGACTTGCAGCCGGCGCCTGAGTCTATGCCGCTTGTCACGAAGGAAGCGGGCAACGCCCAACGCGATGCAGAGGCCCGCCTTCATATCGTAGGCCCCCGGGCCGAAGAATTTCCCCTCGCGCACATCCACGGGACGATCCCCGACCACGCCAACCGGCCAGACCGTGTCGCAATGCCCAACCAGGACGATCGGGGGATCCTCCCCCGGCAGCTCACCCAGGAGCTGCGGCCCCAGGACCCCTGGGAATTGCCGACAGGAGAGCCCCGCCTCATCGAGGAGGCCCGAGTACGCGGCGACGAAAGACTCAATCCTTCCGGCATCCCGGCTGGGAGTCTCCAGCTCGACGAAGCCGCGCAGCTCCTCCAGCATGGAATCACTGCGCTCCTGGAAATACTCTAGAATGGATGGAACTTTCGGCGGCCGCCGCATCGCTTGCGCCCTCCCAAGGGATTACTGGAAATCAATCCGCTATGATACGATCTGCGGCGGTGATTCCTACTGCCTGGGAAAAGAACCGACTGAGATCCATTGCGGCGGGAGAGCCGCATTACGGAGAGAACCTATGGGAATATTCAAAAAAGGCGAGGTGCTGGGCTCCCAGGCCACCGCGGGGCGCTACAAGATCCGCATCACCACCGAAGACGGAGACACCCTCTACTGGAACAAGCGCGGCAGCATCCATGTTGTCGATGAAGACGTCGCGAGAATCTTTGTCGCCCACTTCAAGCCCGAGCTCTTCCAGGTGCTCCCCGACGGTAGCCTCACGCCTCCCGATCCCGGCAGAACGAAGCAGATCGTAAAGGTCGAGATGGAGCCCGAGTGACGGTATGAGCGAAGACAAGGCGGCGCTCGAACATACGGTCAAGGCCCGCGTCCGCTACGGCGAGACCGACCAGATGGGCGTCGTCTACCACGCCCACTATCTCTCTTTTTTCGAGATCGCCCGCACCGAGCTGATCCGCCTGCGAGGCGTCGCCTACAGCGCTCTGGAGAAGGAGGGACTGCGGCTGATGGTCACCGAGGCAGGGCTCAAATACCACTCTCCGGGCCGCTATGATGACGTTCTCGTTATCACCGCGCGCCTCAGCGAGAGCGGACCTGCCCGGGTACGCTTTGACTACGAGGTGCGGCGCGAGGGCGCGGATGAGGTCCTGGTGACGGGCCATACGGTGCTGGCAAGCATCGGCGAAGATGGACGGCCCTGCCGCCTGCCGCCCGCGCTCCGGGAGATCTTCGAACAAACCGGGGGTTCATGAGCGAACAGCAAAACCCCGCCGGAGATCCCATCGAGATCCTCTACCAGGATGAAGACATCCTGGCGGCAAACAAGCCGCCGGCCCTCCTGGTCCATCGAAGCCGTGAATCTTCCGACCGGGTCTTTCTTCTGCAGCTGCTCCGGGACCAGGTCAAGCGCTACCTCTACCCAGTGCAGCGCCTTGACCGCGCCGCCTCCGGAGCCATCACCTTCGCCCTGTCGAGCGAGATGGCCCGGAAGCTGCAGGCCTCGCTCACCTCCCCCGCCGCCCGCAAGGAATACCTTGTGCTGGTGCGGGGCTGCGCGGCGGACTCGGGCGAGATCGACCGGCCCCTGACCGGGGCGAACGGCGAGAAAAAAGACGCCCTGACACGCTTCGAGAAAATCGGCGAGGTCTACCGCTCATCGCTGCTGCGGGTGAGGATCTTTACCGGACGCCGCCACCAGATCCGGCGCCACCTCGCTGGCCTCGGCCACCAGGTCATCGGCGACACGACCTACGGCAAGGGAAAGATCAATCGCTTCCTGAGAGAGGAGCACGGCCTGCCGCGCATGTTCCTGCACTGCGCCCGGCTTGGATTCGAGCATCCGGGCGACGGTGAACGTGTCGAGATGCGGGCGCCGCTGGCCGAAGACCTCCGGGCCTTCCTGTTGAATCTGCCCGGCTGCCCGCCTCAGCTTCTCGAAAAAGCCTATGCGTCTTCCGGGGACCCCGGCTCTTCTGCTTCTTCCGATTCGGCGGCCCCTCCCTCTTCCGCTTCTTCAGCCTCAGCTTTACCGGTCTCCCCGGCAGGCTGAGGCTCCTGCGAACCCGAAGCGTTTTTCTTCTCCTGCAGGAAGGCGGCGATCAGAACAACGATCGTCACCACGCTGAAAAGGATCACGGTTCCGCCCGGCCACATGTCCAGGCCGTCTTTAATGGCCACGCTGGCAAATCGTCCAAGTAGAGCGATGCTCACCACAAGGCCCACAATAAAACCCGGCAGGTTTTTTTCACCCCAGAGCCAGCGTGAATAAAGAAGCAGGGCGCCGGAGACAACCCCGGCAACGAGAGATGCCGCCGAGCCCGCAACAATCAGGCCCTGGATCCCACCAATAACCACCAGCAGGGCAAATACCAATAAGACTTTTTTAGCAAGTTTCACAGGCTGAACTCCTTCAGGATTATTTCCCGAGCATTTGGATTAGAAGATAGACAAAAACCACCGCGCTGAGAACCAGCAGCATCCCCGAGGGCATGAGCTTGCGGGTCTTTGAAACGCGGCGGAAGAAAACCACTGCGAGAAGAGCGCTGACTCCCACGGCCACCCATGGTTGACCGATGATATAGGACACCACCAGGACGGCGAAGCTCGCGACCCCCGCGATCAGGGATGGCATGGACCCCGACTTCTTGAATCCGACCCAGCCGCCAAGGCCCATGAAGAGAGCGTAGACGAGAATAACCAGCTCTACCGGGTGTGTAATCGAAAAAGACATGAGGCCTCCTATCGAGCCATGAGCCGGACCAGGTGCTTGCAGGGCCGGCGTGACGGGTTTAGATTGCCCGCTGCGTTAAATTCAAAGATGGAAAAAAAATGAGTTGGTTGCCTTATGCGGCCATGGCGGCAGGGCTGATGGTTCTGTTCTTCATGGGTATTGGATATCTCTGGGTCAAGATCGACAAGAACGACCCTGATGGTGATGAAAGTTGAACTTGCCGGGGTTGTCAAGGCTCCTCGCTATCACTTAGCCACCCGCTTCCTGGCGGGATTCTCATACCAGAACACCCCGAGGTTGTCCCTCTCCTCGCAGGTGATGAGGTCGAGGTCGCCGTCACCGTCGAGATCGCGCAGTTCGATCCGGTCGAACTTGACGCCGGCAGGACCGCTGAGCCCGTGCGGAACCCATTTCTTCCCGGCGCGGCGGAGGTAGAACACTCCTGACTTGCCGCCCGATGCGCTCTCGCAACTGACCGCGAGCTCCGCGACGCCATCTCCGTCGAGATCTCCCGCGCGCACGGCTTTCGCCCGGCCGAAGCGATCGAGAGGGTACTCGATCAGCTCCTCCCTCCAGCGCTCGCGGGGATCGGCGCCGGAATAGAGCAGGATGACCCGGTTGGGCTTGGCGGTCACGGCGACCTCCTTGCGACCGTCGCCATCGAGATCGGAGAGGCTCACGAAGAGCACCTCCTTGCCGGAGGCCCCCATCCGATGCTCCCTCCAGGCCAGGCCGGGGTTCTCAAAGACCGCCTTGCAGCCGGGATTTTCAAGCCAGAGAACTCCCGGCTTCTTCCCCTTGCGGTCTGAAACCACCACATCGCTGTCGCCATCGCCATCGACGTCGTGGCTGATCAGGCTCATGATCCAGCCCGCCTGGTACCAGCTGTGAAAGGTCCATGCTCTCATGTCCCGCGCGGCGGGAGGCGACCGCAACCAGCCCACGCAGGCTCCCCGGCCCTTGGCTCCAACAACCAGGTCGGTCCCCGCGAAGCCGTCGAGCTGCATCGGCAAAGCGAACATCCACTGGGTCTTGTTGTCCACAGCCGGAAAGGACATTGTCTTCCAGGCCGCCGCTTCGAGATATTTTCCCTTTCCGGAGGGAGCCCAATGCGCGAAGACCTTCCGGTTGCCGCCCTCGCAGCAGCTCACCACATCCACGGCGCCATCCCGGTCGAGATCACAAAAGACCGCGTCCTCAGGCGACTTCACCCGGCCAACCGTAGCCCGCGGCCAGAGGTCGGCGGCCTTTTTATAGCCGGGGTGGATGTAGACCCTTATGAGTCCCCCCTCTTCCCAGCCGGTGGCGATATCCTCGAGTCCATCTCCGTTTACATCAAGAAAACGTACCCCGTCAGCGCCGCGCGAGGAGCTGTCAATCGTATGACGAACCCAGGCTCCATCCTGCGCTGTCAGCGATGAGCAGAAGAAGAATAAGACGATCCACTCCAATCGCAGCATGTCAGCTTCCTCTTCCTGGTTTCCGTTCGGACTCGGTTACCTTCGCATTTTCGTTTCATGACACGGTCTTGAACAGAAAATATCCTGTACGGAACACGGCCGGACACCGTCAAAACGATGAACCCATCAAGATTTCCCCCCGTCCTACCCGCAGGTACCCCCGCAAAAGCCTAAAAACGGTTATTTTATGGCACATCCTGGGCCTGAAATGGTTAGATTGCTTTGTTCCACAATCCCGGCGACCCGGGGCAGTCAGGTAGCCGAACAACCCTTAAACCAACGTTTCTGGAGTACATTCATGTCACGAAACACCGTGGTATACACCCTTGTCGCTCTCTTTTTCCTTTCCGCAGGCTCTGTACTGCAGGCGTCTGAGGGCTGGCTTACCGACTACGAGGCGGCCAAGAAGCAGGCGGCCAAGGAGGGCAAGGACATCCTGATGGACTTCACCGGCTCCGACTGGTGCGGCTGGTGCATCCGGCTGAAAAAAGAAGTGTTCAACCAGGAGGCCTTTAAGAAGGAGGCTCCGAAGCACTTCGTCCTGCTCGAGCTTGATTATCCCCGCTCGAAGCAGCTTGAGGCCAAGCTCAAGGCGCAGAATGAAAAGCTGAAGAACGAGTTCGCGATCCAGGGCTACCCGACCATCATGTTGACCGATGCCACCGGCAAGGCCTACGCCAAGACCGGCTATCAGCCCGGGGGACCGGAGAAATACATCTCCCACCTGGGTGAAAAGCGTGCCGCGAAGATAGAGCGTGACAAGAGCTTCGCCGCGGCCGCGAAGGCGAAGGATGGCGTCGAGAAGGCAAAGCTCCTCGACCAGGCTCTCAGCAAGATTGAAACAACCGGCGGCATCCCGGTAATGAGCGTCTACGGCGACATCGTCGCCCAGATCATCAAGCTCGACAGCGAGAACAAGGCCGGTCTCAGGAGTAAATACGAAGAGCGCTTCACCCTCGAAGAGCTGGACAAGAAACTCAAGTCCGGAAAATTCGATGAGGCCATCAAGGGATCCGACGTCTTTCTCGCCAAGAAAGGCAGCCAGAAAGAAACTATGCAGAAGGTCGCATTCCTCAAGGCGAGAGCGGTCTTCATGAAAAGCAAGGGCACGGATCTGAAGAGCGCCATCGCGGCGCTGGAGGTCGCCCGGGCACTCGCTCCCGACACCCAGATCGGCAAGCAGATCCCTGGCATCCTCAAGGGGCTCAAGGCCCAGGCTGAAAAGGCGCCCGCTGAAAAGGCCCCGGGCCCGAAGGCTCCCGCCAAGCCGAAGAAGTCGGAATAAGCTTCGCGGGATCTGCGGATTCCGTGAGAATAAAAAAGGGAGGGGTTGCCAAGGGCGGCTCTTCCCTTTTTTCGTTTCCGGGTTTTACTTCTTCTTGCTCTTGTTGAGGGCCCTGTACCAGCCCCAGTTCTTGTCGGCGAGGTCCTTCATGAGTTTCTCATCGGAGCCGGTGAAGCCGTAGGTTACCACCCGCACTCCGAGGAGGTAGTTCATCGCGGCGACCCTCTTCTTGATCTCGGCAGGACCCCCGCCGCGCGAGGGGGCGCCATCGGAGAGCAGGTAGATCGTCTCGACGCCCTTGACCTTCAGCGCCAGCGCCAGCGAATCGTGGATGTTGGTGCCGCTGCCGGTCTGGAGACTCCTGGCGAAGCCCTCGGCGGCAAGCACGTTGGTCCGGGTACCCGGCTGCAGCTGCCCCCGGCCGCGCCAGGTCCTGGCAGTCCCGTCGTAGGGAATAATGGTGAAGAGGCTCTCGCGGCTCAGGCCGCCGACCGCCTTCGCCAGCTCTCCCTTGACGATATCGACCTTGGGGGAATTACCCTTACCCGGCATCTTGACCTGGCCCTTCATGCTGGAAGAAATGTCGATACAGAATATCGATCGAAGGGCGATACGATCACCGAAGAAGACCGTCCGGCCTCCGCCGCTCGCAGCATCCGGAGCGTAGTTCGGCTTATCCGGCAGCTTCTTGCCCATATTCTCCCAGCGCTTCTTCACCGCCCCGGCATCGCCGATCGCCGCGGCGCCCAGCGCCCTGTAGAGCTCGCTCTGAATCACGCTGGCGAGGTCTTCAAGGTGCCGGCCGGCGTCCTCCTCTTCTCTGAGACGCGCGATCAGAGCATCAATTCCCTCGGGCCAGCCGCTGTCGACCAGCAGCCTGACCGACCAGGTCTGGAGACCGCGCTCCTTGCTCCTGGTGTAGTCGGTGTAGAGCTTCACGATGTCGGCCCTCTCGACGCCCCCCCCTGCGGCGCCGGCAAAGGCCTTGAGGGCCACGACCTGTGAGGGAAAGACCGAGGCCTGCTTCTTCCTGGCCAGGCCGCGGACAACGGCGAGCAAATCCTTGTCGGCCCGGGCCCGAAGGGCTTTCAAGAGTCGCTGGTGAACCTCGTAGCGCCCGAAGACATCAAGGCGCTTGCCGGACTCCACCCGATTGTACTGGCGCAGCACGTAGCTGTAGGCGGACTCCCCTCCCCTGTCGAGCCGCCCCAGCATCGGGGCGAGGATCTCATCGGGAGAATCGGGGAAGACCGGCAGGGCCAGCAGACCTATAAACAATGCCGAAAAGGAAATACAGAAAGCTCTCTTGAAACTCAACTCATCTACCTCTCTCCGGATATCGAACGCCTCGCCTGAGATGAAACCCGTTGTCCGGAGCGTTCCGGGCAATCTTGCTTCGAGTAGTTATTTTAATTCCATTCGGCCTCGCGGGAGAGATTCTTTCGGACTTTTTTATGCGCCGCGGAAAGAATGCCCACGACTCGTTCAGAGCGAAGCTTGTCAAGCGGCTCGCAGGCGTGCAGTATGAAGCCATGAACACTCTCCCTGGCGACGAAGATCTTCCAGAGGAGGAGCCCTGGCCGGATGAGGAAGCTCCGGAAAGCTGGAGCTTCGATGAAGCCGAGCTGGAAGAGCTTCCCGGAGATGAAATTATCTCTGTCAACGAGGAATTCTACCGGTCACTCGAGGCGCTCAATCTCGACCGCATGGAAAAGGTCTGGCACGATGCCGAGTGGGTGACCTGTGTCCATCCCGGCGGCCCCATGCTCACGGGCTGGGAGGTTATCCGGGACAGCTGGGAACAGATTTTCAAGGGCACCCAGAACATACGGTTCGAGCTCACCGACACCGGCGTCCGGATCGAAAACCGCACCGCCTGGGTCACCTGCACCGAGAGCATCCTCCACCTGAGCACCTCCGGAATCTCCAACGTAGCCGCGGCCGCGACCAATATTTTCCTCAAGACAGAGGATGGATGGCGGCTCGTACTGCACCACGCCTCGGCTATTCCAGAGGTGGAAAGCCGCAAATAGACGGGCAGGGCTCTCTACACATTGGAAAAAATGAACTCACCGGGAACCCGTATCGCCGCCATCGATGAGCTGCCTGAGGGCAAGCCGCGGGTCTACCAGGTTGGCGAGTTCTATATCGCTGTCTGTAAGGTAGACGGGGAGGTCTACGCCCTCGAGGATCGCTGCACCCACGACGATGGTCCCCTGGCCAGCGGCTGCCTGTATGGCTACGAGCTGGAGTGCCCCCGCCATGGGGCCCGCTTCGACATCCGCGACGGCTCGATCTGCCGGATGCCCGCCTACGGAGAGGTCCCCACCTTCGGGGTCAGGGTCGATGGGACCGATGTGTTCATCTCGCTCCCTCCAGAAGAACCGGGCCCTCTGCCTTGAAGGCTTCGCGGAGGCATGGTAGAAGCGTTCTTTCGACAGGGCCGCGCTGCCCTGCAAACCATCACAGGAGACATGACCCATGCAGGATTACGCTCACCCCGAATCTGTCGTCGGCACCGAGTGGGTGGCTGGAAACAAGGACAATGAAGATGTTGTCGTCGTAGAGGTGGACGTCGACACCGGCGGCTACGATGAGGGTCACGTTCCCGGCGCGATAGGCTGGAACTGGTCCGAACAGCTCTGCGACCAGGTCGTCCGGGACATCCTGCCCAAAGCGGAAATGGAAGAGCTGCTCGCCTCCTCCGGAATCAGCAACGACACCACGGTTGTCCTCTATGGCGACAACAACAATTGGTTCGCCGCGTGGGCCTTCTGGCAGATGAAGATCTACGGCCACGACAAGGTCAGCATCATGAATGGCGGCCGCGGCAAATGGCTCGAAGAGGGCCGCGAGATTTCGACAGAGATCCCGACGCCTGGAGCGGCGGAATACTCCGCCGCCGAGGCCGACAACTCGCTGCGCAGCTTCCTGCCCGCGGTCCAGGAAGCCGTCGGCGGCGGCGTCGACATGGTCGATGTCCGCAGCCCGGAGGAATACAGCGGAGAGATCCTCGCCCCTCCCGGCCTTCCGGAAACCTGTCAGCGGGGCGGTCACGTCCCCGGCGCGCGCTCGATTCCCTGGGGGCTTGCCTGCAATGAAGACGGCACCTTCAAGAGCCGGGAAGAGCTGGCCGACCTCTACTCTTCAAGGGGAATCAGCGGAGAGCGCCCTGTGATCGCCTATTGCCGAATCGGTGAGCGTTCCAGCCATACCTGGTTCGTTCTCAAATACCTGCTGGGCCTCGACGGGGTCACCAATTACGACGGAAGCTGGACAGAATACGGCAACCTCGTAGGGGTAGACGTCGAGAGGGGTGAAGGATGACCGAGAACCTGCGCTCAGAAGACTACCAGCGACGAGCTGACACCCTGACCGGCTGGCCGGTCAAGATCGTCAGCTACAGGATCGGAGAAACGCATTATTGTCACATCGACAACGTCTCTCCAGGAGCGACCATCGCCCGGGCGAACGCGGCCTCCCGCGAGGAAGCGGAAGAGGAGGCCATCGCCAAGGCCGCGGGCCGGCTGGAGAAGACCCGGAGACGTTCCTGAAATCACACGAGGCACAGTCCATTGACCTCAACGGCCTCCCCCCTATGATAGCCCCACGAATTTACAGTCAAGATTAGGCGTTAAAATGCGTGAGCTGCAAGTAGGAATGTCTGTGCCGGACTTCACGCTGACAACCTTTGAAGCCGAGAGTTGTAATTTTGGAGAGGTCAGCCTAGCCAGGCAGAAAGAAGAAGGCCGCTGGACCTGCCTCTTTTTCTATCCCGCCGACTTCACCTTCGTGTGAGCAACCGAATTCGCTGCTCTGGCAGAACAGCAGGACCGCTTCAAGAAGATGGGCTGCGACATCGTCACCGTCAGCACCGACACCCAGTTCATGCACCTCGCGTGGCAGCGGGAAGAAAAAGACCTGGCCGATGTGCGCTACTCGATGGCCGCCGACACGACCGGCGCCCTGGCGAAGACCTTTGGCGTTTACCTGGATGATGCCGGGCTGGCGCTTCGCGGCACCTTCCTCATCAATCCCGAAGGTACACTGATGCATGCCGAGGTGGACTTCCTCAACATGGGCCGCAACATCGATGAGCTCATGCGGAAGTTCAAGGCCAACCTCTACCTGGCGAAGAAGACCGACGAAGGCTGCCCATCAAAATGGAAAGCGGAAGGCGACCAGACCCTCGCGCCGAGCCCGGAGATGGTCGGTCGTGTACACGAAGCGCTCAGGAAATAACCTGCGCGGCCTTTGAACGCCCGCCAGGAAACCGGGCCCCTGCTTGCCATGAGCCCGGGGGCGGGGGAGAATACGGGCTGACGAGCTAACAAGGGTAATGAACCAGTGAAAGCCTCAGCCCGATTTCTCCGCCAGGCCGCCCTGCTGCTGACAGCGGCCATCCTTGCCCTTCCCCCCCCGGCAGGAGCCGAGGAGGCTCCCTGGAAGAGGGAAGCCCTGCGCCGACCGGTGGCCCTGGGCTTCTGCGGCGGGATGCTGCTGTGCGCCAATCGTGACAGCGGCTCTGTTTCGCTCATCGAGCTTGACCCGCCGAGGGTCAGCTCCGAACAGAAGATTGGTCTCCGGCTCGCGGACCTCGAGTGCGCGGGAGACGGAATCCTCGTAACCGATTCCGCCGCCGGACGCCTCCTCTCACTGTCCTTCGCCGCCGGGCGACTCGTGCAGACCGCCGCCCTTCCGATCGTTGGAGCGCCGGGCGATATCTCCCTGGACGGCGCTGGCGAGCGCTGCGCCGTCGCCTCCCCCTGGAGTCGGCAGGTAACCCTCGTCCACCTCGAGCAAGACAGCGAGGGAGGCACGGCTCTGCGCCTCGCGGCAACGGTAAGACTGCCCTTCTCGCCCGGCCTGCTCGTCTTCTGCCGTAAAGACACCCTGCTGGTGGCGGCCGACGCCTATGGAGGGCGGCTCGCCCTCATCGACCCCGCCAACGCGCGCCTCATCGGCACCCGGAGGCTCGAGGCGCACGGCATCCGCGGCCTGGCTGCCAGCACGGATGGCGAAGGCCTCCATCTCTCGCACCAGCGCATAGAGGGCAGCGCCCCCACGACCAGGAACAGGGTCTTCTGGGGACAGGTGATCAGCAACCTACTCAGGAGCGTCAGCTTTAGACACCTCCTCGAGGAGACCCCTGGCGCCGGCGCGGGGGAAAGGCCAGTAGCCCATTGGAGCCTCTATCCCTTCGGCACCCCCGGCAAGGCCGCCGGGGATCCAGGCGCTGTCGCTGTCGGCCCCCTCGGAACAACGCTGGTGGCTCTCGGCGGCGTTGACCGGATCGCCCTGCGGACAGGGCCGGGACATATCTTCGAAGAAATCGACGTAGGTGACCGCCCCATCGCCGTCGCGCTCAGCCCGGGAGAAGAATACGGCTACGTGGCCAATCACTTCGATGACTCCATCTCGGTCATCGGCATCGCCGCCGCGGAGGTCATTCAGACCATCTCCCTTGGGCCCGGCAGGAAGCTGACGCCGGCGGAAAAAGGCGAAAAGCTCTTTTATGATGCGAAGCTGTCACTCGACGGCTGGTACAGCTGTCACAGCTGCCATCCCGATGGTCACACCCATGGCCAGCTCAATGACAACCTGGGAGATGACACCTACGGCACCCCAAAGCGGGTCCCGACGCTCCTGGGGACCTCCAATACCGGCCCCTGGGGCTGGATCGGCAACAGGACGACCCTCTGGGAGCAGGTGGAAAAATCGATCGAGACCACCATGCGGGGCAAGAAGCCCGAGGCCCCGGTCGTAGAGGCCCTCGTCGCCTACCTGGAGCTCTTCGATACGGCCCCGCCCGGGAGTGTGGAACAAAACAGGGCCGCGGTAAAGAGAGGCTCTGGCGTTTTCGAGCGCCTCAAATGCGGCAAGTGCCACCGTCCCCCCACCTATACGACGGCGGGGTCCTACGATGTCGGCCTCGCGGATGAAACCGGGCAGGGCTCGTACAATCCACCCTCGCTCAGGGGCCTTCCCCACCGCGGCCGGTTCCTGCACGACAACAGGGCCCGGTCTCTCTCCCGGGCCCTCGAGCTCCATCGGTCGGCAGCCATGAAAGACCTGCCCGACGCGGCCCGCTCGGATCTCCTCAGCTTCCTGCTGAGCCTCTGATCCTCAGGCTGCGACTCAGGGCGTCTCCCAGCTTCCACTCTCGCCGGAGCGGAAGAGCGCCTCGATCACCTTCATATTGGCGACGGCATCTTCAAGCGGCGTCGTCACCTCCCGATCCTCCAGGATCGCCCTGGAGAAATCATCCCCCTGGATGGTGTATTGATCACAGCTGTCGAATTCCAGCGTCTCGATATCCTCGCCGAAGAGATCTCCCCGGGAATGAAAGACCCGGCAGGGCCTGTCAGGCGGAGCATTGTAGGGAATCTCCACCTCCAGGCGACCCTCGCTGCCGAAGAAATGCGCCCGCTGGTACGGCACCATCTGGGTGCTGCACATGAAGGAGGCCTGGCCCGAGGGATAATCGAGGATCGCCGAGTCAAGACGATCGATGCCCATGTCCGGATCCCGCTGCACAAGCCCAAGCACCCGGGTGGGTTCCTCGCCAAAAACAAAACGGGAGGTGGTGATCGGGTAGCAGCCTATATCCATGATCGCTCCGCCGCCGATATCCGCCTGGTTGCGTATATTATCCGGGTCACGGTTGAAATAGCTGAAGATGAATTGCGCTCCGAGAAGCTGGCCGACTGAGCCGTCCCGGACACGGTCCCTCACCGCGAGCCACTGGGGGTGGGTGCGAACCATGAAGGCCTCCTGGATCCTGACCCCGGTGCGATCCCGGGCCTCGATCAGCTCGAGCGCATCGGCAGCGGACAGGGCGATCGGCTTCTCGCAGAGAACGTGCTT
This sequence comes from Planctomycetes bacterium UBA1146, assembly GCA_963579555.1. Taxonomy (GTDB): domain Bacteria; phylum Planctomycetota; class UBA8108; order UBA8108; family UBA8108; genus UBA8108. Next base: position 20,313 of record CAUZHA010000057.1, read on the forward strand.
GCCCGCCTCCGCCGCCTTCACCGACCAGGAGACGTGCAGATGGTTGGGCAACGGATTGTAGACGGCGTCGATGTCCGGATCCGCCAGCAGCTCCTCGTAGGAGCCGTAGCTCTTCGCGATCCCCAGCGACTCGGCCGCCGAGGCGGCGCGCGCGGCATCTCGCGAGGCGATCGCGGCCACCTCCGCAAACTCTCCCTGCTGCATCGCCGGGATAACCTTCTCAACGGCTATCTTCGCGACCCCAAGGACTCCCCACCTGATCTTGGCGCTCATATCACAATCCTCACTGATTGGCTTAAAGGGCCACATCATGCAGGAAGACCCTCCCCGCGTCGAGTACACAATGCCGAGGCGGCTCTCGCGAAGAGCGCTTCCGTCAGCGCCGCCGCACCCAGCCCTCGCTGAGCGACAACCGGCCGGCCTCGTTCTCAACCCCGGCGTAGGGGTCATCGTCGATGAGGATATTTCCATCGAGGTCAAGATAATCAGCCAGCGGGCCGAGCTGGGCGGCCGCCGAGATCAGGATAGAGGTCTCGATCATGCAGCCGAACATGACCCGCAGTCCCAGGGTCCGGGCGAGATGCACCATCCGCAGGGCCGGGAGGATCCCGCCGCACTTCACCAGCTTGATGTTGATGCCATGAAAGCGCCCGGCGAGCTTCGGTATGTCCCCGGGAATGATGGAGTTCTCATCTGCGATCACAGGCAGGACCGATTTTCGGCACACCTCCTCCATGGCATCGAGCTCCTCCGGCGGCAGCGGCTGCTCGATGAACTCCACCCCGAGCGCCTTCAGCTCCGCGGACTTTTCGATGGTCTCCCTGGCCGTCCAGCCGCAGTTCGCGTCAACCCTGAAGACCGCGTCCGTCTCCTTGCGGAGCTCGCGAATGATCTCGATGTCCTGCGGGGTACCTAGCTTCACCTTCAGGATGGGATATTGGGCAGCCTCACGGAGCTTGCTCACCATGTGCTCGACCGTATCGATGCCGATGGTGAAGGAAGATAGCGGCGTCCGCTCCGGATTGAGGCCGAGGATTCGCCACAGCGGCGCGCCGAGCTTGCGGCTCGCCAGGTCGAAGAGGGCGGTGTCAAAGGCGCAGAGAGCCCCCCGGCGGTCGCCGAGCAGCTCGGCGGCCTGCTCCAGGACGTCGCGATAATGCAGCGGGTCGGCCTCCGCGGCCAGCGCCTCGAGGAGCTGAAGGTCTTCGCGCACTCCCTCGGCATCCTCCCCGTAGAAGCTCGATGGGCTGGCCTCGCCGAAGCCGGAGAGCTCTCCGTCGGAAAGCTCGACCGTAACCACCCGAACCACGTCCTGGGATTCCCGTGAGATCGTGAAGGTGTGACGAAGATGGATCTCTTCGATGGCTGTCTGTAACTTCATGCGCAACCTCCCTGGCTGGAACCTTCGCTGAGACGGCGGCGCTCTTCAAGCACCGCATCTGCAATCGGCTCGCAGCCGAATCGCACCACGTCGGCAGCCGGCAGGCCGAGGTTGTCACGCAGGGCGGCGAGGAGCTTCTGCGCCGCGGCCTCATCGAGGGAGGAAGTGTTAGCGGCCACCGCGACGACCCGTGAAGGAGACATCACATTCGCCATCGACTCGTAGAGCTCGATCACCTCCTTGAGCGGAGGCATCTCCTGCTCGCTGTGGCGAATGGTCGCGCGGGTCGGGTCGAAGCCCATGACCATCGCCTGGGGAGCGCAGCCATGCAGGAGACCTAGCGTCACTCCCGAATAGAGCGGATGGACAAGGGAGCCCTGCCCCTCGATAAGGACAAAATCCTTGTCTCTATTTTCGAGCACCAGCCGCTCGGCCGCGCCGGAGACGAAATCGCTGACCACCGCATCGATCGGGATGCCGCCGCCGCTGATCATGATGCCGGTCTGGCCGGTGGCGAGAAACTCCGCCGTATGCCCTCTCTCTCTCAGGGCCGCCGTCAGCTCCAGGGCCGTCAGCATCTTTCCGACACCGCAGTCGTGCCCGACCGTGTGCACCCTGAAGCAGGCCGTGTTGCGCGCCTCATTAGACGACACCACGAGATCGGCTGGAGGACAGCGAACATCGATAAGCTCGCCGCCATGCTCCGCGGCCAGCGACGCGAGCTCCGGATCATCCGCGATAAAGGCGTGGAGGCCATTGAGGATTTTCATCCCCCCCCGGAGGGCATCGGAGATGATCGCGCGCCAGCTGCCGGGCAGCTCACCTCCGGCGGTGGCGATCCCCATCACCAGGGTGTCAGCCTCGAGGCCGGCGAGAGAATCAACAAAGGGGATTGCGCCACCGACTCCGAGCACCTCCCCGGCGGTCCTCCCGGCGCAGGCGGAATCGTATACCGCCGCCACCTCCTCGCCGCGGTAGCGAAGCAACCCCGTGGCGGTCTTGGCCTCGGCGGGATTCGACATTCCCTCTGTAAGAAGAATCATTCGGCTCATGCGGATTCCATCCAGCTCTCTGTGGATTCAGGATTCTAACCCAACAGCCCTCTGCTGTCGCCGCTGGGAAGCATTGAAAACCCCGGCTCCGAAGGTGAAAATAGATCCTGCTGAAGATCGCTCTGACCCACGGCCCTGGAACTACCCCCAAGCCATGCCGCGCATAGTAAAAACCGTCTGCTCACACGACTGCCCTGATGCCTGCAGCGTCCTGGTCACCATTGAGGATGATGGAGGGAACCCGGGCGGCGCCCAGGCCGTTCAATTCCGGGGAGACCCCGGGCACCCCGTGACCAGGGGCTTTCTCTGCGGCAAGGTCAACACCTACGAACAGATCGTCTACTCGAGCGAGCGTGTGCTCCATCCCCTTCGCAGATGCGGACCCAAGGGCGAGGGCCGCTTTGAGCGCGTCAGCTGGGAGGAGGCGGTCTCCGTCATCGCCGAGCGCGTCAACATCGCCAGCCGGGAGAGCGGCGGCGAATCGCTCCTGCAATACACCTACGCCGGCACCATGGGCCTCGTGAACCGCAACTGCCCCAACGCCCTCTTCAACCGGCTGGGCGCCACGCAGCTGCGCCAAAATATCTGCTGTTACGGAGCCGACGAGGGCTACCGGGTCACGGTCGGCAGCGGCTACGGAGTGGACCCCGAGGACACGGCGCACAGCGACCTCATCATCGTCTGGGGAGCGAACGTGGTCACCACCCAGGTACACCTGATGCCCTTCCTCGATGCGGCCCGTAAAAAAGGCGCCCGCATGATCGTCATCGACCCCTACCGCAATCGAACGGCGAGGGTCGCGGACCAGTGGCTCGGCATAAGACCGGGGACCGACGCGGCGCTCGCCCTGGCCCTGATGCACATCCTGGAGAGGGACGGGTTGCTCAACCGCGATTTCATCGAGCGGCGAACCACCGGCTTCAAGCGCCTGAGCCGCGAGGTACTGCCGCGCTTCGAGCCGGCCAGGGCGGCGAAGCTCACCGGCCTGGCGGAGGAAGACATCGAGAGCCTGGCCCGGGAACTTGCCGGCGCCAGCGCCCCGCTCATCAAGGTGGGGATTGGAATCGGCAGAAGCACCCGCGGCGGCGGCGCGGTCCGGGCCATCTGCTCCCTGGCCGGGTTCACAGGCTCCTACGAGGCGCTCGGCGGCGGCGTCCAATACGACACAGGCTGCGAGTTTCAGCTCGAGCTCGACGCCATCAACCGCCCCGACTGGCTCGAGGGAGAGCCTCGCAGCCTGAACATGACCGACATCGGACCGGCCCTGTGCGACTGGCAGGACCCGCCGATCCGATTTCTCTATGTCCACGGGACCAACCCGGCCGCCACCGCTCCCCTGCAGGCCCAGGTCCACGCCGGGCTCGCCCGGGAAGATCTGTTCACGGTCGTTCATGAGCGGTTTCTCACAGATACTGCCCGCTATGCCGACATCGTTCTGCCGGCCCCGACATTCGCCGAATACGCGGATCTCTACAAGGCCTACGGACACCTCTACCTTCAATACGCCGAGCCCGCCATCGCTCCCCTTGGAGAATCGCGCTGCAACCTGGAGGTCGTACAGGCCCTCGCGAAGGAGCTCGGCTACGACGACCCCTGGTTCAACCTGGACACCCGGGAGCACGCTCGCGCCCTGCTCAGCGGCTCTCACCCGAACCTCGAGGGGCTCGACCCGGAGAGCATCCTCGCCGGAGAAATCACCCGCCTGAACATCCCGAGAAAAACCTGCGGCTTCGGGGAGCGCTTTGAAACGCCATCGGGGAAGCTCGAATTCCATTCCTCCGAGCTCGAGGAGCAGGGCCTTGCGCCACTGGTAGATTATGTCGAGCCGGAGAAGGAGGACCTGGAGCGCTACCCCCTGCGCCTGATCACTCCGCCGGCGCATTCCTTCCTGAATTCATCCTTCGGCAACCTTGAGAAGGCGAGAAGACGAGAGGGCGGCCGCCCCTTCCTGATGATCCATCCCGATGACGCGGGTGAGCTCATCGACGGGGACCTGGTCGAGATCTCAAACCGGCAGGGCTCCGTTCGCCTCTCAGCACGGGTGACAACAGACACCAACAAGGGTACCTTGGTCGCTGAGGGGACCTGGTGGCCCTCGCACGGGGTGGAGGGGCACGGCATCAACCTCCTGACATCCAACCGATTGACCGATCTCGGCGGCGGCTCAACCTTTCACGATAACCGGGTAGAGCTGAAGAAGATCTGAGGGAACCTTTCCATGGTTGAAAAGAAAAAACGGATCGCGAGCCTGGAGAAGGAGCTCCGACGCCACCGCCAGCTCTACTACAACGAGCAGCCGGAGCTCAGCGATGCGGAATTCGACGAGCTGGTCGACGAGCTCAAGAAGCTCGCCCCCGACAGCGAGGTCCTCGCCGAGGTGGGCGCTCCCGTCGACCTCGACCAGGCCGGCCTGCCCACAAAGGAACACCGCATCCCGATGGGATCGCTGGACAAGGTCACGGCGGACAAGCTGGAGCTCTGGGTGGAAAAAACCGGGCCGCTCTTCCTCATCCAGGAAAAATACGACGGCATCAGCCTCGAGCTCGAATACCGGGACGGCCGGCTCGTGGATGCGATCACCCGTGGAGACGGCTTCACGGGTGAGGTCGTAACCCACAACGCAGCGCACTTCGCGAACATCTCCAGCGAGCTGCCGGTCGCCTTCACCGGCAGCGTCCGCGGCGAGGTCATCCTGCGCCTCAGCGCCTTCGAGGAACACTTCCGGGAAAAAGATTTCGCCAACCCGCGCAATACCGTCAGCGGAACCGTCAGGAAGAAACATGGCGACCGGTCGCTGAACCGGCACTTCGAGCTCTTCTTCTACGATGTGCTCAGCGTCGACCGCGAATTCGAGACGGAAAAGGAGAAGATGGCCTGTCTTGGCGAAGAGCTCGGCCTGCCGATCGCGGTCAGCTATTTTGACCAGACGATGGAAGGGCTGCTGGAGATCTACAGGCTCTACGAAGGGGACGAAGAAGGCGAGGGCAGGCGCTTCGAGCTCGACTACGAGATCGATGGCCTCGTCGTACGGTCCGACTCGATCGCCCTGCAGCAGGAGCTCGGCAGCCGCCAGAACAAGCCGCGCTACGCCATGGCCTACAAGTTTCCCTCCTCCGGCAGCGCCACGAAGCTGCTCGAGGTGGACTGGTCCCTCGGGCTCGGCTCCCGGATCACCCCGGTGGCCCGCCTCGAACCCGTGCAGATCGCCGGCGTCACGGTCTCTAACGCGACCCTGCACAATGTCGACGCCATCGCCGAGCTCGACCTGAGAATCGGGGATACGGTCTTCGTCGAGCGTCGGGGCGATGTCATCCCCAAGGTTATCCGGGTTCTCGAGCCGGGCAGCGGGGAGAAACCCGAGCCGCCCGCGGACTGCCCGAGCTGTCGCGGCCCCCTGTGCATGGATGGAAAATTCCTGGTCTGCCCCAGCGACGAGTGCCCCGGAAAAACCTACGGCGACATCCTGAAATGGATCAACTCTCTGGAGATCGACTCCCTCGGAGAAAAATGGGTGAGCACCCTGATCGAGGCGGAGCTGCTCAAGGACCCGGCCGATCTCTACACGCTCTCGATCGAGGCGCTGGTCCCTCTTGATCGTATGGGCGAGACCCTCGCCGCCAAGATCGTCCAGAACATCGGCGATTCCAGGGGGCCCGCTCTTGAGCGCTTCATCGCGGCCCTCAACATCCCCGGCTTTTCACGTCAGCGCGCCCGCATGCTCATCGACGAGGGCGTGATCACCCTCGCCCAGCTCCTCGAAATGACCGCCGAGGAGATCGCCGCGGTCAAGGGCTTCGCTGACATCTCCGCCGAGGGAATTGTCGCCGGGCTGCAAAAAAAGAGCGCCCTCATCGAAAAGCTCCGAAACCTCGGAGTTGAGCCCCTCCCGGGCGAGCCCGCCGAGGAGGTGGACGGCGTGCTGAACGGAAAGACCTTCTGCTTCACCGGCGCCATCCAGCGCATCAACCCTCTGACTGAGAAACGCCTCACCCGCAAACAACTCGAGGAGAGGGTCAAGGCGAACGGCGGACGCTCTCTCAAAGATGTAACCTCGAAGCTTGACCATCTCGTCATGGCCAACCCGGACTCGAAATCCTCCAAGGCGAAAAAGGCTCGCGCCCTCAAGGTCAACATCCTCTCGGAAGAGGAGTTCTTTGCCCTGATAGAGACTTAAACGACTTCTTGCCAGGGGGCTGTACCGCTTATAATCTTCCCTCCCGCCCGCTCATTGGAAATGACGCCGGACGGACGTGAAAGCCATACCAGGGAGAAGCCGAGATGAGATATCCCACCGCCTTAGTGATTCTGCTGCTGTTGACGTCTCCCGCCGGCGCCGGCGACGAGCAATACGTTCTCGGCGTAGACTCCAAACCCAAAGACGGCATCCCGGCCGGCAAGGTCACCCGGCACAGCCATAAAAGCGCGGTCTTTCCCGGAACGGAGCGCGACTACTGGGTCTACGTCCCGGCCCAATATGATGGCTCGGCCCCAGCCGCGGTGATGGTCTTCCAGGACGGCAAGTGGTATGTGAACGAGAAAGGCCAGTTCCGCGCCACGGTGGTCTTCGACAACCTGATCCACTCCGGCGAGATGCCCATCACCATCGGAATCTTCATCAACCCCGGGGTGGTCCCAGCCGCGAAAAAAGGCGCCAAGGCCAGGAGGAACCGCAGCTT